>NZ_JBODRQ010000005.1:0-60211 GCF_050633025.1 Aeromonas sp.
CCAACGCCGAGCAGAACAAGGTGTTTCAGCAACACGCCGGACGGCGCATAGTGCTAGCCACCAACGTGGCGGAGACCTCGCTGACGGTGCCGGGCATTCGTTACGTCATCGATCCGGGTACTGCCCGAATCAGTCGCTACTCCTGGCGCACCAAGGTGCAGCGCCTGCCCATCGAGCCGGTCTCCCAAGCCAGTGCCAACCAGCGTAAAGGGCGCTGCGGCCGGGTGGCGGACGGCATCTGTATCCGTCTCTACTCCGAGGAGGATTTCAACGGGCGCCCGGCCTTCACCGACCCCGAGATCCTGCGCACCAACCTGGCCTCCGTCATCCTGCAGATGCTGGCGCTCGGCCTTGGCAACATGGAGGCGTTCCCCTTCGTCGAGCCGCCTGAGTCGCGCCATTTCAAGGACGGCTTGACCCTGCTCAAAGAACTGGAGGCGGTGAGGGAATTGCCCGCTACCGGCGATCGCGAAGCCAAACTGCAGCTGACCGAGACCGGACGCCAGCTCTCGCGCATCCCCCTTGATCCGCGTCTGGCGAAGATGGTGATCAGCGCGGCGCAGACTGGCTGCCTGAGCGAGGTGATGGTGATCACCGCTGCTCTCAGTATTCAGGATCCCCGCGAGCGGCCCATGGAGAAGAAGCAGGCCGCCGACGAGCAGCACAGACGTTTTGAAGACAAGGAGTCCGACTTCCTCGCCTTCGTCAATCTGTGGAACTACCTGAAAGAGCAGCAGGATACCCTTGGCAGCAATCCGTTCCGCCGCATGTGCCAGAAGGAGTTTCTCTCCTACCTGCGGGTGCGCGAGTGGCAGGACATCCATTTCCAGCTGCGTCAGACGGTCAAGGAGCTGGGTTTTAAAGCCAACCATGAACCGGCAGATTTCAAGACGGTGCACTGCGCGCTGCTGACCGGCCTCTTGAGCCATATCGGCAACAAGGATCTGGAAAAGCCCGAATTCCTTGGCGCCCGCAACGGTCGCTTCCACCTCTTCCCGGCCTCGGGTCTGTTCAAGAAGCCGCCCAAGTGGGTGATGGCCGCCGAGCTGGTGGAGACCTCGCGTCTCTACGCCCGCATCAACGCCAAGATTGAACCCGAGTGGGTGGAGCCGCTGGCGGGTCACCTCATCAAGCTGCACCACAGCGACCCTCACTGGTCGAAGAAAAACGGCGCCGTGATGGCCAAGGAGAAGGTGACTCTGTATGGCCTGACCCTGGTCAACGAGCGTACCATCAACTTCAGCAGCATCGATCCGGCGCTGTGTCGTGAACTGTTTATCCGCCGCGCCCTGGTGGAGGGGGATTTCGAGACCCGCCACCGCTTCTTCAGCGATAACCGCAAGCTGCTGGCGGAGGTGGAGGCGCTGGAGCACAAGTCTCGTCGACGCGATATCCTGGTGGATGATGAGGACTTGTTCCGCTTCTACGATGCTCGCTTGCCGGAGGATGTGATATCAAGCCGTCACTTCGACAAGTGGTGGAAAGAGGCACAAAAGCAGGATCCCGAGCTACTCAACTTCGAAAAAGAGATGCTGATGAAGGGGGATGCCGCCCACATCAGCGATCTCGACTACCCCAACTTCTGGCAGCAGGGGCGCCTCAAGCTCAAGCTGACCTATCAGTTCGAGCCGGGGGAGGCGGCGGATGGCGTGACCTTGCATATTCCGCTGCCGCTCCTGAATCAGGTGGAGGTGAAGGGGTTCGAGTGGTTGATCCCGGGGCTGCGCCATGAGCTGTTGGTGGCTCTCATCAAGTCGATGCCAAAGCCGATGCGCAAGAACTTCGTGCCTGCGCCGAACTATGCCGATGCACTGCTCGCCAGCATCAACCCCGAGCAGGGGCCACTCTTGGACGAGATGGAGCGCCAGCTGCGCCGTATGACCGGTGTCACCGTGCCCCGTGAATCTTGGGACTGGGCAGCGGTGCCCGATCACCTGAAACTCACCTTCCGGGTGGTGGACGACAAACACAAGAAGGTGGCGGAAGGCAAAGATCTGGAGGCCTTGAAAGAGTCGCTGAGGGGCAAGGTGCAGGAGACCCTGTCACAAGTGGCGGACGATGACATCGAGCAGTCCGGCCTCACTCTGTGGAGCTTTGGCGAGCTGCCGAAGGAGTACAGCCAGAAGCGGGGCGGCTTCGAGGTGAAAGCCTATCCGGCGTTGGTAGACGAGAAGGATTCGGTCGCCATCCAGCTGGTGGAGAGCCCGGTGGTGCAGCAGCAGCTGATGTGGGCCGGTCAGCGCCGGCTGGTGCTGCTCAACGTGCCATCACCCATCAAGTATCTGCAGGAGAAGCTGCCCAACAAGGCCAAGCTGGGGCTCTATTTTAACCCCTTTGGCAAGGTGGCGGAGCTGATAGATGACTGCATCGCCTGCGGCTGCGACAAGCTGATTGAGCAGCACGGCGGCATGGCCTGGGATGAGGCCGGTTTCGAGGCGCTCAGGGAGTTTGTCCGTGCCGAGCTCAACGATGCGGTGGTGGAGGTGGCCAAGCAGGTGGAAGCCGTACTGACGCTGTCCCATGAGATCAAGAAGCGGCTCAAGGGGAAGATGCAGCTCGACACCGCTTTTGCCATGTCCGATATCCAGCAGCAGTTGGGTAACCTTATTCACAAGGGCTTTGTCACCGAGACTGGCTGGCTGCGGTTGCCTGATCTCTTGCGCTACCTGCGTGCCATCGAGCGGCGTCTAGAGAAACTGGCTATCGATCCCAATCGGGATCGGGTCTACATGCTCAAGGTGCAGAGTGTGGAGTCGGAGTACAAGGCGCTGCTCGCCAAGATCCCCAAATCCCAGCTGATCCCTAGCGAGGTGGCCAATATCCGTTGGATGATCGAGGAGTTGAGAGTCTCCTTCTTCGCTCAGCAACTGGGGACGCCATACCCCATTTCGGATAAACGGGTGCTGAATGCTATTGCGCAGTGTTAAGCTGATATCTGTCTGTTTTAACTACTTGATATAGAGTGTGGGAAGGGGTTGCCTGTCAGGCAGCCCCTTTTCAACCGGAGGTAAGGATGCTGGGTATCTGGTTGAGTGTGGCACAGGTGGTGATCAGCGGTTATCAACCCATCGCGGAACAAACCTGGGTGCAGTTGAACCCGGAATATTATCCGCTGGTGCGCACGCCGCCAGCGATGTTTGCGGCCTGGCGGGGCAATCAGTTTCCTCCGCTGGCCCAAAAGCAGAAGCATGGTCGTTGGCAGATCCTCTTTCCTGCCCGGTTGGTGCCTCCTTTCGAGTTGTTCGAGGGGGAGGCACAGCTCTCCAAAACTTATCTGGCAAGGCTGCGACGCATCGATGAGATGGCTTACGGGGTGGTCTCTGACCAGACTGTTGCGGCTGTGGTACCCGCATTGAAGGGGAGTGGTGAGCCTGGCTATAGCGAGCAATATATCGCCCCCTTTATTGCCGAATTTCGCACGCCTCAAGACGCTTTGGGTGGCGTTGAGATTCCTGACAACAGTGGTGAGAGCGAACCCCTGCTGGTTCAGCTTGGGTTGACGTTGCGCACTGACGGGATGAGGGGGGTCAAAGGAGATGAGAGGGGGATGAGTGCCGATATTGCACAGTCCCACTCGGCTGGCGGGACAAAAAGCCTGTGTCATCAGGTCGCCACAGGGGAGACGCTATGGCGTATTGCCAATCAGCTCTCCGCCGCCCGGGGAGCCGATACCTACAGCTATTTATTGGCATTGGTGGCGGAGAATCAGCAGTACCTTGGCCGGAGCATTCGGGTCAGAACGGGGGATGTGCTTTACTGCCCGCGCCCCGAGACGCTGGCGCAATTTGATGCGCTGAGCCCGGCCCAGCGGCAACAGCAATTTGCCCGCCTTGAGCAGGGGCGTTAAAGCGCGGGATGAGCCTTGTATCCGCGATTGGCCCATGGTAGTATTCGCGCTCGTTTTGCGAGGTGCTGACCGGTCGCAGTTAGCACCATAAATTCATCCAAAAGAGATACATACTATGTCTTTCGTATTCCAAGCTGAAGTCCGTTCTGACCTGGGGAAAGGTGCGAGCCGCCGCCTGCGTCAAGCTGACCAAGTTCCTGCCATCGTTTACGGTGCAGGCAAAGAAGCGCTGTCCGTAGCTGTTGACCACAAGAAAATGATCCTGGCTCAAGAGAAGCCGGAATTCTATGAGTCCGTACTGACTCTGGTCATCAACGGCGAAGAAGTTAACGTAAAAGTGAAAGCTATCCAGCGTCACCCGGTACGTTACAAGCTGGTTCACCTGGACTTCGTTCGCGTCTAATCGCGAGCCGTCAGGTTGAAAAAAAGCCACTCTCAGGAGTGGCTTTTTGCTATCTGGCGTTTGGTTGTTTTCACTGTGTGAAAAGAGGGCATATTTGCCCTCAGGCTTCATTACCCCAGCTGGCTCAGTGCCTGCTGACAGCGTTGTTCGGCGGCATCCAGCTCCAGCAACACCATTCTGATATCTTCCATCTGTTGCTGCAGCGTCTCGCGTTTATCCGTTACCAGTACCAGCATGGTCTGTAGCTGGGTGCGGCTGCTCTTGTCTGCATCATAGAGATCAAACAATTCGCGGATTTCGGCGAGGCTGAAACCAAGGCGCTTGCCACGCAGGGTCAACTTGAGACGAACCCGATCCTGCTTGCTGTAGATGCGGGTCTGGCCCTCTCGCGTGGGATTGAGTAATCCCTGATCCTCGTAAAAGCGGATACTGCGCGTTGTAATATCAAATTCCCGTGCCAGCTCACTGATGCTGTAGCGCCGGGCTTCATCCCTGTTTTTGTTCATACAGACTTCTTGGCGAACTAAATCCTGCTGGCACCTTACCTAAACGTAAACTGTACTGCAACTCTTGTTCCTGTGACGCAGAAAACCTATGTTATAGCAATGTAACGAAAAGAGACTGGCAAATGGATATTGCGATTGTGGCGGCAAAGCGGACTCCTATGGGTTCATTCCAAGGGGCTCTGGCAGAGGTGACGGCACCTGAGTTGGGGGCCTGTGTCATCGAGGCTGCGTTGGTGCAAAGTGGCCTGCGTCCCGAGCAGATAGACGAAGTGCTTATGGGCAACGTGCTGGCGGCGGGGGTGGGGCAAGCGCCAGCCAGACAGGCGATGTTGAAAGCGGGACTGCCGCCATCTATACCTGCAACCACAGTCAACAAGGTGTGCGGTTCGGGTATGAAGGCGGTGATGTTGGCTGCTGATTCTATCAGGCTTGGCGACAACAGAATCGTAGTCGCAGGCGGCATGGAGAGCATGAGCCGAGCCCCCTATCTGTTGGATAATGCCCGCAATGGTTATCGGATGGGCCACCAATTGCTACAGGATCACCTTTTCCGTGATGGATTGCAGGATGCCTATGATGGCCAGCTTATGGGAATACATGCCCAGCGCAGCGCCGATCAGCACGCTTTGACCCGCCATGAGATGGATGCGTTTGCTCTGGCCTCGCTACATCGTGCCCGTGAGGCTCTGCAGGGCGGTTATTTTTCCTTGGAGCTGGCCCCTGTCTTCCACAATGATTGTCTGCTGCTGGCTGAAGATGAACAACCGGGCAAGGGCCGGCCCGAGAAGATCCCGACCCTGAAGTCTGCGTTTGGCCAAGAGGGCACCATTACGGCGGCCAATGCAAGCTCCATCTCGGACGGCGCGGCGGCGCTGATCTTGATGGATGGCGCAACAGCGCAAGCCTGGCAGGTGCCTGTGCTGGCACGTATTGTCGGTTATCAGAGCCATGCAGCATTGCCCGCCGAGTTTACCTCTGCGCCTATTGGCGCCATTTCTCGGTTGCTGGCGCGTCTGGCATGGTCGGTGGAAGAGGTGGATCTGTTTGAGATCAACGAGGCTTTTGCCATGGTAACCATGCTGACCATGAGCGGGGTCGGCATCCCTCATTACAAGGTCAATGTGCATGGAGGGGCCTGTGCACTCGGTCATCCGCTGGGGGCGAGTGGGGCCCGCATTCTGGTGACGCTGATTGCCGCGTTGCGGCTACGGGGTCTGCGGCGGGGTGTTGCTGCGCTCTGTATCGGGGGCGGTGAGGCAACGGCTATTGCGGTAGAGACCACTTAATCATCGGTATTCATCGCGTGCAGTTGCTCGTTAACCCAGGTCGTCGCTGCGAGATAAAGGTGGCTTACCTTATCTTCATTAAGCCCCAGCTGGGCTGTTCTGGCCGTTACCTGTGACCAGTTGGCACTCTCGTAATCTTCACAAAACGCAAGGTAGAAACCGAGATTGCCTTTGTGCTCAAGTAGTGCCATACGAATGTCATCGATAAGGGGGATAGTGCCAAGCAGCTTGTCCATTGGCTGCTCCATCAGTACATCCAGCAGGGAGAAGAGACCGGTGATAAAGGCTTGTTGTGCCTGCTGGCTCGGAGCGTGGGCGTGGGCCAGCAGTTCACAGAATCGGGCACGGATCAGCGACATCTGGTAAAGCTCGGCGCTCTTGCCCTTGCCCGCACTGGTTGCCGCGACCAGCGAGACAAAGCGTTTTAGTTGGGTGTGGCCCAGATAGATGGCAGCTTGGCGAAATGAGGAAATGGGGTTGGCATGGCCTTTGAGATGATTGACGTAGCGCAGCAGCTTGAGGGAGAGGGAGATATCCTGGTTTAGCAGCTGTTCAATTTTGTTGATATCAGGCTCTGCCTCGTTGACCACGTTGAGCAACTGCATCACCACGACTTGCGCTGGCTCCATAGTGGCTTGCTTGACCATCTCAGGACGACTAAAGAAAAAACCCTGGAACAGCTGGATCCCTAGCCGTTTGACCCGCTCGAACTCCGCCTTGTCCTCTACTTTTTCCGCCAGATAGGTGAGCCCCAGCGCTTTATGACGCTGGATAAACACCTTGATCTGCAGCAAGGAGGTGGCGCGAAGATCAAATTTGATGATGTGGATAAAGGGGAGGAAGCGCTCCCAATCCGGCGACATGGTGAAGTCATCAAGCGCCAGCTGATAACCCTGTTGGTGAAGCTGCTTCACTTTTTCCAGCAGGGCATCATCCGGTGGGGCATCTTCCAGGATCTCAATCACCACTTTTTGGGGAGGCAGGCACTCTGCCAACCCTTCCAGCAGCAGTGAGTGGGGGAAATTGATAAAGCAGGGGTGGCCGCCCAACAGCTGATCGATATTCTGTTGCAGAAACTGCTCGACCACCAACCGGGAGGTGGCTTGTTGTGAGGAGATGCTGGGGAAGACATTATTCAAACTATCGCGAAAGAGCAGCTCATAGGCATGGGTATTGAGATCTCTGTCGAGGATCGGCTGTCTTGCAACGTAAGAATACATGCCTTGCTCCAGTATGGGTACTGGATTGATTTTATGGTGTTGCAGAACACTATGCCAGTGTTCCCCTTGTCGGGTAAGAAATAACTGGCATAGTGTTTTTCTGCAGGAAGCAATTTAGAAGAGATAGCTCACTTGTGCACCGGCCAGCCAGGCGTCTCCTTCGGAGGTACCATCAAAGCGGGATTGATAGTTGCCTTGAGTGAAGCTTTCATGCACGTCTACTTTCTTGCCATCGAGCAGGGTCAGTCCCAGATCCACGGTCAGGTCGGGGGTGAACTGATATCCCATCCCCAGGCTGTACCAGAGCCGATCTGCATCGGGGATCGAGATAGTGCGATTGACTGCAGGCACCGGACTCTGATCATATGCGAGACCGGAGCGAAGTTGCCATTTGGCATTCAGTTGGTAGGTCATCCCCAGAGCATAGCGCCAGCTATCTTCCCAGTGCTCTTCTTTAATGGGCAGGGTACCGAGGTGATCGAGATTGGCCGTCAACGATGTAAACTTGCTCCAGTCAGTCCAGTTGATGCTGCTATGGATCGCCAGTTTATCGTTTATCTGCTGGAATACCGCCAGCTCAGTTGTCGCGGGCAGCGGCAGAACCAGATTGCCTTGATCGCTGATGCTTACAAATTTACCCGGCGCCACTGGTTTACTCAGAGTGGCATCTCCCTTGAGCTTGAGATCGACACCATTGCGGTAGGAGAGGCCGATCCGGGTCTGTTCGCTGGGGGTCAACAGAATACCTGTGTTCCAGCCCAGTTCGCGGCCATCACCTTTAACATGCTTGGCAATGACGCTTTGACCATTGGTGAGGGTAGTGGGATAGGTGCCGCCTACTTCCCCTTCTCCCTGAATGAGAGAGAGCCCCACCCCAATGGAGAGCATGTCGCTGACGCGATAAGCCAGCGCACTCCCCAAATCGACGGTTCTGATGTCAGAGACATTACCGAAATGACCGGCGTGATAACCTTGGGGCATCTTGATCCCCAAGCCGTAGTGAGAGGTGGCAGATAGCCCCATGCTCAGACGTTCGTTAATCGGCGCAATGAAATAGAGGTTGGGGATCCAGGCATCATCCGCGATATCGTTGGCTATGGCATTCTGGGGGCCGAAATTGTCGTGTACCTGACCGCCGATATTGACATCCGGTTTCAGGTAGATAACGCCACTAGAAAGAGTTGGGCTACGAAAACGGGTGATAGCACCGGGATTGCGGCCCAATACTGAGGCATTGTCCGCAATAGCGGCCTCACCGGCAAAAGCGCGGCCAAGACCCGTCGCTGATTGTTCTGATAACTGGTAGCCCGCGGCATGGGTCTGACCCGCGATCACCAGCAGGGCGATGGCGGACGGTTTGATGATGGGATGCATGGCAAAATCCTTGCTTTTACCCGAAGGTTCAATAGGTCATATGAATGAAGACAGAATTTTATATGGTATGACCAGCAAGACAACGGTAATGTCCGGTATCTGGATAAAACAAGATTTAATGCTGGAATGGTGCGATCTAATAGCTTGATTAAAAAAGAAAAATAAACACGTGTGTGCTACATGTGTGCGCTGAAATGGATTTTTTGAACAAAAAAAGAGCGCCATAAGGCGCTCTTTTCGAAGCGTTCTAATTAGAACTTCATATTGAACTGGGCAGAGGCCAGGAAGGCGTTGCCGTGGGATGTACCTTGCCAGCGGTTCAAACTGTCGTGGTTTGGCAGGCCTTCATTGACATCTACTTCTTTGCCGTCCAGATAGGCCATACCAAAGTCAACGCTCATATCGGTATTGATATGGTAGGTGGCGCCAGCGCTATACCAGATACGGTCTGAGTCGGGGATACTCAGGCTGCGATATTCAGCTTCGATAGGGCTGTTGTCATAGGCGAAGCCCAGACGCGCTTCCCAAGCAGGGTTGATATACCAGGTACCACCGATGGAGTAGCGAGTAGAGTCTTTAAACTTTTCTGGCTTATAAAGACATACGCCTGGTTTACCCGGAGAGTTACAACTGGCGCTTGTGGCATTCAATTCTTGGAAAGCACTCCAGTCAGTCCAGTTGACGGAGTAATGAACTGCAAATTGCTGATTCAAACGGTGATATCCGGCAAATTCAGCTTGAGCTGGCAAGTCCAGCTTTAGATTGCCATCTACTGTTTTAAATACAGGCTTGCCATTCTGGAGACCGGCTACACCGGCAGTCGCTCCCTGAAAATCACCATTAAAGCTCATATCCACTTGTGAGCGATAAGTCAGAGCAAAGCGATGGTTTTCGTTAACTTCATAGAGAGTACCGATGTTCCAGCCAAAGCCCCAAGTATCCCCCTTAAGATGAGCGACATTGGTATCTTTGGGCAACGTTGTGCCAGTGTAACCCGCAAAACGGTTGAGTTCTGCAGCACCGTAAACGGCGTTGATACCGGCACCGACACTGAAGTGTTCATTGATACGATAGGCAATGTTCGGGTTGATATTGAAGGTCATCAACTCGGTATTACCAGCACCGGCACCAGCCGCGAAGGTTTCCGTATATTCGGTTGCGAGACCGTAGTTGGAGAACAACCCAATACCCCAAGCCCACTGGTCATTTAGTGGCTGAATAAAGTAAGAGGCGGGGACGAAGGCTGCCGGAGCAATGCCTGACTCGCTTGCATCGGTTAATTTGGCAATTTTGTTCCCGTTTGCATCAACCAGATTTATTGCACCATCCACATCCACATCCGGTTTGATGTAGGTGCCGGAGACAGAAACCGCCATCTTGTCGAAGGTGGTCATGGCAGCCGGGTTACGGGCCAGCACGGAGGCGTTGTCGGCGATAGCCGCTTCACCGGCATAGGCGCGACCCAAACCGGAGGCCGAGTGCTCGTTCAACTGGAATGCCGCAGCATGGACTTGACCGGTGGCCAGCGCGATGGTGGCGGCAATCAGGCTCTTCTTGAAAATTGTTGTCGTCATGGAGTTCTCTCTTGTAGGCAGATTTTTTTGCCGATATTGGCTGCATGTTCAATGCAAACCTCGACAAAATCCGTTTTTATTTCAGCTTCTTCCCAATCAATTCTGGCGTGATTCTATGGATCTGGTAGGAGGTAAGAAATCAGACCAGTGACAGCAGAATACATAAAAGTGATCAATGTGTTAATCATTTGTTTTAACTTGCTGTTTAATTCATCATTTTCAGGGTCTAAAGGCGGAATATTGACCTGGATTGCCGATCTCCGTCACAAAAATAATTTTGTCAATTTCTCGAAGTTTGGAGGCAAATGAGTGACAAAGGGGAGTAAACAGGGGGGAAACAGGCAGCGGATTGTGACCGCCGCCTGCTATTGAGGATGGCTCTGAGGTTGTTAACCAGCGATGTTAAATGTCCCACTGCAGACGTGACTGCAGGGCGTTGGCAACAGGGGCAAGTGGCTCTTTCATCTCGCCAATCAGTACCATATTGGCGCCTTTGAGCTGGACTATCTCCCCTTTGAGGGTGCCATCTTCAAAGGTGGCCTGTTGCAGGGTTAATGGCACATGTTTGGGCACTAAAAAGAGGGTGACAGGCCCCATCTTTCCCTGGATAACCATGTGCAAGGCTGGTCCCTGATAAAACGAGCAGTGATTGACATAGGTCACCTTGAGCCCATCCATCCCGCTTAGGGTGGCGCCATACTTCTCCATCTTGGCATTGATGTTATGCAGATTGACCTGCTCATCGACACCTTCAATAAAGGGGTCTTCGCCATAGACATGAGCCATCGCCACTTGTGCGAGGGAGAGGGCCGCAGGAGCCGTCTCTGGCAGCGTGATCCAGCGGGTGCTCATTCCCAGCAGGAAGGCGACCGATGCAGCCAGGGTGATCTGGCGCCAGGATGTCGATGTCCGGAGCTTGACCGGCGCCGTGCCAAGGGGGGGGGATGGCGGCATATCATCTTGCGCGTCACAGTCTTGCAGCATGGCTTGCCTGAGCAGGAGCCGTTCGGCCAGACCGACGGGAACTTCTACCTGCATGGCGCGCTTGAGGGTTCTGTCGAACTGCTTCATCTCGTCGAGGTAGTTCCGATTGGCCTGGCTTGCTTCAGCAGTTTTGAGAAAGTCCGGCAGTTGATCGTGGGGCTGGATCATGGCATTGCGGCGAAATTCGAGTTCATCCATGTCCGTGTCCTCTTGCTTGGTTCTTCTGCTCCATTGCCTCCTTGATCTGGTTGCGGGCGCGAAACAGTCGGGTCATAACGGTGTTCTTGTTGAGGCCGAGCATCTCGGCAATCTCTTCACCACTGAATCCTCCCACGACTTGCAGCAGCAGTGGTTCCTGGTACTCCTCGGGCAACCGGGCGATGTGACGGTGCAACCACTCGTTCTCCATCTCCTGCTCGCTGTGCAGCGCATCGTGCTGGGGCTGAGGGTGATCGTCGAGATCCACCAGCTCCAGCTGTTTGCGTTCAAAGCGGCGGGCGTTCTCCCGTCTGAGGATGGTGATCAGCCACCCTTTGGCCGCCTTATCATCCTGCAGGGTGTCGATAGCCTTCCAGGCACGCAGGAAGGTCTCTTGCACCAGATCTTCCGCCACGTTGGGATCCCGGGTCAGCCAGTAGGCATACCGATAGAGATCGCCATGCAGCGCATGAACCAGTGCTTCAAATTTGGTTTGTTTGTCAGCCATGGGATCAGAGACCGGCGAAGTGGCCGGATCATTTCCACCAATATGCTGCTGAGCACGTTTTTTTCTAAAAAACAGCAGTGCCATAGGGCAATCCTTGTCAGGGGGCGTGGCGGCGGGAGCGGGAACTCCCGTGCGCCAGCAGGTAAATCAGATGCGCAATACCGGCCGTTTCATCAGCACTGAGGGTTCGCGCCAGAGCGCGCCACTCGATGGGCTGGCCAGAAGAGGGCCGCGCAAAACAGGCTCGCTCGAGTGCGGCGAGCGCGTTGCCGAGCCGATTATGCCCAGCGTCGGGCAACTGGCCTAATTGATAATAGGAGACCTGCCAGCGCATGGTCGCCCACTTGATCAGCGCCTTGCGACTGCCATCCGGCTGGTGTTGGGCAAGGGCACGTTGCAGTTGATAGAAGGCGCGCCAGCGGGGCCAGTGGCGCCATAGTGCACGCAGCGTTATGGCCAGCACGACCCACCAAAGGCTCTCTCGCAGTGCCACCTGCGATGTCTGCGGATTAGGTTGCCGATTGGTCGTTGCCTGAAACGTCAGCGTAATGGCGGGCAGGCTGGCCTGTTCAATCCGGCCGCTTTGGGTATTAAACCAGGGCAGATCAATGGGGGGGAGCTGATAGTCGCCGCTCTGCTCCGCGACCAGAGTCTGGCGCCACTGTCGCTCAAACAGCAGCTTGCCATCTCGGTAACGCTCCTGCTGTTGCTCGCCATCGGGATGTGCCTGTATGCCGCTTGGCAGTTGATGGGCCATCAGGGGGGCAAGCTGTATCTGGCCGCTGTCACCATTTTCCATGGTCAGGGTGAGGATCCGGATCAGCGGTTCACCCACTTCCCCCTTGGTGGCTGGTTCAAACCGTTGACTCAGGGTCAGCCGGGTGGCCACCGGCGTGGCGGGGGCCTTGTCGACCCTCACCTCGAGCGGTGCCGCACGGGCCGAGAGTTTTTGCGCTTTTCCCCCTTGCTGCGTGAGCTGCCCCTGCAAGCGGGGTGAGTCGAGGAGCCATAGCCCTGGCGCTTTTGCCTGAACGAGCCAGCTGCGGGTGAGCCGACCGGGTAGACCAGCCTGAACGGGGGCGATCCACTCGTCGCTACCGAGGCGACGTATGGTGAAGTGGGCAGAGCTAAGCTCGCTTAGCGCCGGGTTTTGCATGCTGGTGGGCAGCCACAGTGTCAGCCGGTAGATCACCGGCTGGCCGGGATAGAGTGGGCCCTGATGATCAAGGCTGGCCTGCATCTCGAGGGGCGAGGGGGCTGCGGGTTGCGGCAGCGCCGCTGTTTTCACCTCTCTCAATGGCAGGGTGAGCGAGGGGGTAAACTCATTTCCGAGCTTTAGCGGGGCAATTACCACCTTTGTATTAGCGGGTGAGTCGCTCTGGTGCAGCGGGATCTGCCAGCGAGTCAGTTGTTGTACCGGGGTGGTGACCCGGCTCATGGTCACTCTGCCCACTGCAAACTGGCGCAGTAGGGGGGAGATCTCCAGCTCGCTGCTCTGGCGCTCGCCATCCGCTTCGATGATCAGCAGCCAATCGCTGGGGTCGGACCCCGGCAGCAGCTCTGCCCGGGGGGGCAGGGCCCAACCAAGTGGACTCGTCAGTGCGAGCAACAGCCCCCATCCTGCCCGCGTCACCAGGACTCCTCCACCTTGATCAGATCCCGGCGCAGCGCCTCTTTGCGCAGCCGCTGCTCCAGCAGCAACACCGGGGGGGAGGGGGGCAGGGGCATTGCCGTCGCCTGCTGAGCTGCCGATGGTTCGTGCTGTTTGCTGCTGTTGGTGTCGAGAGCTGCGGCCGCTCCTCCCTGTAACAGTGAGAGGTTATAGAGCGCATCTTCATGGCCGGGTTCAAGCGCCAGAGCGGCCAGATAGGCCTCTTTGGCGGCCGCAAACTCCCCCAGTTGCAGCAGGGCATTGCCACGGTTGTAGTGGGCGGTGGCACTCGTCGCTTCCTGATAGGCTGAGATAGCTTGCCGGTAGGCACCAGCTCGATACCAGGCGTTGCCGCGCCAGACTGGATCGTTGAAGGTGCGGGCAGCCCGCTGAAAATCCCCCTCTTGATAAGCCTGCATCGCTTGCAGGTCTACCCTCTCTGCGGCTTGCAGGTCTTGTGGCGCAAGCAGCTGCGCTCCCACCATCAGCGCCATCATCAACCGTGCGCCGACTCTGGCCAGCAAGGCAAGCGGTAACAAGGGGATCAGCAACCAGGGGCCAAGATCCAGTGGCGCCGGGGTGAGGGCCGAGGTCGTGGTGGGCAGCGGTGCAAAGCGGGAGGCGTCGCTGCCAAGCCACTGCAGCTCACCACCGAGACGGTTGGCCAGAGCAGCAATGGCCTGACTATCGGGGGCGGGCAACTGAGCGGGCATGCGGGCGGCAAACCCCAACTCATTGGCCGGAATGGCGGGCATGGGGGCCGGTTGACCACTGCTGGCAAGCAGAATATCGAGGCGTGCCGACTGGGTGTCGCGGCAAAGAAGGCGTTGCTGGCAGGGCCACAGGGCGGCGATTTGGGTCATCTGATTCTGGGTGAGGTCGTCGGTGATCAGCAGCAGACGCGCTTGTTCTCCAGGGGCCAGCTGCTTCATGGCAAGTTCCACCGCCCGTGCCGGGTTGCTGCCCTGCAGAGGCATGATATCGGGGCGCAAGTCGGGCAGCAGCAGCGAAAGGGCCTGATGATCCCGGGTTGGCGGCATGGCGAGGTAGGCATCACCTGCGTAGAGGATCAGCGCAATGCGCTCGCCCTTGGCGCGGCTCAGCAGCTGCTGCAACTGCCATCTGACCCGGGTCGCCCGATCCGGTTTGAGGTCGGTGGCGGTCATCGAGCGTGACAAGTCGAGCAGCCAGATATCGAGCGGCGCCGCAGGCTGCTGTTGCAGCTCACCGCGCAGTGCCGGTCCGCTCAGGGCCAAAATGACGGGCAGGGTTGCCAGCCAGAGCCAGGGGCGCTGAGGACGGGAGGCTGGCAGCAGATAAGCCTGCATCGCAGGTGCGAGCAGCGGGGGCTGGCGACGGCGGCGCCATCCTTGCCAGAGCCAGGGGATGAGTGCGATCAGCCACAGGGGGCGGAGCAAGATCAGCTCCATCTGCGCGCGCCTCGTGTCAGCCAGCTACGCACCATGCGAAACTCCAGTCTGCCTTGCCCTGATGGCAGAAGCAGCAAGCCACAAAGCAGTGCCAACGGCCAGGGGTAGAGCTCGATCACCGGCTGGTACTGGGCAATCGGCATGGGGGCAGGTTCAAGGGCATTGAGAGTCGCGTTGATGGCATCGAGATCGCTTTGGGTGCGAGCCCGAAAGTAACGCCCCTGGCCTGTCTGGGCCAGCTCTTTTAGGAGTGGCTCGTCCAGTTCGCTGCTGGGATCGGCCTGACCGCTGCCTGCCTCATCATAGGGTTGGATAAAGGTATCGGGATCGGCCCCGACCCCCAGCGTGTAGATCCGTATTCCCTGCGCCGCGGCGAGTTTGGCCTCCTGCAGCGGGTCGGCATTGCCTGCGGTATTGCGGCCATCAGTGACCAGCAGCAGGGCGGTGGGGCGACCCGGATCCCCATGCTGACGTGCCAGCTGGATGGCTTCGCCAAGGGCGGTGGTTCGGCCGACCAGATCAAAATCGAGCTCGTCGCTCAAGGTCAACAGCGCCGGGATCTCCTGAGTGAGGGGAGAGAGCAGGTAGGCGTGATCGGCAAATACGATGAGGCCCACCCTGTCTCCGGCCCGTTTGGCGATCAGCGCCTTGATCTGCTGGCGCACCGCCGTCAACCGAGCTTGCTGCTCGCCGTTATCGAGCATATCAGGGGTGCGCATGCTGTCTGACAGATCCACCGCCAGCAGCAGATCCCGACTCCCCTCATATTGGATCACCGGTTCCCCCCACCACTGGGGGCGGCAGAGGGCGAGGATAAGGGCGCACCAGAGCAGCATGGCGCGCCAGAGCGGCAATCCGGCCTGAGGACGCAGCAGCGCAAACCCGGGGTGAGCCAGATAGCCGCGGCGCAGGGGCGGCAAGCCGAATCGCACCAGCAAGGGCAGCACCAGCGCCAGCGCAAACCAGGGCCAGGCCAGGATCATGGATGCCTCCGTGCGGCTTTACGCCCCGAGCGGGGAGAGCGTTGCAAGAAGAGGGTTTGACCCCAACGGCGATAATGTTGCCGAAGCTGTTCGCTCTGCTCGCTGCTCGGCTTCTGGCTGCCATAGAGCCAACTGCTCCAGTGAGGGGTGAACTGGCTGAAATCGCTGCCGCCGTGACGATCGACGAAGGCGAGCCACGCCTCTCCCTGCAACTGGCGCGCCTCGGGCCAGCGTTGTAGCGATTCGTGGCGCAGGGCCTCCTGTATGCGTGCCACCAGCAGTGCCGGATCTCCCTCCAGCTGACGACACCAGCGGCGATAACGTATCACCCTCTTGGCAATCAGGACGATCATCAGCAGAAGAAAACCGGCGATCAGGAGCCACAATAGCGCCTGCACTCTGGGATCAAGACTCTGTTCAATCAGATCCGGCCCCGGGTGGATGTCTCGCATCAGGGCGGCCAGCGGCGGAGTGATGGCGTCGGAGGCGGGACTGGCGCTGTCGAGTTCGGCGGGCGAGATCATCCCTGATGACATAACCCCTCCTGCCACTGCTGTTGCAGCGTCTGGCTGTTATCGAGCAGATAGAGGCGCTGCACCAATGGCAACAGCAACTGTTTGCCGTGGGCCAGCTGTTGCTCGGCGGCATGCCGGTAGCGCAGGGAGAAACCGGTATGGCTCCCATCCAGCCAGCCCTGATAGTGCTGCCCTGGCCGATCGATGGCCACTGGCAGCTGGCCGTCAGGAGGAAGGGCTGCCTCGAGGGGGTCACGGATCTGCCAATAGTGAATATCGTGGCGGCGGGAGAGCTGCTGCAACTGTTGGCAGAGCGCCGACTCGCAGGGTCTGTGATCGGTGATGATCGTCAGCTTGGCTCCGTGAGGCAGCTTCACGCCGGACAAGGTGTCGGCCAGCGAGTGAGAAAGCGCCCGGCGGGCCAGCCCTTGCTGATAGTGATGGCAGAGGGATTCGAGCAGGGGCAGCACGCTGCCGCGCTGGCTCTGGTGATGGGGGATAAGCCCGTGGCAGATCAGGGTGTTGTGCTGCTTCTCCCCTTGCCAGATCAAGGCTGCTGCCAGCTCGCACCCCAGACGCGCCTTGAGCTGCAGCGTGGAGCCGAAATACATGGCGGGAGAGAGATCGAGCAGTAGCCAGTGCGCCTGATCGAGCTCCTCGCTATAGAGGCGGGTATAGGGACGACCGAGGCGTGCGGTCACTCGCCAGTCGATATGGCGTACCTCGTCACCCGCCTGATAGGCGCGCAGCTCCCGAAACGTGAGTCCGGGAGAGCGGCCCGTTTTGCCGCGTTCGCTGCTGCTTCTGCCCGCGTGAGGTGGCTTCCTGGCCTTGGCCCAGAGCCGGATATTGAGCAGCCGTGGTAGCGACAGGGCGATATCGGGATGCAGATCGGGTTCTAGGGACATGGCACCCGATCCAGCAGTTGGGCGATCAGGATATCGTTATCCAGATTGTCGGCCAGTGCCTGATAGCTGGGAATAAGGCGGTGGCGCAGCACCGGATAGGCTTGCAGCTGGATATCTTCCGGCAGCACATAATCTCGTCCGGCAAGCCAGGCTCGGGCGCGGGCGGAGCGAGCCAGCCCCAGCGTAGCCCGAGGGCTGGCCCCCACGGCAATCAATGGTTCAAGGGCCGGGCAAAGACCACTGCCCGGGCGAGTGGCGCAGACCAGCTCCACCAGATAGTGCTCCAGTCGGCTTTGCATGGTCACCGCCAGCACTTCGCTGCGGGCATGCTGCAAGCTGGTCTGACTCAGGGTCACTGGCGCCGCGCCAAGTTGTTCGCCGCTGGCGTTGAGCTGCAAGATGGCGAGCTCCATCGTGGGGCTCGGGTAATCCACCATCAGCTTGAGCAGAAAGCGGTCTAGCTGCGCCTCTGGCAGGGGATAGGTTCCCTCCTGCTCGATAGGGTTCTGGGTGGCGGCCACCATAAAGAGGGGGGGCAGTCGCCAGCTCTTTTTGCCCACGGTGATCTGGTGTTCGGCCATGGCTTCAAGTAGCGCTGATTGCACCTTGGCCGGTGCCCGGTTGATCTCGTCCGCCAGCACCAGATGGTTGAAGAGGGGGCCTGGCTGGAAAACAAAACTGGCATCCTGCGGGTGAAACACCTCGCTGCCGGTGAGATCGGCGGGAAGCAGATCGGGGGTAAACTGGATACGGGCAAAGCGTCCCTCGACGGCGCCGGCGAGCGCCTTGACGGCGCGGGTTTTGGCCAGTCCGGGGGCCCCTTCGATTAACACATGTCCTTCACATAACAGGGCAATCAGGAGCCCTTCTATTAGCTCCTCCTGTCCCAGGATCTGACTGCCAAGATAGTTCCTAAGTGCTCTGAACTCGGCTGCTGCCATGCGATAAACCCGTTGTTTTTATGGAAGTTGATCTTTTTATACTCCAGTTGCTTCCCAAGGGCGAGCAAAGGGGCCTTGCCGTGCTTAATTTAGTTTCAATCAGCTGTATGAAACTTGTGATTGGATTGTTAAGATGTGGCGCAATGAGGTCAGACCTCTGCCTTTTAAACCAAGGAGCCAGGATGAAACAGCCATTGAAACTGACGACTCGCCAGGGCGAACGGATTGCCGTCGTGGCGGGGCTGCGTACCCCCTTTGCCAAGCAGGCTACCGCCTTTCATGGCGTGCCAGCAGTCGATCTCGGCAAACTGGTGGTGAGCGAGATGCTTGCCCGTACCGATCTCGACCCCACGCTTATCGACCAGCTGGTGTTTGGTCAGGTGGTTCAGATGCCGGAAGCCCCCAATATTGCCCGCGAGATCGTGCTCGGTACCGGCATGAGCGTCAATACCGATGCCTATAGCGTCTCCCGCGCCTGCGCCACCAGCTTTCAGGCGGTGGCCAACGTCACCGAATCCATCATGGCCGGTACCGTAGACATCGCCATCGCTGGCGGCGCTGACTCCTCTTCCGTGCTGCCCATCGGGGTGAGCAAGAAGCTGGCCCGCGCCCTGGTGGATCTCAACAAGGCGCGCAATCTGCAGCAGCGCTTCAATATTCTGCGCCAGTTGCGGGTCAAGGATCTGCTGCCGGTGCCGCCTGCGGTGGCGGAATACTCGACTGGCCTCTCCATGGGGCAGACCGCCGAGCAGATGGCCAAGAGTCACCAGATCAGCCGCGAAGCGCAAGATGCGCTGGCGCATCGCTCCCACACCCTGGCCGCGCAGGCTTGGGCTGATGGCAAGCTCAGCGGTGAGGTGTTTACCGCCCATGTACCGCCCTACAAATCACCGCTGGAGCGGGACAACAATATCCGTGAAAGCTCGGACTTGGCGAGCTACGCCAAGCTCAAGCCGGTGTTTGACCGGGTTCATGGCACAGTTACTGCTGCTAATGCCACCCCGCTCACTGACGGCGCCGCTGCCGTTCTGTTGATGCGGGAAGGTCGGGCGAAAGAGCTGGGCCTCGAACCGTTGGGTTATATCCGCAGCTTCGCCTTCTCGGCCATCGATGTCTGGCAAGACATGCTGATGGGCCCCTCCTATGCCACGCCGCTGGCGCTGGACCGCGCCGGTATCACCCTCAGCGATCTGACCCTGATCGACATGCACGAAGCCTTTGCCGCCCAGACGCTGGCCAACCTCAAAATGTTTGCCAGTGCCGATTTTGCCCGCGACAAGCTTGGTCGCGATCAGGCCATCGGCGAGGTGGACATGGAGAAGTTCAACGTCCTCGGTGGTTCGCTGGCCTATGGCCACCCCTTTGCCGCGACCGGTGCGCGGATGATCACCCAGACCCTGCATGAGCTGCGTCGTCGCGGCGGGGGACTGGGGCTCAACACCGCCTGTGCGGCGGGTGGATTGGGCGTGGCTATGGTGTTGGAGGTTGAATGATGAGCGCTAAGACTTTTTCCCTGGATGTTCGCAAAGATGGCATCGGTATCCTCACCATGGATGTGCCGGGCGAGAGCATGAATACCCTCAAGGCCGCCTTTGTGGAGGAGATCCGCTCCGTACTGGCCGAGGTGAAACGCAACAAGGATTTGATCGGTTTGGTGATCACCTCCGGCAAGAAGGACTCCTTCATCGCCGGCGCTGACATCACCATGCTGGCCGCCTGCACCAGTGCCAAGGATGCCGAGACCCTGTCGCGAGAAGGGCAGGAGATTTTCGCCGAGATCGAGGGCCTGACCATTCCGGTGATCGCCGCCATTCACGGCCCTTGCCTCGGTGGCGGGTTGGAGCTGGCGCTGGCCTGTCATGGCCGGGTGGTGACCGAGCACGGTAAAACCGTGCTGGGATTGCCGGAAGTGCAGCTCGGCCTGCTACCGGGCTCTGGCGGTACCCAGCGTCTTCCGCGCCTCATCGGGGTGGCCAAGGCGCTGGATCTGATGCTGACCGGCAAGCAGGTGCGGGCCAAACAAGCCAAGAAATTGGGGCTGGTGGACGATGTGGTGCCGCCGTCAATTTTGCTGGATGCTGCCATCAAGCTGGCCAAGAAGGGCAAACCGCGCCATCAGTTGAAACGGGATCTGCAGGGCAAGGTGCTGGAGACCAACAAGCTGGGTCGCAAGGTGCTGTTCGATCAGGCCAGCAAGGGGGTGAAAGCCAAGACTCGCGGCAACTACCCGGCGCCGGAGCGGATCCTCGAGGTAGTGCGCATCGGCGTGGAGGAGGGGATGAAGGCCGGTCTGGCCGCCGAATCCCGCCACTTTGGCGAGCTGGTGATGACAGCCGAGTCTGCCGCCCTGCGTTCCATCTTCTTTGCCACCACCGAGATGAAGAAAGAGGTCACCTATCAGGGGGCCGAGCCGCGCAAGGTGGCCCATGCCGCCGTGCTGGGCGGTGGTCTGATGGGGGGCGGCATTGCGTTCGTCACCGCTACCAAGGCGGGCGTGCCGGTGCGGATCAAGGATGTGGCAAGCGCCGGGATCGGCAATGCCATGCGCTACAGCTACGACATTCTGGCCAAGAAGCTCAAGCGCCGTCACATCTTGCGCAGCGAATTGGAAAAGCAGATGAGCCTGTTGACCGGTACCCTCGACTACTCCGGTTTTCACCGGGTGGACATGGTGGTAGAGGCGGTGTTTGAAGATCTCAATCTCAAACACCAGATGGTGAAGGACGTGGAGCGTGAGTGCGGTGAACACACCGTATTTGCTTCCAACACCTCTTCCTTGCCCATTAACCAGATTGCGGCAGAGGCGGCGCACCCGGAGCGAGTCGTGGGGCTGCACTACTTCAGCCCGGTGGACAAGATGCCGCTGGCGGAGATCATCCCCCACGCTGGTACCAGTGCCGAGACGGTCGCCACCACTCTGGCCTTTGCCCGTGCTCAGGGTAAAACGCCTATTGTGGTGAAGGACGAAGCCGGTTTCTACGTCAACCGCATCCTGGCGCCCTACATGAATGAAGCGGCGCGACTGGTGCTGGAAGGGGAGCCGGTGGAGGTGCTGGATAGCGCGCTGCTGGACTTTGGCTTCCCGGTTGGCCCCATCACCTTGCTCGATGAGGTGGGGATCGATGTGGGCGCCAAGATCTCCCCCATTCTCGAGAAAGAGCTCGGCGGCGAGCAGTTCCAAGCGCCCAAGGCGTTCGACAAGCTGCTGCAAAACGATCGCAAGGGACGCAAGAATGGCAAGGGCTTCTACCTCTATGGCAAGGCGGCACCGCGTAACAAGCTGACCGGCAAAGAGGGCAAGAAGACGGTGGACGAGAGCGTCTATGGCGTGCTCGGCATCAAGCCTTCTGCCAAGCTGGCCCGTCAGGAGATCGCCGAGCGCTGCGTGTTGCTGATGCTCAACGAAGCGGCCATGGCGCTGGATAGCGGTGTGGTGGCGTCGGCCCGTGATGGCGATATCGGCGCCATCTTCGGCATCGGTTTCCCGCCTTTCCTTGGCGGCCCGTTCCGTTATATGGACACGCTCGGGATCGATCATCTGGTTGGCCGTCTGGAGTATTACCAGAAGCGCCACGGCGACCGGTTCGCCCCCTGTGCCCGTCTCAAGGCGATGGCCGCAGAGCAGCAGACCTTCTACTGATAACCGCTGCAGAGTGACCGCAAGACAGAGAGGCCCGCACACCATGCGGGCCTCTTTCTATATTGTGGTTTGTTCGGGTTATTCAGGTGGTGCTGCGATGATGCAGGCAGAGGCTAAGGCCGAAAAAACGGCCCACCGAAGTGGGCCGTCGAGATATCACGTCACGGGTTAGATCCCCGGTTTGCGCTCCGGGCAACGACCTATGATATCGGGTGGCAACTCGCCGTTATCCTGCTCCAGCACTACATCAAACCCCCACAGCTGATGCAGGTGTTTGAGCACCTCATGGCGAGAGTCGCCAAGGGGGATGCGGTTGTGGGGTACATAGCGAAGGGTGAGGGAGCGATCCCCCTTCACGGCGACGTTGTAGACCTGAATATTGGGTTCCAGATTGCTGAGGTTGTACTGGGCCGAGAGAGTATTGCGCACTTGACGGTACCCCTCGTCATTGTGGATGGCGGAGACCTTCAGATAGTTCTTCAGATCGTCGTCATCAATGGCGAACAGCTTCATATCCCGCATCACTTTGGGACTGAGGAACTGGCTGATAAAGCTCTCGTCCTTGAAGTTCTGCATGGCAAAGTGGAGGGTTTCGACCCAGTTGCTGCCGGCATAGTCGGGGAACCAGTATCTATCTTCCTCGGTCGGGTTCTCGCAGATGCGGCGCAGGTCGGTAAACATGGCAAACCCCAGCGCATAAGGGTTGATCCCCGAGTAGTAGCGACTGTTGTAAGCCGGTTGATAGACCACATTGGTGTGGCTGTGGAGCACCTCCATCATGAAGCGATCGCTCAGCTTGCCCTCGTCATAGAGGTGGTTGAGGATGGTGTAGTGCCAGAAGGTGGCCCATCCCTCGTTCATCACCTGGGTCTGCTTTTGCGGATAGAAATACTGGCTGATCTTGCGCACGATGCGCACCACTTCCCGCTGCCAGGGCTCCAGCAAGGGGGCATTCTTCTCGATAAAGTAGAGAATGTTCTCCTGGGGCTCTGCGGGGTAGCGCCTGTCCTCCACTCCCGCGGCTTTATGCTGTTTGGGCAGGGTTCGCCACAGCTCGTTGACCTGAGTCTGCAGATAATCTTCCCGCGCCTTCTGGCGCCGCTTCTCCTCGGCCATGGAGATCTTCTGGGGACGCTTGTAGCGATCCACCCCGAAGTTCATCAGGGCATGGCAGGAGTCGAGCAACTGCTCCACCGCCTCGATACCGTGCTTCTCTTCACACTGGGTGATGTAGTTCTTGGCGAACAACAGGTAGTCGATGATGGAAGAGGCATCGGTCCATGCCTTGAACAGGTAGTTGTTCTTGAAGAAGGAGTTATGACCGTAGCAGGCGTGGGCCATCACCAGCGCCTGCATCGGCACGGTGTTCTCCTCCATCAGGTAGGCGATGCAGGGATCGGAATTGATGACGATCTCGTAGGCCAGCCCCATCTGGCCGCGCTTGTAGTTGCGCTCGGTATGGATAAAGCGCTTGCCGAACGACCAGTGTTGATAGCCGATGGGCATGCCGACGCTGGAGTAGGCATCCATCATCTGCTCGGCGGTGATCACCTCGATCTGGTTGGGGTAGGTATCCAGCTTGTAGAAACGGGCGACCCGGGCGATCTCCTGGTGATAGGTCTCCAGCAGATCGAAGTTCCAGTCTGGTCCGTCATCCAGTGGCGCTACACGTTTTTCAGTTTCGATCATGTGACCTCCTCACGCCGCTTGTTTCTTGAACAACTCGCGGAACACCGGATAGATATCCTCGACTTTACGAATGTGCTCCATCGCAAAGTGGGGGAACTGGCTGGCTACCGACTCATATTCGTGCCACAGGGTCTGGTGGGCACGAGTGGTGATCTCGATGTAGGAGTAGTACCTCACCCTTGGCATGATGTCCCGCGCCAGGATCTCCCTGCACTGTGGTGAGTCATCAGCCCAGTTGTCACCATCCGACGCCTGCGCCGCATAGATGTTCCACTGGTTGGCGGGGTAACGCTCGTTGATGATGTCATTCATCATCTTGAGGGCGCTGGAGACGATGGTGCCGCCTGTCTCCTGGGAGTAGAAGAACTCGTGCTCGTCTACTTCCTTGGCCTGGGTGTGGTGGCGGATATAGACCACCTCGACGTTCTTGTAGGTCCGGCTCAGGAACAGATAGAGCAGGATATAGAAACGCTTGGCCATCTCCTTGGTGGCCTGATCCATGGAGCCCGATACGTCCATCAGACAGAACATCACCGCCTGGCTGGAGGGGACGGGCCGTTTGACGAAGTTGTTGAACTTGAGATCGAAAGTGTCAATAAACGGCACCGCATCGATCCGTCGTTTCAGCTCCCTGATCTCCTTCTCGAGCAGGGCTATTTCGGCAAAGTGCTCGTTGGGATCGGTGGTCAGCAGGGCCAGCCGATCTTCCAGTTCATGCAGTTGGCGTTTCTTGCCAGCTTGCAGCGCCATGCGACGTGCCAGCGAATTTTGCAGGGAACGCACCACGTTGATGTTGGCGGGCACCCCGTTTGAGGTGTAGCCCGCCCGATAGGTTTTGACCTCCATCAGCTGATTGAGCTGGGTTTTCTGCAGCCTGGGCAGCTCCAGATCTTCAAACAGCAGATCGAGATACTCATCCTTGGAGATCTGGAACACGAAATCATCGGCCCCTTCACCCTGATTGGATGCCTGCCCCTCGCCGGAACCCTGTCCACCGCCCCCTCCTTTGGGACGGTCAATCTTGTCGCCGGAGATGAACTGATCATTGCCGGGATGCACCATCTCCCGTTTACCGCCTTGCCCCTGATGGAAATGGGGTTCACCGATATCCTTGGTCGGGATGCTGATGCTCTCGCCCTTGTCTACGTCCTGAATGCTGCGCTTGGATACAGCATCCGAGACCGCTTGTTTTATCTGCTTCTTGTAGCGGCGGATGAAGCGCTGCCGATTGACAGCGCTTTTGTTTTTGCCGTTGAGCCTGCGGTCGATAAAATGCGCCATAACTCCCCCTTGAACAGTCAGGGTCAGGATGACTTGCGTACCCTGAGATACCATTCGGAGAGCAGTCGCACCTGTTTGCGGGTGTAGCCTTTCTCCATCATCCGTTCGACAAAGTTATCGTGCTTCTTCTGCTCCTCGGCCGAGGTTTTGCTGTTGAAGGAGATAACCGGCAGCAGCTCTTCCGTGTTGGAGAACATCTTCTTCTCGATCACGGTGCGCAGCTTCTCGTAACTGGTCCAGTTGGGGTTACGGCCTGCATTGTTGGCCCGGGCACGCAGCACGAAGTTGACGATTTCGTTGCGGAAATCTTTCGGGTTGCTGATCCCGGCAGGTTTTTCGATCTTCTCCAGCTCGCTGTTGAGGGATGCTCTGTCAAACAGCTGGCCGGTTTCAGGGTCACGGTACTCCTGATCCTGGATCCAGAAGTCGGCGTAGGTGACGTAGCGATCGAAGATGTTCTGACCGTACTCGGAGTAGGACTCGAGATAGGCGGTCTGGATCTCCTTGCCGATGAACTCCACATAACGCGGAGTCAGATAACCCTTGATGAACTCAAGGTAGCGATCGTGCAGCTCTTGCGGGAACTGTTCGCGCTCGATCTGCTGCTCCAGCACATAGAAGAGGTGTACCGGGTTGGCGGCCACTTCCGCGTGGTCGAAGTTGAAGACGCGGGAGAGGATCTTGAACGCAAAACGGGTAGAAAGACCATTCATCCCCTCGTCCACACCGGCGTAGTCGCGATACTCCTGATAGCTCTTCGCCTTGGGATCGGTGTCTTTCAGGCTTTCGCCATCATAGACCCGCATCTTGGAGTAGATGCTGGAGTTTTCCGGCTCTTTCAACCGTGACAGTACCGAGAATTGGCCCAGCAGCTCGAGGGTGCCCGGAGCGCATTTGGCCTCGGTCAATTCGCTGTTGATCAGCAGCTTCTCGTAGATCTTCACCTCTTCCGAGACGCGCAGGCAGTAAGGCACCTTGACGATGTAGACCCGGTCGAGGAAGGCCTCGTTGTTCTTGTTGTTGCGGAACTGCTGCCACTCGGATTCGTTGGAGTGGGCCAGCAGAATGCCGTCAAAGGGGAGGGCGGAGAGCCCTTCGGTACCGTTGTAGTTACCCTCCTGGGTTGCTGTCAGCAGCGGGTGCAGCACCTTGATGGGGGCCTTGAACATCTCCACAAACTCCATCACCCCCTGGTTCGCTTTACACAGTGCACCTGAGTAGGAGTAGGCATCGGCATCATCCTGGGCGAAGTGCTCCAGCATGCGGATGTCGACCTTGCCGACCAGTGAGGAGATATCCTGGTTGTTGTCATCACCGGGTTCCGTTTTGGCGATGGCAATCTGATCGAGGATGGAGGGGTTGACCTTCTCCACCTTGAACTTGGTGATGTCGCCGCCAAACTCGTGCAGGCGTTTGGCCACCCAGGGGGACATGATGGGACGCAGATAACGGCGTGGGATGCCGTACTCTTTTTCCAGGATTTCCCCATCCTCTTCGATGTCGAACAGACAGAAGGGGTGATCGTTGACCGGTGAGCCCTTGATACGATAGATGGGCACCTTCTGCATCAGGGATTTGAGTTTCTCTGCCAGCGAGGATTTACCGCCGCCAACGGGGCCCAGCAGATAGAGGATCTGTTTCTTCTCCTCCAGCCCCTGGGCGGAGTGTTTGAGGTAGGAGACGATCTGTTCGATAGCCTCTTCCATCCCGTAGAAATCCTTGAAGGCGGGATAGCGTGCCACGACGCGGTTGGAGAAGAGTCGGCTCAGTCTGGGGTTGGCTGAGGTGTCTACCATCTCCGGCTCACCGATGGCGGTCAGCAGACGTTCGGCTGCGGAGGCGTAGCAGGCTTTATCCTGCTTACACATATCCAGGAACTCCTGGATGGTATATTCCTCTTCTCTCGCTTTTTCATATCGCTGTTGGTAATGCTCGAATATGCCCATAACTTTGCCCTCGTTATAGTCGCTTACCCTGAAAAAAGTGGATGACTGCTTTTGTGTTGTGCGCTTTTAAAGCCTAGTCAACAGACTCCAGTAATCCATCACGGTTGATAGGTTAAATTCTGAAGAAACCTGCCCGATCCTTGTGCGGGGAGGGTCAGTCAACAACACCGCTATGTTACTGACTGTTAAATTATTTTTGCCACGATAGTGAGGTAAATGTCAAAGACATAAAAAATAAATGTTTATGGGAAAGAGGGAACTTATTGCGAAAAGATTAAGGGGTTTGACGAAAGGCAATGGGGCTGCGGGTTGGCGGGGTTATGGATGAGATTATCATTACGTGAACGTCAACGTAAATCACTTTGTTTGGAGTTTTGGCTCTAATTTTTACATTGACGCTACATTTTGGGTGCCCTAGATTGGCGATGTGTGAGCAGCAAGATGCTTTAGCAAGAGAGTTGACTGTTGCCTCACCAAGCTCTGTTTAAGCACGTTTCCGTTGGCTTGACCCTCGCAACCGCGAGGGTCTTCTTTTTCTGCGTCTGTAAACGCTTGTTTCTGCTGGTGGCTATTGACGCCGCCAGCACTCATCTAGCAAGGGTAGGCTTGTTGCACCGCTGTCAGGACGCGGGCAAACGGGTACGCGGCCAACTGGCCTGCACCCGCCAGCGATTTGGCTTTGACCCGGCTGGTCAGCGGGGTGGTGATGCCGCACAGGAAACGGGCCAGAACACGAGCATCCACGGAACCGGTTTTGGCAATCAGCGGATCGCACCAGGCGCGGATCCCCGCCTCGTTTGGCATGGTCAGTGAGGGCAGGGGAGGGAGATGTGCCACCTCGCCGCGACAAACCGAACAGTGGCCACAATGAACCGGCGCCACCTCATCGGCAAAATAGCGGGCGAGGCGGTGGCTCAGGCACTCACTTGAGGTGAAAAAGTCGAGCATGGCTTGCAGTCTGGCCAGCTCGCTCTGCTCTTTTTGCAGGAACAGGGCGTGCAGGGCTTTTGCTTCCTGCTCGTTGTCCCACCCCTGACGGGTGATCCGGTAGACCTCGGTCATCTGTTTGCTTTCAAGCTCGATCCAGCCTTGCTGCTGCAGGTAGTCGAGCGCCGCAACGGCCCGCTGTCGCTCCCCCTGATAGCTCTGCCAGAGGGCGTCAAAGTCCATGGTGCACCAGCTGCGCGCTTGCGGGGCGCAGGCGAACAGCTGCTCCAGAAACTGACGGCGATCCGGATTGAAGCGGCTCACTATCTCGCGTTTATCCAGCACAAACTTGAAGCGGTAGTCGGCGTAGTAGCTGTAGGCCGGGGTGATGATGCCCGCCATCTCCAGATAGACCAGCAGGGTTTTAAGGGGCAACTGACGGATATTGGTGTCGTTGGAGAGGCGCAGCAGGGTGAATTCCCACTCGCTCCCGTTCTGCTTGATGAGGGCAAGGAGCTGGAGGATGGCACTCAAATCCGGCGTATCGCCGTAGACGAAGTTTTCCAGCACCGGCAGCTGGCTCTGGTTGGCCAGCACGATACAGCGCGATGGTTGGCCATCTCGTCCGGCGCGGCCAATCTCTTGGCTGTAGTTCTCGATGGATTTGGGCAGATCGTAGTGAATGACCCGCCGGATATCCGCTTTGTCGATCCCCATGCCAAAGGCGATGGTAGCGACGATGCAGTCCACCTTGCCCGCCATGAAGTCGTGCTGGATCTGGCTGCGCAGCGCCGAGTCGAGTCCGGCATGATAGGCGCGGGCGTTGATCCCTTCTCTAATGAGTTGCTCGGCACAGGCTTCGGCGGTGTGCTGCAAGGTGACGTAGACGATGGTGGGGGCCGCCGGATCGTTGGCCAACTCCCGCGCGAGCCAGCTATCCCGCGCGTCGGGCGCCAGGGGAATGGCCGCCAGATCAAGATTGGAGCGGTAGAAACCGGTGACCACAACCTCCTCCGGTTCGATGCCGAATTTGGTCTGCATATCCTGAATAACCGCTGGTGTGGCGGTGGCCGTCAGCAGCAACACCTGCGGGATCTTCAGGTCATGGCGATAGCTCGGCAGCTTGAGGTAGTCGGGGCGAAAGTTGTGGCCCCACTCCGAGATACAGTGCGCCTCATCGACGACCAGCAGCGAGAGCGGCACTTGCTGGATAAAGCGGCGAAAACGCTCGTTCTTGAGCCGTTCCACCGAAATCATCAGGATCTTGAGTTGGCCATCCAGCGCCTGCTGCATCACTCGTCGGCTCTCCTCCGGGCTCTGGCTTGAGTCGAGGGTGGCGGCGCTTATTCCCTTGCTTTTGAGGAAGGCGAGTTGATCGTGCATCAGCGCCAGCAGCGGCGAGATCACCAGGGTCAGGTGAGGCAGGGCGAGGGCAGGCAGTTGATAACAGAGGGACTTGCCGGAGCCGGTGGGAAAGATGGCGGCGGCACTCTGACCAGCTAGCACCCGGCTGATCACCGCCTCCTGACCTGGCCTGAGTGCGGAGAAACCAAAATATTGGTTGAGCAGGGACGGGATCATGGCAAGGCTCCGCAGCAAATGGGGGATGATAGCACAGCAACGCCGGTCACGGATGGCACAGTATTGCTTGTCAAGTTGATGACAGCGCGTGTCGATAAAACGTACAAAAATGGGTGTTTGTGCCAAGGTTAGGATTTTGTTGCGGCTTTTTGTGGTTAAAGCGGGATATTTTTTGGTGGATCTCTGGAAAAAAAAGATGGCGGATGGGATATTCCCACATGCAATCCGATGACTGGTGGATCGGCTCGACAGAAGGCTGGCCCCAGGCACCCTATTCGGGCGACAGGGTCTCCCTATGGGGGATTGCAGACAGGACTCATGTTTCATGCACCAAGGTGCTTAGGGATTTTTTTGATGACACAACAACACCCCCTTATCAGACTGGTCAATAGCACCAGTCTGGTCAGCCAGATCCTGGTTGGTCTGGTATTTGGTATCTTGCTGGCACTGTTTGCGCCCGAGTGGGCGAAAACGGCAGGTCTGCTCGGCAGCCTGTTTGTTGGCGCACTGAAAGCGGTGGCGCCGCTGCTGGTATTCGTACTGGTCATGGCTGCCATCATTGGCCACAAGCAGGGTCAGAAGACCAATATTCGCCCGCTGCTGGCTCTCTACCTTTTTGGTACCTTCTCTGCGGCCGCGGTCGCGGTGATTGCCAGCTTCCTCTTCCCCTCCAACCTCCATCTGGTGGCCAATACTGCCGAGATCACTCCGCCGGGCGGGATCACCGAGGTACTGCAGACGCTGCTGTTTAATGTGGTGACCAACCCGGTCAAGGCGCTGATGGATGCCAACTATATCGGTATTCTGGCGTGGGCTATCGGTCTGGGTATCGCCATGCGTCATGCCAACGAGAGCACCAAGGCGCTGATCACTGACCTGTCTCACGGTGTCTCCGCCATCGTGAAAGCGGTGATCCGCTGCGCACCGCTCGGGATCCTGGGCCTGGTTGCCTCCACCCTGGCCGAAACCGGTTTTGATGCCCTGTTTGGCTATGCCCAATTGCTGCTAGTGCTGATCGGTTGCATGCTGTTTATCGCCTTCGTGATCAACCCGCTGATCGTCTTCTGGAAGATCAAGCGCAACCCCTATCCGCTGGTAATGACCTGCCTCAAGGAGAGTGGTGTGACGGCGTTCTTTACCCGCAGCTCGGCCGCCAACATTCCGGTCAACATGGCGCTGTGTGAAAAACTGCGTCTGCCGGAAGATACCTATGCAGTCTCCATCCCGCTGGGTGCCACCATCAATATGGCCGGTGCGGCCATTACCATCACAGTGCTGGCCATGGCGGCGGTACATACCTTGGGGATGGAAGTGGACATGGCAACCGCTGTGCTGCTCTCCGTGGTTGCCACCATCAGTGCCTGTGGCGCCTCCGGTGTCGCCGGCGGCTCCTTGCTGCTGATCCCGTTGGCCTGTAGCCTGTTTGGCATCAGCAACGACATCGCCATGCAGGTGGTGGCCGTCGGCTTTATCATCGGCGTGTTGCAGGATTCTGCCGAGACAGCGCTGAACAGCTCCACCGACGTGCTGTTTACCGCCGCAGCTTGCATGGCCGAAGATGAAACCTTGCTGGAACCTTCCGCGCTGCCCGGCAGCGAGGCGTGAGTTGCAGCGCGCGTTTAACATCAAGATAATGTTCGCCCTCTTCGGAGGGCGTTTTTTTGACCTCTTTGCCCCCTGTGCTGGTTCATTGGCCGTTCTGTGCGTCACCTGACACATCCCCCTCTGTGAATAGCACTCTGCCGCCATCGTTGGCCACACACCTGTGTAGCCTGCCCGGCTCTGAACCGCAGGGCGTGATAGTCATGGTATGTTCCGAATATGAAGAGAATGCTGCGTTTCCCACGAACGATGATGGCTGGTTGCGGCAGATTAACCCGCCTATCAGGCTCGCCATCATGGAGAGCGAGAGAGGGGGATGTTAAGCAGATAGCATGAGGAGGCATGGTGAAATCCCCGGCATGTTGAGTCATGACGCGAGTGTGCAGTAAGACAAAACAGCACGGAAGAGTCACAACGGAGGGAGGCACAGATTGCAAGGATAAAAAAGCCAGCCGAGTGTTCGGCTGGCTTTTTGCTATCAGTGGCAGGTGGGGGATTAACCGACCAGCTGATAGAGGATGGCGGAGATGGCGATCATCCCCATCACAGCGACAAATACGTTGCTGATATGGCCCTGATACTTCGCCATGGCCGGTACGCGCTTGATGGCGTACATCGGCATGATGAACAGGATGGTGGCGATGATCGGGCCGCCCAGCGATTCAATCATGCCCAGGATGGAGGGGTTGGCAATGGCGGTGCCCCACAGGGTCAGAATAAAGAAGGCGATGATGAACACCTCGACTTTCTTGGCGTTTGGCTCTTTGCCTGATTGGCGCATGTTCTGCACGATCATCCCCTTCAGACCTTCACGGGCACCCAGATAGTGACCGAAGAAGGAGGAGACGATGGCGACGAACGCAACCAGTGGACCGAAGTAGGAGATGACGGGGCTGGCGTGCTGGTTGGCCAGATAGGAGAGCACGGCGATGTTCTGGGCTTTGGCTTCAGCCAGCTGAGCCGGTGTCAGGCTCATGACGCAGGAGAAGACGAAGAACATCACGAAGCCCAGCAGCACTATGGCGGTACGTTTGAGGATGGCATCGGCCTTCTCGACCGCCTGATCACCGTGGTCGCGGCGCTGGGCCAGCGAGAAGCTGGAGATGGCCGGGCTGTGGTTGAAGGAGAAGACCAGCACCGGGATGGTCAGCCACAGGGTAGTGGCGAAATCCTTGGCAGAGGGCACTTGCTCCAGCGCGGCACCGGTCCAGTCCGGGATCAGGTACAAAGAGATACCGGCCAGAATGGCGATCAGCGGATAAACCAGCAGCTCGGTCACTTTCAGCATCAGCTTTTCACCGGCCAGCATCACCGACATCATGCCCATGATCAGTACGATGGAGAGGAGCCAGCGCGGCGGGGCACTCATCTGCAGCTGGTTGACTATAAAGCTTTCAACGGTGTTGGTGATACCCACCCCGTAGATCAGCACGATGGGGTAGATGGCGAAGAAGTAGAGCAGGGTGATTAATTTCCCGGCACCCACGCCAAAGTGCTCTTCCACCACTTCGGTGATGTCTGCGTTTGGCTTTTTGGAGGAGAGCACGAAGCGGGCCAGACCACGGTGTGCCAGATAGGTCATGGGGCCAACCAGTAGCGCCATCACCACCAGCGGCCAGAACCCTCCCATACCCGCGTTGATCGGCAGGAACAGGATCCCCGCACCAACGGCGGTTCCGAACAGACTGATGACCCAGGTAGAGTCACGTTTTTCCCAACGAGTAGCTTGAGTAGAGCAGGTCCCTTGCTCTGTTGGTGACGCAACTCCCTGCGTGCCAGAGACTGTGTTTGACATCTATCCAACCCCCGAATGTGTGGTTCTTGTTAAGTCGGGGCAAGGATACGGTTTTTTTAATCAAAAATGTTGATCAAATTCACCTTTACGGGATGAAAAACCACACTTTCTTGTTGGAATGTGATCAAAACAAGAAATAATCAATAATTGTTTATCAATCGATACGTTATTTTAGTGTTGCAGAGCAAATGTTGTTCTGGCCGACGCAGGTAACTTGTCATCTCGCAAGATGCTGGGCAAGCTGGTGGATCATGCTGGCGGTAGCCCCCCAGATAAAGTGCTGGTGCCAGGAGATCCAGTAGAGGGTGTGCGGTTTTCCCCCTCTGACAATGGTCAGGGGGAGGTGGTTGCGCCGATCCAGCAGATGAGTCAAGGGTACTTCGAAGGCGTACTCCACCTCATCCGCATTCGGGATGAGGGGATAGTTGCCATCGAGCAGCCCCAGCACCGGCAGTACCTCGAATCGTGACACCGTATTGAGCGGATTGAGGGTGCCGATCACTTCAATAAGCCGAGGCGGAATGCCTAGCTCCTCTTCGGTTTCCCGCAGTGCGGTGGCAATGAGGTTTTCGTCGCCGGGATCCTGCCGCCCGCCGGGAAAGCTGATCTGCCCCCCATGATGGCGCAGCCGGGGGCTGCGCCGGGTCAATAATACGCTGAGCCCCTTATCGCGCATCACCACCGGGATCAACACCGCCGCCGGACTGAGCCCGCCAATGGCGAGGCGATGGGCCGGGGCGGGTTGCTGCAACTGGAAGCGGGTCAGCAGTTCGTTGCGATCCATGGCGGTGAGCTCTCCTGTGCGTTGGCCTGACAGTGGGGAGGGTTACAGCGCTGACAGCGGCGGCAGGATGCGCGCAACCTTGTCATAGGTCTCCTGATATTCGCTGTCGGCATCGGAGTCGGCGATGATACCCCCACCGGCCCAGCAGTGCAGGCGACCCGCTTCGGCGATCAGGGTGCGAATGCAGATGCTGGTGTCTATTCTGCCATGCTGGCTGAGATAGCCGATACTGCCGCAGTAGGCATTGCGGCGCTGGGGTTCCAGCTCCTCGATGATCTCCATGGCGCGGATCTTGGGGGCGCCCGTGATGGAGCCGCCCGGGAAGCAGGCGCGCAGCAGATCCACTCCTTGCCATTGCTTGTCCAGCTCCCCATGGATCGTCGAGACCAGATGATGCACCGCCGGAAATGACTCCACCCTAAAGAGATGGGGCACGCTGACGGAACCCGGCCGGCTGACCCGGCCGATGTCGTTGCGCAGCAGATCAACGATCATCAGATTCTCAGATCTGTCTTTGTCTGACCCTGACAATTCGTGAGCGATCTCCTGATCAGTTGCGGGATCGGGGTGGCGTGCGCGAGTCCCCTTGATAGGCTTGGTCTCGATATGGCGGCCATCGAGCAGCAGAAACCGCTCGGGAGAGAGGCTCAGCAGCGCACTGCCCGGCAGGCGGATAAAGGCTGAGAAGGGGGCCTTGTTGGCGGTTGCCAGCAGGCAATAGGCCTGCCACTCATCCCCCTGATAGGGGGCGCTGAAACGTTGTGTCAGGTTGATCTGGTAGCAATCCCCAGCGGCGAGGTATTCCTGGATGCGGGCAAATTTTTTACCATACTCGACGCGGCTTATATTGCTCTGCCACGCCCCCAGCAAGGCAAATGCGGGGGCCGGTTTGGTCTGTTGCTGTTCAAGCCAGGTCAGCCGTCTGGCAAGGCCCTCCGCATCCCCCCAGTGCACCAGTTGCCAGTCGCCGGTCGCCACATTGCGCAGTAACGCCCAGTCGTAGATGCCCACCGCCATGTCTGGCACTGCGATATCCGCGGCGGCCTGCACAGGCAGTCGCTCGAAGCGGCGGCCGAGATCATAGCCAAACAGGCCGAGGGCGCCGCCAATAAAAGGAAGGCGAGTGGCGAACAGATCCAGTTTCCCCAGCAGCTGTTGCTGAGTGCGAGCCAGCAGGGCGAGGGGCTCCTCATGGTGTTCGCTGCTCTCGCCATGCCGGGTAATCGTGGTGATTTGGTCGCGGGTCTCGAGGGTCGCCAACGGATCGGCGCTGATGATATCAAAGCCGTTGTCGGCACCGAGTGGCCCCGCCGATTCCAGCAACATGGCCCACGGCTGATGTTGCAGGCGGGCAAAAAGCTGATGGAGTTCAGCACTATGGTCTAGATGATAGATATGAAGTGTTGGCGTCATTTTATGTTACACAGGCAACAGTTTGGTTCCCGAACCCTAGTCGGTGCTGGTGGGCAAGCGTATCATAGGTGTCGGTGACTTAAGAAAAAACTGCCGTGTCGTTCGTTTTTTGCTGGTTGATAGTTTTTAGCCAGCACGTCAGCACGGCCCATCATATGGAAGCCCTTGCCCTGCTCCGTGGCAGAGACAAGGACCAGTGAGGATGATATGAGCATTATAAAAAAACAGGATTTCATCGATTCTATCGCAGATGCCCTCCAGTACATCTCCTATTACCACCCGTTGGATTTTGTTCAGGCTGCCAAAGCGGCGTATGACCGTGAGGCCAACCCGGCCGCCAAAGATGCGCTGGCCCAGATCCTGATCAACTCCCGCATGTCCGCCGAAGGTCATCGTCCGCTCTGCCAGGACACCGGCATCGTGACCTGTTTCGTCAAGATCGGCATGCAAGTCCAGTGGGACAGCGACATGACAGTGCAGGAGATGGTGGACGAAGGGACCCGTCGTGCCTACACCAATCCTGACAACCCGCTGCGCGCCTCCGTGCTGGCCGATCCGGCCGGCAGTCGCAAAAACACCAAAGACAACGCCCCTGCCGTGGTCCATATCGATATGATCCCCGGCAACAAGGTGGAAGTGAGCATCGCGGCCAAAGGCGGCGGCTCCGAGAACAAATCCAAGATGGTGATGCTCAACCCCTCTGACGATATCATCGAGTGGGTGCTGAAAACCGTGCCGACCATGGGGGCAGGCTGGTGCCCACCCGGCATGCTGGGCATCGGCATCGGCGGTACTGCCGAGAAAGCGGCGGTGCTGGCCAAAGAGGCCCTGATGGAGCACATCGACATTCAGGCGCTGATCGCCCGTGGCCCGCAAACCACCGAAGAGAAGCTGCGGGTCGAGCTCTACGACAAGGTCAACAAGCTGGGGATCGGTGCCCAGGGTCTGGGCGGCCTGACTACCGTGCTGGATGTGAAGGTGAAATCTGCCCCGACTCACGCTGCCTCCAAGCCGGTGGTGATGATCCCCAACTGCGCCGCCACCCGTCACGTTCACTTCGAACTGGATGGCTCTGGCCCCGCCGAACTGACCCCGCCGAAACTGAGTGACTGGCCGGAGATCACCCGTGAAGCGGGTGGCAACGTGCGCCGCGTCAACGTCGATGGCATCACCAAGGCCGAGCTGGCCAGCTGGAAGAGCGGTGATACCGTGCTGCTTTCCGGCAAGATCCTCACCGGTCGCGACGCCGCCCACAAGCGCATCGCCGACATGCTGAAAAATGGCGAAGGGCTGCCGGAAGGGGTCGATTTCACCAACCGCTTTATCTATTACGTTGGCCCGGTCGATGCGGTGCGTGACGAAGTGGTTGGCCCGGCGGGCCCCACCACCTCCACCCGGATGGACAAGTTCACCGACATGATGCTGGGTGACACCGGTCTTATCGGCATGATCGGCAAATCTGAGCGTGGCCCGAAAACCGTCGAGAGCATCAAGCAGCACAAGGCCGTCTATCTGATGGCCGTCGGTGGCGCAGCCTATCTGGTGGCCAAGGCTATCAAGAAGGCGCGCGTGGTAGCCTTTGCCGATCTCGGCATGGAAGCGATCTACGAGTTTGAAGTGGAAGATATGCCGGTGACCGTTGCGGTCGATTCCGAAGGCAACAACATCCACGAAACCGGCCCGGCCTACTGGTCGGCCAAGATTGCCGAGCTGGACGGCAAACTCTCCTCCTGAGTGACCGTTTCCGCTGCCGGTTAACGGCATCGGCCATGTAAACAAGGCGCGTCCATCCGGATGCGCCTTTTTGCTTTGGCTGGCCTGTTATGGGCTCAAGTTGGCCGTTTGCGGCCAGCAGTTATAAAAAAGGATGGCGTGACGCCATCCTTTTTCGTTGTGCTTGTGCACTGGCAGTAGACAGCAGAGCAATCGCCCTTTGCTTAGGCCTTTTTCAGGTAGGCCGCAACCAGTACGATCTGCACGCCGTTGACCTTGCCTTCGATATGGAGCGGGTTGTTGGTCAGACGGATGCCCTTGACCAGAGTGCCGCGCTTGGCGGTGAAACCGGCGCCTTTCACGTCCAGATCCTTGATCAGGGTGACGGAGTCGCCCTCTTGCAGCACGGCGCCGTTGGAGTCAACGGTCGGTACGCTGTCATCATCTTCGTCAACCAGTCCCGCTTCGGCCCAGGCCTTGGTCTCTTCTTCCATGTACATCATGTCCAGCAGATCCTGAGCCCACACCTCACCCTTGCCGGAGAGTGCTTTCAGCTGGCGCCATGCCATCACCTGCACCGCAGGCACCTGGCTCCACATGCTGTCGCTCAGGCAACGCCAGTGGTTGACCACCAGGGTATCCGGTTGTTCCAGCTGACCACGGCAGGTGTCACAGATAGCAACGTTGTGATCATCGTCGCTGGCGAGGGAGTGAGGCACCACGAAGGCGGTCAGCGCCTGCTCGGCGCTGCACAGTTCACACTTGGCGCCCGCGCGCGCTTGCAGAATGGCGTTGATGGTCATGTTGTTGGTCCCATAGCTAGTGGTAAAGCGACCCGCATCGGGCGGGGCGCGTGAAAGAGGGGGCGGAATATAGCATAAAAGCCCGCATTTTGTCAGGTCTGCCCTGGCTCACAAGGTTGGCTGTGCTGTTGCGCGGCGCTGATCGTCAGGTATTGAGAGTGCAATTTGAAGCGGGATCGCTAGAATGAGCCTCCTTTTTGACTGCAAGGCAGGGGCATTCGTGCTGGCTCAACGTTTTCAACAACTGGATCGACTGCTCACCCGCTACCGACGTTGGTGGCAATATCAGCCATATCATCATCTGACCATGGCCTTTGCCGATGAGGCGCCCGAACTGGCGGCACTGCTCAATGGGCTGACCCTTGCCCAGTTGGCGGAGCTCGATGCGGATATGGATGCACTCAGCACGCTGCTTGCCCCCTGGATTGCCGAGGGTGCCGAGTTGCAGCAGTTGAGCCAACTAGCCCAATTTACCCCGGAGCCCATCACCTGCAGCAAGGAGATGGCGCTACATATGCCGGGGCGCAAGCAGGCCCAGATCGAGTCGTTCACCGCCTGTCTGCCGGCCCATCAGGGCCCCTATCTGGAGTGGTGTGCCGGTAAGGGCCACCTTGGGCGGTTGGTATCACTTCATCGACAGGCTCCGATCCTCAGTCTGGAGTTGCAAGAGCAGCTTTGTGACGAAGGTCGGCTGCTGGCCGAGCGGGATGGCGCCAATATGACCTTTACCTGCGCCGATGCCTTTGCCCCCGAATCGGCGGCGCGGATCGCCCCAGAACATCACGCTATGGCACTCCATGCCTGCGGCGAGTTGCACACCCATCTGCTGGAGCGGGTGGCCGAGCGCGGTGCCAGCGGCGTGACTATCTCTCCCTGCTGCTACCACCTGATCCGTACCAGCCACTATCGCCCGCTGTCGGCCGCGGCCAGTGCCAGCGAGCTGGTGTTGATCAAGGCGGATCTCAAGTTGCCGCTACAGGAGACGGTGACTGGCGGCGCGCGGATCACCCGCTTGCGCGAGCAGGAGGTGGTGTGGCGACTCGCCTTTGATTGTCTGCAACGGGAAGTGCGCGGGGTCGATGAGTATCTGCCGGTACCCAACATGCAAAAGAGCCTGCTGACCGGCAGTTTCGCTGCATTTTGCGACTGGGCTGCCGAGCGCAAGGGGATTGTGCTGCCCGTCGGGCTCGACTATCTCGCCTGGTTGGAACACGGGGAGCGCCGCTTTGGTGATGTCGCCCGCATGGAGCTGGTGCGCCACCTGTTTCGCCGTCCCCTCGAGATCTGGCTGGCGCTGGATCGCGCGCTCTTTTTGCAAGAGCAGGGCTATCGGGTCGAAGTGGGGGAGTTTTGTGCCAAGCCGATGACGCCGCGCAATATCCTGATCCGTGCCGTTCGCACTGGACATCCGGCTATTTTTGAGCATTTTTCTTGAATATTGATGATGGTTGACTGGCTGAGCGTGTCAGCCATTTTTTTCTTAGCGAATAATGAGTGGGTGGAGATTGTCCTCTCCTTATCCGAAAGGGAATTAGCTTGCAGCTTTAACCAAGAAACCGAAAACAAAAAAACAGGATAGAGGAGTGCACCATGGAACTGGTGGTGATCCGCCATGCAGAGACGCAGGCCAATGCGGAAGGGCGTTATCAAGGCTCGCTGGATATCGGGCTCAATAACGATGGCGTTCGCCAGATCTCCCGGCTGGCTGAGCAGGTAGCAGTGACACTACCACCGTTTGATCGGCTACTGGCATCCCCTCTGCTGCGAACAAGAGAGAGCGCTGCCATCTTGTCTCGTCAGTTGGGGTTGCCTGTGGAGCTTGTGCCATCTTTTCGTGAGCGGGATGTCGGTCAGTTTGAAGGGCTAACGCAGGTAGAGGCAAGAACACGCTATCCCGAACTGTGGGCGCGCAATATCACCCGGCGCTGGGCTGAAACTCCTCCCGGTGGTGAAACCATTGATGAGGTGATTGCCCGGGTCTCGCAGGGACTCACGGAACTTACTTCGACCATGCAAGGGGAGCGGGTATTGCTGGTGGCGCATGGTGTAGTCGCCAAGGTGATCCGCGCCGTCACGATTGCCGGATTTGATGACTTCTTTGAGTGGCAATTGCCCAACGGCAGTATGCTGTCGGTGAGGCTCTCTCTGGCGGATGGAGGCCCACAGCGCTTTAGCCGCCCCCTTGATGGTTGTGATTGAAAAGTGCACCAAAAGCAGGACGAAAAAAAGCGCAACCGAAGAGAGTAGCGCTGTCTTTTGTATTCGTTGCGGTTGGTTATCTCTGCAGGCACAGGTTAGCGATGTCACCAGAGAGCAGGGGCGTGCACCATCAGGTTGACTCCGGCTCCTCTTTGCGGCAGCAGTTGCGCCCCTGCTTTTTGGCCAGATAGAGGGCGGTGTCGGCCCGTCCGATCATCTTTTCCACGCTGTCGTTGCTGCCCTTGTTGGCGCTGATCCCGATGCTGATGGTGAGGGAGACCTCAAGAGTCCCCTCAAGTGCATGGCACTGGGATTCGATGGCGAGCCTGAGCCGCTCGGCACTGGTCCAGGCCAGTTCCAGCGAGGTCTCCGGCAGCAGCACGATAAACTCCTCGCCACCCCAGCGCCCCAGCATGTCCACCTCCCGCAACTGTTTGCCGAGCCGCTTCACCAAGCTCAGGATCGCCAGATCCCCCTGCTGATGGCCAAAGGTGTCGTTTACTTCCTTGAAGTGGTCGATATCGATCAACAGCAGGCTCATTGTGTGACCAAAGCGTTGGCAGCGCTGCATCTCGGCGTTGACCAGCTCGTTGAAGCGGCGCCGGTTGGCAATGCCGGTCAGAGGATCCGTGGTGGCGGCGATCTTCAGCTCTTCCACCAGCCGCGCCCGCTCGGAGATATCCCGCATGATGGCGGTCATCTCGGTGGTCTGGCCCAGATTGATCTTGGCGATGGTCACCTCGAGCGGAAATTCGCAGCCGTTACGGCGCAGCCCCACCACGGAGGCGCGGGCATGCATGGGCCGGGAATTGATGGGGGAGCTGCTGAAGGCTTTGAAATAGGTCTCGTGATTGGCGCGAAAACGCTGCGGCAGCAGGGTCTCCAGCCGTTTGCCAAGATAGCTATCATCGATCCCGAACATTTCGCAGGCAGCGCTGTTGATAAGCTCGATCCGCGATTCACTGCTCACGCTGATGATGCCGTCATAGGCGGAGTTGACCACTGCCTCGAAGCGGCGGCGACTGGTGGTGAGCGCCTCTTCCAGCTGCTTTTTGGCAGTGATATCGATGGCGGTGACGATGATCCGGTTGATCCGTGCCTGCTCGGGGATGATGGGGGAGAGAATAAAGCGCCACCAACTGGTGCGCGACAGGCTGTCGATGGGCAGCTCGCTCTCGAGCCCTGTCTGCATGCGCACACATTCGTGCATTGGCGGCTCGATGGTATTGGTGATGTAGCGGGGAAACATCTCGCTCAGCTGTTTGCCAATGCTGCCAAGGACATCCAGCTCGAACGCCTTGGCAAAGGTATCGTTGGCAGAGACCAGCACAAAGTGATCATCCTTGTCGAGGCTGAACACCGCCACGGCAGCGCCGATGGCGTCGAGAGATGACTTTATGTCGGCATGGGAACCCTGTGTAAACATGCGACCTCCACGGCGAATAACATATTGATATTCAGTATAGTGTGGTCGTTTGGCTAACTACTCTTCGATATCCAGCAACACCAGAATGGCGCTGTCGCCACCCCATTCGCGGGGGGCCTGATGGAAGGCGCGCACATTGGGGTGCTGGGCCAGCCAGCTGGGAATGCGCTGCTTGAGAATATGTTTGCCAATGCCGTGCATCACCGAGGCGACGTGAATGTTCTCTTTCTGGCAGAGGGTGAGCAGGGCGGCCAACTCCTGTTTGGCCTGCTGCTGGTTCATGCCGTGCAGATCGAGATAGATCTCCGGCGGATAACTGCCCCGCTTGAGCTTTTTCAGCTCAAATTTTGACACATCTTCCCGCACGTAACGGGTCGGTCCATCATCGTCGAGATGGGGTTGATACTCATCGCTGAAATAGTGGTCAATCCCAAGCTTTTCGCGGCTTTCACGCTGTTCGCGTTTCTGCTTGACCGGGCGCAACTCGGCCCTTATGGTATCTTGCTTGATTTTCCGGGTACCTTTTATCGCATCGCGAAACAGCAGGGTTTCCTCGTCTGTCGGTGAGGGCGTTTTTTTCATCAGGTACTCGTCTTGCTCGCTGTATAAAATTCTCGGGCCGGATATTACTCGACTTGGAGGTGGATTTGGACAAGATATTTATCGATGAGGTGGTTGCCGAGATGCACACCATCCAGGACATGTTGCGCTGGGCCATGAGTCGTTTCAACGACGCCGGTATCTTCTACGGACATGGTACCGACAACGCCTGGGATGAGGCTGTGCAGCTGGTACTGCCCGCGTTGCATCTGCCGCCGGATGTAGACCCGGCCATGCGCCACTCCCGTCTCACCAGCAGCGAGCGTCACCGCATCGCCGAGCTGATTATCCGCCGGGTACAGGAGCGGGTACCGGCCGCCTACCTGACCAACAAGGCCTGGTATGCCGGTTGGGAGTTCTACGTGGACGAGCGGGTGCTCATTCCCCGTTCCCCCATTGCCGAGATGGTTGCCAACCGTTTCGCGCCCTTCCTCAAACATGAACCGACCCGGATCATGGACTTGTGCACCGGCTCCGGCTGCATCGCCATCATCATGGCTCACGAGTTCCCGGAAGCGGAAGTGGATGCCATCGACATCAGCGTCGATGCACTGAACGTGGCCGAGCGCAACATCAACGATCACGGGCTGGAGCAGCAGGTCATTCCGATCCGCTCCGATCTGTTCCGCGATCTGCCGGCGGGCGACAAGTACGATCTCATCGTCTCCAACCCGCCCTACGTGGATTCCGAAGATATGTCGGATCTGCCGGACGAGTTCCGTCATGAGCCAGAGCTGGCGCTGGCGTCCGGCTCCGATGGTCTCAAGCTGACCAAGCGTCTGCTGGCCCATGCGGCAGATTTCCTCAAGGATAACGGCGTGCTGGTGGTCGAAGTGGGCAACAGCATGATCCATCTGGAAGCCCAGTTCCCCGAGATCCCCTTTACCTGGGTTGAATTCGAAAACGGCGGTCACGGCGTCTTTGTGATGACCCGTGACGAGCTGGTGCAGTATCAGGATCATTTCGCCATCTACAAGAACTAAGCAGGAGCGCGCATGGCAGGGAACAGTTTTGGTCAACTCTTTCGGGTCACTACCTTTGGCGAGAGCCACGGTTTGGCGCTGGGCGCCGTGGTCGATGGTTGCCCGCCGGGGCTGGAGATAAGCGAAGCGGATCTGCAGGGGGATCTGGATCGGCGCAAGCCCGGTACCTCCCGCTACACCACGCCGCGCCGTGAGCCGGACGAGGTGAAGATCCTCTCCGGAGTGTTCGAGGGCAAGACCACCGGCACCTCCATCGGACTGCTCATCGAGAATACCGATCAGCGCTCCAAGGATTACTCCGACATCAAGGATCTGTTCCGGCCGGGTCACGCTGACTACACCTACCACCAGAAGTATGGTCAGCGGGACTATCGTGGCGGTGGTCGCTCTTCTGCACGCGAGACCGCGATGCGGGTGGCTGCGGGGGCGATTGCCAAGAAGTACCTGAAACAGGTGCATGGCATCGAGATCACCGGTTTTCTCTCCCAGCTCGGCCCCATCAAGGCTGAGGCGTTTGACGCGGCGCAGATTGAGCAGAATCCCTTCTTCTTCCCCGATGCGGGCAAGCTGGAAGAGCTCGATCAATACATGCGTGACCTGAAAAAAGAGGGCAACAGTATCGGTGCCAAGGTACAGGTCATCGCGCGCAATGTGCCGGTGGGCCTGGGTGAGCCGGTGTTTGACCGCCTCGATGCCGACATCGCCCATGCCATGATGGGCATCAATGCGGTGAAAGGGGTGGAGATCGGTGACGGCTTTGCGGTGGTGGAGCAAAAAGGCTCCGAGCACCGTGACGAGATGACTCCGGCCGGGTTTGCCAGCAACCATGCGGGCGGCATTCTGGGTGGCATCTCATCCGGGCAGGATATCGTGGTGAGCATGGCGCTCAAGCCTACCTCCAGCATCACGGTACCGGGCAAGACCATCACCACCGAGGGTGAGGCTACCGAGATGATCACCAAGGGGCGCCACGATCCGTGCGTCGGCATCCGTGCCGTGCCCATCGCCGAGGCGATGCTGGCGCTGGTGCTGATGGATCATCTGCTGCGTCACCGCGCCCAGAATCAGGGCGTATTGACCCAGACGCCGCAACTGCGCTGATCGGCATAACGACCAACTGGCGGATCAACTCTTGATTGGCCAGCATGAAAAAGGCGATCTTTTGGTCGCCTTTTTGTTTTGTCTGTTCGGGTTAATGCAGCGGGGGCTCATCGCCATCGGGGGCGGCGCTCAGGCGGCATGTGGGGGGAGGAAAGTTGCGAGCGGTTTTGGGCAGGGTGGCGATCGCCTTGTCGATGCTGACGAGCTGCTCATCGCTGATGCTCTCTTTGGCAAACATCAGGCTGACCGGCTGGTGGTGGAGCAGCAATTGGCAGCTGATAAAACCGGTGGCGCCGAGCTGGTCGAGGCGATAACGGGCGTATTGCCACTCCATGATGACACCGTCGAGGCGGCGGGCGAGCAGCAGATCGATCAGCCGGTAGTCGGCGTTGTACTCGGTTACCTCCTTGAGTGCCGGGCAGTTCTCCAACTGCTGCATCGGGCGGGTGCCGCGCAGCTTGCCGATCTTGAGCCCCCTGGCGTTGCACAGCGCAGAGAGGGTCGGGTAACCGGCCCAGCGATCCTGCTGGCCGGGAATGGGATCGTTGCTGAGCAGCACGTAGGCGCTGTGGCGATAGGGGGCGGAGAAGCGGGCGTATTGCTTGCGCTCCGGCAGTGCCAGCGCGCCCATAGCTACATCAAGTTGGCCATGCTCCACCAGATGGAGTGCCCGCGCCCAGGGGATCTCGCGAAATTTGGGGGCAAAGCCGGCCTGAGTGAGGATCTGGCGGGTCAGGTTGATATCGAGCCCTGCCAGTTCCCCTTTATTGTTGAGCTGACTGAAGGGGGGCCAGTGGCTCCAGGCTACGGTGAGAACCGGCTTGTCGGCTTGTGCCGGCATCATCCACAACAGCAGCAGGGCAAGCCAGAGTGGCCAGCTGATGGGAAAGCCTGATCGCTTCTTCATATAAACCTCATCATCCCAGATCTTTTTGATCTCCGTGCCTTGCTGACAATAGAGTGTTTTTATTATGTCTGATGTTAATAGGGCAGTGGTAAAAGATCGGGTAAACGGGAGCAATTGGGGCAGGTAAGTCGGGATTTTATCCTTGTGCTGGGAGGAACATCACATTTTTCTCGTTTCTCCCCAATAACTCCGTTAGACTGCACCCCTATTCTTTCCCCTTTGCTCTGCTCCCCGGGGAAATCGTTGTGTTCTCAACAGGCCCGAGTCTGGCGAGATGGCATCGGCTCAGCAGAGGAGCCCCATCCCGGATTGTCGGCGCCCCTATCCCTAGCAGGTAACTATGAGTTTTACTTCCCTCGGTCTGGCCGAACCCTTGTTGCGTGCCGTTGCCGAACAAGGCTACGACACCCCGTCTCCCATTCAGCAACAAGCGATCCCCGCCGTTCTGGCTGGCCGCGATCTGATGGCGGCGGCCCAAACAGGGACCGGCAAGACCGCAGGCTTTACCCTGCCGATGCTGCAACGTCTGATGGAGAGCAAACGCAAGGTCTCTCCGAACCGCGTCCGCGCGCTGGTACTGACCCCGACGCGCGAGCTGGCCGCCCAGGTGGGCGAGAGCGTGCGTAACTACGGCAAACACCTGCCAATGCGCAGCCACGTGGTGTTCGGCGGCGTCAGCATCAATCCGCAGATGATGGCGACTCGCCGTGGTCTGGACGTGCTGGTGGCCTGTCCCGGCCGCCTGATTGATCTTTACAACCAGAACGCCGTCAAGTTCGACGAAGTGGAGATCCTGGTACTGGACGAAGCGGATCGAATGCTCGACATGGGCTTTATCCGCGACATCCGCCGTATCCTGGCTCTGATGCCGAAGAAGCGTCAGAACCTGCTCTTCTCCGCCACCTTCGCCGATGAAATTCGCGAGCTGGCTACTGGCCTGCTGGACAACCCGGCAGTGATCGAAGTCGCCCCGCGCAACAGCACCGCCGAGCGTATCGAGCAGCTGGTGCACCCGTGCGACAAGGCCAACAAGATTGCCCTGCTGAGCCACCTGATCTCCAGCAACAACTGGCAGCAGGTGCTGGTCTTTACCCGAACCAAGCACATCGCCAACCGCGTTGCCGAGAAGCTTGAAAAAGACGGCATCAGTGCCGCCGCCATTCACGGCAACAAGAGCCAGGGTGCCCGTACCCGCGCACTGGCCGGCTTCAAGGATGGCAGCGTGCGCGTGATGGTCGCGACCGACATCGCCGCCCGTGGTCTGGATATCGACAAGCTGCCGCAGGTAGTGAACTTCGAGCTGCCGAACGTTGCGGAAGATTACGTACACCGTATCGGTCGTACCGGTCGTGCCGGTGCTGCCGGTCACGCCATCTCTCTGGTTGCGGCCGATGAAGGGAAGCTTATCAAGGCCATCGAGCGTCTGACCAAGCAGAACATCCCCTGCGAGCAGGTGCCCGGCTTCGAAGCGTCCCGCGAGACCCTCGACAACATCGCCCGTGGGATCGGCGCGCCGCTGCGCAAAGAGCCCCGTGATCCGAGCGAGCAGCGCCGTGCACCGCGTCCGCAAGGTCAAGGCCAACGTCAGGGTGCCGCTCGCTCCGGCAACAACGGTGGCAACGCAGGCGCTAACCGCTCCGGCAACGGCGGCAAGCCCAAGCCCCAGGGTGGTCAGCGTCCGGCTGATGGCGCCGCCAAGCCGGCTCAGGCCCGTCGTCCCCGTCGCGCCAGCCATAACCAGTAAGGGCAAGGAGAGCCACTTTTCCGCTCTGAACGGTTAAACGAAAAGCCCTGCCATATCGGCAGGGCTTTTTTATTTCTGCTTTTGCAGATCCGCCTTTGGCTGATCCGCGAAGGGGGTAGGGAGAATGCGGATGGTTTTCATGAAATAGTTCAGCGGTGGGGCTAGGGTATTTATAGGTAAAAATGGTGTGTATCCAGATCACGTGCTCTATGGCATCCCGTTTTTCGCAGGATCCCTTGCTAGATAAAAGCCCTACCGCTTTGGCGTATTGCAGGTCAGTTTAGGGAATTTGAGTGTCGGTTTGCGAGGATGATGGCCAACGAGTGAGGGAGGCATAATGCCTCCCTCTTCTAATTGCAAGGCCACTGAGGGCAAGTGGAAGCAGCAGTAACTCGGTCATGATTGAGTCGTGTCCAAAACTCAACATTGTGAATATGTACTCACACAACTGCCGAATTGTTTGACATTAGCCCATGAGATGGCTTCTGTTCGCGACAAGGGTCAGAGCGTGATCCCCTTGAGTGCCTGGGTCAGCTCGTTGGCAGTGGCTTTGAGCCCCTGAGTGCCGGCTACCGAGGCGCTGGCGGACTCCTCCACCTGCGCCGCTTCATGGCGCACCTGATCCAGATTGTGGGTGATCTCGGCGGCGACCGAGCTCTGCTCTTCGCTCGAGGTGGCGATCTGGGTGCTCATCTCCAGCACCGCATCGCTGTGGTTGCTCAGCTTCTCTATATCGAGCCCCACCTCGCTGATGAGCTGCTGGCTGCTGGCGGCACGCCCCACGGTTTTCTCCATGATCTCGTTCAGCGCCCCGGTACCGGTCTGCAGCTCCTCGATCATCTGCTGGATCTCGACCGTTGCCTGCTGGGTACGGCTGGCGAGGGTACGCACTTCATCCGCCACCACAGCAAAGCCGCGCCCCTGCTCACCGGCACGGGCCGCTTCGATGGCGGCGTTGAGGGCCAGCAGGTTGGTCTGCTGGGAGATAGCGTTGATGACGTTGACCACCTCGTTGATTCGGTTGGCGTTGTGGGTCAGGCGCTCGACCGCGCCGGAGGCGTTGCCAATCTCATCGGCCAGGGTGCGGATCGCCTCTATGGTGCGGGCTACCCGGTTGGCGCCATTGGCCGCCTCTTCGCTCGACTGGCGGGTCTGCTGCAGGGTGTCGTTGGCATTGCGCGCCACTTCGCGGATCGCTGCCGACATCTGCTCCATGGCGGTGGCCAGTGAATCCATGTGCTGGCGCTGGGAACGCGCCATAGCCTCGCCTTCGCGGGCATGGTCACGAAACTCGTCGGCGGCCATGGTCAGCGCTTCGGCAGACTCTTCCACCAGCTTGACGATCTGGTGCTGGCGCTCGGTAAAGCGGTCGATGCTGCCAGCTAGGGTGGAGAACTCGTCCCGCACCGGGAAGAAGTTGAGACGGAAGGTGAGATCCCCGTCCGCCACTGTTTGCAGCGCCTTGTTGGTGGAGTAAAGCGCACCGGAGACAAAAGTCATCATGTAGTGGATCACCAACGCCATCAGGGCGGCCAACGCGCCGATCAAGGTGAGCGTGGTGCCCTGATCATCCCACATTGAGAACGTACTGGTGTCGAGCTCGCCGGTCACATAGCCAGCCTGACCCGCTGGCGCTGTGAAGCGGTAGCGGTCGCCCTGTTGCTCGAGCCCGCTCACTCCTTGTGGCTGGAGGCGCAGATCGGCTGGCAGAGTGAGCGTTGGCTGCTGGCTGACCATTTGTGCGGTGGTATCGACCCGTTGTTGCAACTGCTCAATCTTGAGTTTTATCTCCTGATCGTGGCTGTTTGCCAGCAGATACCAACTGAGAAAAGCGATGATCAGCAGGGGAAGCCAGAAGGCGATATGGAATTTTTCACTGATGGTGAGGTGAATGAGATAGCGGTCAACCCACCGGAATTTAACTTCTTTCATAATGGAGCTGCATCCTGCAGAGATAGAGTGTCGGGCACATTATCGTCTCGGGAATTTTTTTCTTAAGCAGAAGGTGTGAGAAATGGGAGAGCAATCGTTTGTTATTCGGGTGTGGGGGCAGGTGCAGGGGGTGGGATTTCGCTATTTCACCCGTGAGCGGGCGCTGCAACTGGGTTTACGGGGCCATGCCTACAACCTGGAGGATGGCTCGGTGGAGATCCTCATCAGCGGCCCCGCGCAGGGGGTGCAGATGATGCTGGGTTGGCTGGAGCATGGCCCGCGCACCGCTAGGGTGACCCGGATGGAGTATGAAGAGGCGTTGCCGCCCATCGGTCAGGGCTTTCATACCAACTGAAGGGGCGGGGACGAAATGGACGCTGACAAGGACGGTCTGTTGCTGATTCAGGCAACAAGCTGGGTCGCCCGTTATCAGGAGGCGGCGCGGGCGGTGCGCGAAGAGGCCTGCGAACCGGCCGTGCATAGCTATCGCATCGCGGCGCGCCGCCTGCTGGCGCTGCTCGCCCTGTGGCGGTCACTCATCTATCACCCCGAGCTGGAGCGGCGTCTGCTGCGCTCGGTCGGGCGGCTCTCGGCGCTGCGGGATGCTCAGGTCTACGCCGATCGTTTTGGCAAGCCGCCTGCCAGCACGGGCAATACCCACAAATCGGCTTGTCGCGTGCCTCTGTTGTCGCGGCGACTGGCCCGCTGGCTTGCGGCGGTGGCGCAGGTGCAGGATGCGCGGGCATTGGCGTTCCTCTATCAACAGCATCTGGCCCTGCGCCTTGATGAGGCGCAGAGCGCTCTCGATGAACCTATTCCCTGCCTTGGGAAATCTGCCAGCTCCCGTCAGCAACAGTTGCGCCGCTGGCATCGGCTGCGCCTCGAGATCAAGCAGGCCCGTTATGGCGTGGAACTGTTGCTGGATCTGGGCAGTGGAGATCCCGGCTGGTTGAGCACTCTGACTCACTGGCAGGAGCGACTCGGCCAGTTGCAGGATTGGCGTCAATGGTGGCGGAGGTTGCGAGCAGAGCAGGGGAACACCCGCAAGCAGACGAAACTGCGGCAGCAGTTGAAGGGGAAGATCACCACCCGTTTGCGTCAACTGGACTGCCAGCAGGCGGAGCTGGTGGCGCTCAAATTGGCGATGCTGGCAGGCCACAACATGAATGACATGCCAAGTCGGCTGGTCAGGTATTCAGAACAAAATGTATCGCCCGCGAATCCCTGTTGTGGATAGCCCCGAGACCGCAATCTGTGGAAGTCATCCGCAACCAGCATCTACAAAAACTATCCAGGCCAAACAGCTGAGACAAAAAAAGAGAGGCCGTTTGGCCTCTCTTCTCTATCTGGCGGTGGTCGCAGTCAGCGATGCGCTTACTTGACGCGCATGCCCGGCTGGGCGCCTTCCTGCGGCTCCAGGATCCAGAGATCCTTGCCGCCCGGGCCTGCGGCCAGCACCATGCCTTCGGACATGCCGAAACGCATCTTGCGCGGGGCCAGGTTGGCCACCATCACGGTCAGCTTGCCTTCCAGATCTTCCGGGTTGTAGGCGGACTTGATACCGGCAAACACCTGACGGGTTTCGCCGCCGATATCCAGTTGCAGCTTGAGCAGCTTCTCGGCTTCCGGTACCGCTTCGGCCTTCTTGATCAGTGCCACCCGCAGGTCAATCTTGGCAAAGTCGTCATAGCTGATGGTTTCGCTGATGGGGTCATCAGCCAGCGGACCGGTCACTTTCGGTGCCTGCTCCTTGGCCAGGTCTTCCTTGGAGGCCTCGATCATGGCTTCAATCTTCGCCGGCTCGATGCGGGAGAAGAGGGCCTTGAACGGCGCAACGGTATGGCCGACCAGCGGCATTTCGATGCCATCCCAGCTGAGGGTTTCGGCCAGGAAGGCTTCGGCACGCTCGGCCAGCAGCGGCATGACGGGCTTGAGGTAGGCCATCAGCACTCGGAACAGGTTGATACCGACGGAGCAAACCGCTTGCAGCTCGGCGTCAGCCCCTTCCTGCTTGGCGATAACCCAGGGAGCCTTGTCATCCACATAGCGGTTGGCCTTGTCGGCCAGCGCCATGATCTCGCGGATGGCGCGGCTGAACTCGCGGCTCTCATAGGCTTCGGCAATGGCGGTACGGGCATTGGCGAATTCGGCGTAGAGCTCGGGCTCGGCGCAGGTTGCTGCCAGCTTGCCGCCAAAGCGCTTGGCAATAAAGCCGGCGTTGCGCGACGCCAGGTTAACCAGCTTGTTGACCACGTCGGCGTTGACGCGCTGCACGAAATCTTCGAGGTTCAGGTCCAGATCATCGATGCGGCTGTTGAGCTTGGCGGCGTAGTAGTAACGCAGGCACTCCGGATCCAGGTGGTTCAGGTAGGTGGATGCCTTGATAAAGGTGCCCTTGGACTTGGACATCTTGGCGCCGTTGACGGTCACATACCCGTGCACGTTGACCTTGGTCGGCTTGCGGAAGTTGGCACCTTCCAGCATGGACGGCCAGAACAGGCAGTGGAAGTAGGCGATATCTTTACCGATGAAGTGGTATAGCTCGGCGTTGGAGTCCGCTTTCCAGTAGCTGTCAAAGTCGATGTCGCCACGCTTGTTGCACAGGTTCTTGAAAGAGGCCATGTAGCCGATCGGGGCATCGAGCCAAACGTAGAAGTACTTGCCCGGTGCGCTGGGAATTTCAAAACCGAAGTAGGGGGCGTCACGGGTGATGTCCCACTGCTGCAGGCCGCTTTCGAACCACTCCTGCATCTTGTTGGCCATCTCTTCCTGAATGGCGCCGGAGCCGCGCACCCACTCAGAGAGCCATTTTTCAAACTGCGGCAGGTCGAAGAAGAAGTGCTCGGAGTCCTTCATTACCGGAGTGGCACCGGAGACGGCAGATTTCGGATCGATAAGCTCAGTCGGGCTGTAGGTGGCACCGCAGCTGTCACAGTTGTCGCCATACTGCTCCGGAGACTTGCACTTGGGGCAGGTCCCCTTGACGAAGCGGTCCGGCAGGAACATCGATTTTTCCGGATCGAACAGCTGGGAGATGGTGCGGCTCTTGATAAAACCACCATTTTTCAGGCGGCCATAGATAAGCGTGGCCAGCTCGCGGTTTTCGTCGCTGTGGGTGGAGTGATAGTTGTCAAAGCTGATGTTGAACCCGGCGAAGTCGGCCTGGTGCTCCTTGGAGACAGCGGCAATCATCTCTTCCGGGGTGATCCCCATTTGCTGTGCCTTGAGCATGATCGGGGTGCCGTGGGCATCATCGGCACAGATGAAGTGCACCTGATGACCGCGCATTCGCTGATAACGAACCCAGATATCGGCCTGGATGTGTTCCAGCATGTGGCCAAGATGGATGGAGCCATTGGCATAGGGGAGGGCGCAGGTTACCAGCATTTTACGAGGATCAGTTGCCATATTACGTTCTTGATGTGCTTGTTTGGATGATAGAGTGCCGTGCATGTTACCCGAATAGGGGGTAGCCTGCCTAGGGTTGTGGCTGTGCCGGGCTTGGCCGGATGCACCATCTGTACCGCAGGCAACCCACTGATTTGTGTGCGGTAACCGTTCACCTCAAGATAATGAGAAGATAATGACAAGATAATGAGGAGTTAATGGTGATTGATTCAGTAAAACAGATCCTCGCCGAATTTAAGCCAGCAGGTTGGCACAAGGATCTGGTGGATGCCGGATTCGTTCGCGAGATCATCAATCAGGGTCAGGGGCTCACTATCCGGCTGGTATTGCCGTTTGCCGGTCTCTCGCTGCTCGATCAGCTCAAAGAGAACTACGATGCCAGGCTGCGCAGCGCCACCGGTGCCGCCCGTATCGACTGGGCACTGGAGATTGACGTCGCCAGCATGCCGCGGGCGCAGGGCCTCAATGCCGTGCAGGGCATTCGCAACATCATCGTGGTCGCCTCCGGCAAGGGGGGGGTGGGCAAATCCACCACTGCGGTCAACCTGGCGCTGGCCCTGCAAAAAGAGGGGGCGCGGGTCGCCATTCTCGATGCCGATATCTATGGCCCTTCCATTCCCACCATGATGGGTACCCTCAAGGAGCACCCAGTCAGCCATGACGGCAAGCTGATGGAGCCGGTGATGGCCTGTGGCCTCAAGAGCAACAGTATCGGTTATCTGGTGGCCGAGCAGGATGCCACCATCTGGCGCGGCCCGATGGCGAGCAAGGCGCTGGCGCAGATCCTCCATGAGACCCGCTGGGGCGAGGTGGATTATCTGGTGGTAGACATGCCGCCGGGTACTGGCGACATCCAACTCACCATGGCCCAGCAGGTGCCCACCTCGGCGGCGGTGATCGTCACCACCCCGCAAGATGTGGCGTTGGCCGATGCCCGCAAGGGGATCGCCATGTTCAACAAGGTCAATGTGCCGGTGCTTGGCATCATCGAGAACATGAGTTACCACGTCTGCAGCGCCTGCGGTCACCATGAGCCGTTGTTTGGTACTGGTGGCGGCCAGAAGATGGCAGAGCAGTATCAAGTGGCGCTGCTTGGCCAGTTGCCGCTGCACATCGACATCCGCCAACACATGGATGATGGCTGCCCGACGGTGTTCGGCGCACCGGAAGGAAGCCTCGCTCAGGCCTATTTGAAGCTGGCACGCAGGGTTGGGGCTGAACTCTTTTTCAGCGCAAAACCGATTGCGACCCCCCTCTATGCCATAGCGCTGGATGAATAATCGGCGGTCGGTCACTTGAAAGGGAATTGAGGGTGGGAATGACCCACCCTTTTTTATATAATGGATCGGTTTAAACCATCCCCACTGCTCTTCTCTTTTAGGTATTTGTCATGTCTGATACTCAACATTCGTGTGTGATCATCGGTATTGCGGGCGCATCTGCGTCTGGCAAAAGTCTTATAGCCCAGACCATTTATGAAGAGCTTGTGGCCGAACTGGGCGCAGGTCAGATTGGTGTGATCACCGAAGATTGCTACTACCGTGATCAGACCCACATGACCATGGAAGAACGGGTCAAGACCAACTATGACCACCCTAATGCGTTGGATCACGATCTGCTGGTGCAGCACCTGAGCCAGCTGGTCAAAGGTGACGCGGTTGCCATCCCCCAGTACTCCTATACCGAACACACCCGGATGAGCGACGTGACCCCGTTTGCGCCGCGCCGGGTGATCATTCTGGAAGGGATCTTGCTGCTGACCGACAGCCGTCTGCGGGATCTGATGGATGCCTCCATCTTCATGGATACCCCGCTCGACATCTGCCTGCTGCGTCGTCTGGTGCGTGATGTGCAGGAGCGTGGCCGTACCATGGACTCCGTACTCAAGCAGTATCAGAAGACGGTGCGTCCGATGTTCCTGCAGTTCATTGAGCCGTCCAAACAGTATGCCGATGTGATCGTGCCCCGTGGTGGCAAGAACCGCATCGCCATCGACATGCTCAAGGCGCGTATCCGCCACATGTTGATTGGTTAAGATGAAACAAGCCGGGTGATGCCCGGCTTTTTTAAAAGCACAATTTGTCAGGAGAGTCGCCCAATGCGTCTGTGTGATACCGATATTGAACGCCATCTGGATGAAGGCAAGATAGTCATTGAGCCACGGCCTGGGGTAGAGCGGATCAGTGGTGTCAGTGTCGATGTGCTGTTGGGTAACGAGTTTCGTGTGTTTCGCGATCATACCGCGCCCTATATCGACCTGAGTGGCCCGAGCAGCGAGATGGCCGATGCCATCGACCGGGTGATGAGTGACGAGATCCACATCCCCGATGGTGAAGCCTTCTATCTGCACCCGGGTCAGCTGGCGCTGGCGGTGACCTACGAATCCGTCACCCTGCCTGCCGATATCGTCGGCTGGCTTGATGGCCGCTCTTCACTGGCGCGGCTGGGTCTGATGGTGCACGTGACGGCGCACCGGATCGATCCGGGTTGGTCCGGTCGCATCGTGCTGGAGTTCTACAACGGCGGCAAACTGCCGCTGGCGCTGCGTCCGAAGATGAAGATCGGCGCCTTGAACTTCGAAATGCTCTCGGGCGCTGCTGCTCGCCCCTACAACAAGCGGGAAAATGCCAAGTACAAGAGCCAGCAGGGTGCCGTTGCCAGCCGCATCAATCAGGACTGATTACAGGCCGCACAGCAACGATTCGAGGGAGCAGAAGGTGCTCCCTTTTTGCATATGGAAGCAAACGGGTATGGCATTGGTGATCTAGTCGGATGAGTTCGGCGGGAGTGGTACGTTTTATCACCATTCCAGCCCATTTTTCTGTCATAAAAGTGTCATAAAAATGAAATTTTTGGTCTGATAATGAGCGTTTATTCTCTTCTTTTCCAATCGCCGATGGCTTTAATTAATCAATGGCAAGTCGCATAAATGCTGGCTATAGGATATTTTTTTCCAAAAAGCTCTTTTTTTTTATGGCTGAAATATTTCAAGGGTGGCTATGGTGTGGGCCGCCATCTGGCATAATCCGCCGCAACTCATAAACAGGCTTTTTTTTATGTTTGAAATGTTTAGTGGTTTGGGTTTGTGGTGGTCAATCGGTTTGGTATTGGCCGTTTTTTTTGTGCTTGCCTATGAATTTATCAACGGCTTTCACGATACCGCCAACGCGGTAGCAACGGTTATTTATACCAAGGCGATGCCAGCTCACCTGGCGGTCGTTGCATCGGGGATCTTCAACTTTTTTGGCGTCATGTTCGGCGGTCTCGGTGTGGCTTATGCCATCGTTCATTTGCTGCCCATCGACCTGCTACTTGGGATGGACTCCTCCCAAGGATTGATCATGGTCTTCTCCTTGCTGTTTTCCGCCATTGTGTGGAATCTGGGTACCTGGTTCTTCGGGATCCCGGCCTCCAGTTCACATACCTTGATCGGTTCCATTCTGGGGGTAGGCGGCGCCTATGCCTGGATCAGCCATAAACCGGTGACACAGGGGATCAACGTAGGTAAAGCGATCGATATCATGCTTTCCCTCATCATCTCTCCCACCATAGGTTTCGTCATCGCGGCGCTGCTGCTGCTGGCGATGAAGCGCATCTGGACCAGCAACAAGATCCACAAAACGCCGGAAGAGCGTCAACTGGTGGATGGCAAGAAACACCCTCCATTTTGGGCGCGTCTGACTCTGGTTGCCTCGGCCATGGGCGTCAGCTTCGTGCATGGCTCCAACGATGGCCAGAAGGGCATCGGTCTGGTGATGCTGGTGCTGATCTGTATGGCGCCAGCCTATTTCGCGCTGGACATGAACAGCCGCTCTTATGATCTGGACCGGACTCAGGATGCCAACCATCGCATCATGGAGATCTATCAGCGCAACCAGCCCGCCCTCGCGGATATTATCAACTTCTCTGCTCCTACAACGGCTCAGGAAGAGCTGATGACCCACTGCTCCGCCGATAGCGCGTTGCAGGTGATGGCCACCCTGGATGCCCGTCTGGGTGCTGTGCGCACTTATGACGAATTGAGCCTGACTGATCGCCGCGAAGTTCGTCGTCTGCTGCTCTGTATCGATGACACCGCCCGCAAGGTCGCCAAGTTGCCGCTGCCGGCCAAGGAATTGACTGATCTGGCCAAATGGCGCAAAGATCTGACCGCCACCGCTGAATACGCACCGACCTGGGTGATCGTCTCCATCGCACTGGCGCTCGGTTGTGGCACCATGGTGGGCTGGCGTCGTATCGTCCATACAGTGGGCGAGAAGATAGGCACCACCGGCATGACCTACAGTCAGGGCATTGCAGCCCAGATCACGGCTGCGACTTCTATCGGCGTCGCCAGCCTGACAGGCATGCCAGTGTCCACCACCCATATTCTCTCTTCTGCGGTGGCGGGTACCATGATTGCCAACAAAGCTGGCCTGCAGAGCCAAACCATCAAGACGATCCTGATGGCCTGGATATTGACCCTGCCGATGACCATGCTGCTTTCAGGCGGCTTGTTCATCATCAGCCATCATCTGTTTGGTTGATCTGTCGCACTCATAACAGGTTTCGTGATGCCGATGCCGCCCGGTCAACAGATCGGGCGGTATTTTTTGTGGCTATGCCATAGTTGCACCGTGCTATCTGCCCCTGCTGTCGCACTTCTGACACTTGGCTGTGGTCATCACTCACCGATGTTCAATTGCATCGGCAGGGCATCTTTGACTTGATCCGGTGACTACATTTCATATAAATAAAAGAAATGCGAACTTGATCACGGCAATTTTCATGAGCCCCACTATTTCCCGTTGGCTGTTTATCGGCCTGCTTGCCTTGGTTATCTGGCGCCTGCTCCCGCTCTCTACCGCGCAGGAGATGGCTGCGGCCAACCGTGCTTGGCGCACTGGTCATTTTGATGAGGCCACCCGGATCTGGTCGCCGCTGGCCGAGCAAGGGCAACCAAGGGCACTGGCGCTGATGGGCTGGAGCTATGAAGTGGGGCAGGGGAACGAGCAGGATATCCATCAGGCCATCACGCTCTATCGTCAGTCGGCGCAGGCGGGTGATCCTTTTGGCCAATATCGGTTGGCGGATGCCTATTTGCGTGGCGCTGGGGTCAAGCGGGATCTGCGTCAAGCCTTTCGCTGGATGGAGCTTGCTGCTCGCAATGGTGACGTCCCCGCCATGCTGAAAGTCGGCGTACTTCATCTGATGGGGGTCAGCGGCAGAGTCGACCTGCCTCAGGCGAAACAGTGGCTCTATCAGGCGGCACAAAAGGGCAACAAGCTGGCGCTTCAGGTGCTGCAAGAGCTGGCGCTGGCAGAGGAGGGGAGCAGTGACTTTGACTTCAACTGGCAGCCGCTGCTTGCTGAATAGTCGGAAAGCGACTCATTTGGGCCCATAAAATATCTGCAAATCCGATACAGCGCGCCTGAGTTTTGATAGCATGGGGCCGTTTTGGCTTGGTTTGTCACGTTTAGACATGCTGTTTACGTGTCAGGCCGTCTTCGCAAAGTGCTGTGGAGAACCAGAACATCACCCATTTCGAATTTATTTTCCATCCCGCATGTGACCTTTGGTAGTAGTCACCACTCCCGATAAATCCTGTTTATTTCCATTTTTTTTAGCACTCTAACTCATTGTTTTTTTTAACGATGAAAGTGCCATTTCTGTTCCAAGCTGTTCAAGTTGGCTCTGCCTTGTGTATTTAAAATTGTGTACCAAAGTGTGTACCATGGACACAGTACACAAGGCGAGAACAGTGCCATGGCATTGAGTGACGTAAAGCTTCGCAAGATTGCTGGTAAACCATATGACGGGCCTAATGAATTGCCGGGCGGACAGGGGCTGTCTGCCCGCATCAGCCCATCCGGGAATATCAGCTTTCAGTATCGGTACCGGCACGGCCAGCGGGCCCGCAGGATGTCACTCGGTTCTTATGGTGATGTCACTCTCAAGGAGGCGCGTGAGCGCCATGCCGAAGCGCTTCGTCACCGAGCATCAGCTGTTTCGCTCCACCTGTACCCGGTGCATTCACACGGTGGATGCTGCACTGCCTGACTCGGTCAGCGACACTCAGATGGGCCCGAACCTGCTCAGTTATATCGCGCTGCAAAGTGGTCAGTTCCATCAGAGCGTCAGCCAGATACAACAGCAACTGAAGCAACACTTTGGTCTGGTTTTTAGTCGCGGGGCCATCAGCGAAGCACAAGGGCGGGTCAGTGCGATGCTGACGCCGAATCACCAAGCCATCAAGCATCAGGTCCAGTCGGCCTCACTTATCCACGCCGACGAGACCCGCCATCAACGGGGTGGTGAGTGGCGCTGGATGTGGATGGCTCTGAGCAAGATAGCAGTCTGCTTCATGACCGCCTACGGCCGTGGTATCGATGCCGCCAAGCGTCTGCTGGGGTCAGAGTTGGCCGGCGTGCTGGTGACGGACCAGTATGCTGGCTACCGGTTTGTCGATGCGGATCCGCGCCAACTCTGTTGGGCCCATGTGCTTCGCAATGTGGTCGCCATCGCCCAAAGTGGTGAGCAGGTTAATCAGTCCATCGGCGCCAGGTTGGTACTGCTGGCCAACAGTGTCTTTCGGGTTCGCCATCGCTATGAGAATGGGGCCTTGAGCAGAGAGCGCTATCAACACCGGCTCAGGCGTTATCGGCAGAGCTGGTTAAAGCAGTGAGAGCAAGGAGGGCTGCTTTGCTCGAAGCGCTATCGGGGGCGCTGCGAGTGGCTCATCAAGGATGACGAGATGCTGTGGCGGTTTATGAGTGATGACGATATTCCGCTGACGAATAATGAGGCCGAGCGAGCGCTGCGCGGCTATGTGCTGTGGCGCAAAGGGAGCTACGGCGTGTGCTCACATCGTGGTGAGTTGTTTCGCCAGCGTATCCTGTCGTTGGTGGAGACAGCCAAACGCTTGGCTTGTTGCCCCCAGGAGTGGCTGCGCGCCATCGTTCGGGCTTGCATCGAGAAAACGGATTACCCCATCCCAGCCGAATTGTCTGCGTCAAGCTCCTGCCGGTGAACGGTTACTTGGCCAGTGCCTTGGCGACCGCCGGACGGCTCAGCATGCGATGATAATGATCGGCAACCTTGGGGAATTCACTGATCTCGACCCCATCGCTTTTCAGCCAGCCCGCGACCACGAACAGATAGATGTCCGCCACGCTGAACTGCTCGCCCTGCACCCAGGGGCCTGCCAGATAGTGCTGCTCAATCTGGGCAAAGCCATCGCGCATATTGCTGGCGACTTTCTGCTGCATAGCAGCAATGGCCTGCTCGTCATCGGCCCAGCGGTTGCCACGGCGACCGTGGGCGTGGGAGACATGCACGGTGGAGGCGAGGAAGCTGTTAACCTCCTGCATGCGGGCCAGCAGGAACGGGTTGTCCAGCGGCGCCAGCTTGGCTGCGGGGAAGCGCTGCGCCACATAGAGCAGCAGTGCCGGGGTCTCGGTCAGGGTGCCCTGCTCGGTGATAAGGGCAGGCACCCGTCCTTTGGGGTTGATGGCGAGGTATTCGGGCGAACGCTGCTCACCGGCAGCCAGATTGAGCTGGCGGGCAGTAAACGGAGTATTCGCCTCCAGCAGGGCAATCTGCACGGCCATGGCACAGGTGCCGGGAGCGAAAAAGAGGGTCAGATCGGACATGAATACTCCTGATTGGCTCAGGCCACCCGCGATATCGGCGAAAGATTGCTTCGCGGAACACCACGGGCAGTCATGAAAAAAGAGAGGGGGCAACGTTTGCCCCTCAGCCAATCTACACCCCTAAGGGGTAATGAAAAAGCGCAGAATTAATCGGCTTTGGTCGCCATGTTCTTTTCCTGTTCTTGAACGATGCGATCGTTATCAGCAATACCCGCTGCTCCAGTCACTACTACATATCCTCTCTTCGTTCGTCTTACAAGACTGATTTTTATAAAAAATAAATGACGTCAGCCAGATAAAATTTGCTGACTGAAATGGTTTGCGTTTGATACCCTATTTATCAGGATCTCTATGTTTTTAATGGCTTGAGACCAGCCTTTTCTTTAATCCAGTTATAAAGCTGCGTGCAAGGAGCGCCCCCCCTTCTGTAGCCATCCAGAAGATGAAAGAGAAGAATATGGACACTAATAAAGGAAGAAGTAAAGGTTTTACATATTTGTATTATGAACCAAGTAGATTAGGGTAGGGCTTTGCAATGTCAGCTTTTTTAGATGTATTAAAAATGAGTTTGATATATACAAAACAGGCGTTCGTTATAAAGTGGAACATTTCTGTACAAAAATAATTATGCGTTATTGGAGGTTTTTGTGAAAGTTGAATTCAAAGAAGGAAGTGATAATATAACCATTTTTGAAAATGGTGTGCTTTTGCTAGAAATTGAAAAGCAAGATAAAAATTCATCTGAATTGGCCTACTATTCTGAGGATTTCACTGAAGA
>NZ_JBODRQ010000006.1:0-56690 GCF_050633025.1 Aeromonas sp.
GCCGGAAGGCACCCTGCTGCTGATCGACATGGATAATCTCAAGCAGCTCAATGACTGCTGTGGCCATTTGGCGGGTGATCAGGCCCTGCGCCTTATCGCAGATGGCATACGCCAGCATTTCGGTCAGGGGGGGATTGCCGCCCGCTTCGGAGGGGATGAGTTTGTACTGCTCACTACTCTGGCACCGACCACGCTGCAACAGGCTATGACTGGTCTGGCGACCATGCTGGCCAGCGCCTCCCCCCCTATCTCGTGCAGCATGGGGATGGCCCCTTATCGCGGCGACTTTGCCGCCGCGTTTGCCAGAGCCGATGCCGACATGTATCAACACAAGCGGCACCACAAAGAGCTGCGTGTGACACAGATGTCAACTATCGAAGAAAACATCAATCACTAGCTGTCCGGAAGAGTGGCTTTGCCAACACGAGTGCAGCAGTGCGGAAAAAAATGGGGCATGACTGGCATGCCCCGCCACCATTCAATGCTTATTTACAGCTGGCGGCCATTGCACAGGAAGATGAAGAGATCTTAGCCAATAAATCTCTGTTATCGGTATTTATCCATGACCACGGCCCGCGGGAGTATTGCACGGTTTTGTGAGCCGCTTCACGGCTAGCCGCCCCGGCTGCGGCTAGCGCAGCAGCAGACTGTTCATCAGGGCCCGCAGTTTGAGTGGTTTGACCGGTTTGCTGATGTAGCCATACCCCCGCTCGCGGATCTGCGCCTGCAGCTCGCTCTTGCGATCGGCACTGATGATGATGCCTCCCAGCTCGTCGCCACACTCTCGTTGCAGGGCAGCGAGCGCCTCCAACCCGGTCTTGCCGTCGTCGAGGTGATAATCGGAGAGCACCAGTCTCGGCACAAACCCTTGTGCCACCAGCGCCTCGGCTTCGGCCAGATCGACGGCGCAGCGCACCTCGCAGCCCCAACGGCCGAGCAGGGTGTTCATGGCGGTCAGAATGTCCCGCTCATTGTCGATGCAGAGCACGGCGACTCCTTCCAGCTGGCTGTCGCGCGCCACCGGCGCCGCCAGCTGATGGGCCGTGACCGGCCGGGTAGCCAGATTGAGGGTCACAGCAAAAACCGATCCCTTGCCCGGCCAGCTCTGCAATGTGAGCTGATGACCGAGCACCAGCGAGATGCCGCGGGCGATGGCGAGCCCCAGACCCAGCCCCTGCTCCTTGGCAGTGCGGGAGTGATCGAGGCGGGAGAACTCATCGAAGATAGCCTCCTGCTTGTCTTGCGGAATGCCGGGGCCGTTGTCCCACACCTCAATGCGGATCTTGCTGCCCGACCTGCGGCAGCCAAGCAGCACCCGACCTCCGGGGTTGTAGCGAAACGCATTGGTAAGAAAGTTCTGCAGCACCCGACGCAGCAGCCGCACATCGCTGTGTACCGCAAGCTTGCTCTCCACCACCGAGAAGTGGATCCCTCCCGCCTGCGCCAGCACGCCAAACTCCGCCTTGAGGTTGTCGAGCAGATCGCGCAGGGCAAAGTCGAGTTTCTTGGCCTTGAACTTGCCCGCTTCGAGCCGCGAGATATCGAGCAGATCGGTGATGAGATCCTCGGTCGCCCCCAGTGCATCGTCGATATGGCGGGCGATGCGGGCCTGCTCGCCAGCATCGGGCAACATTTCCAGCAGGGAGGAGGTAAACAGCTTGGCGGCATTAAGGGGCTGGGTCAGATCGTGGCTGACCGCAGCCAGAAAACGGCTCTTGGATTGATTGGCCCGCTCCACCTGCTGGTTGACCAGCAGAAGCTGACGGTTGAGCTCGGAGAGCTCGCAGGTACGCTCGGCGACCCGCGCCTCCAGATGTTCGTTGGCTTCGCGCAGCACCCGCTCCGCATCGCGAAACGGCGTGATGTCGGTAAAGGTCATGACGAAACCGCCGGCGGGCATGGGGTTGCCCTGCATCTCGATCACCCGTCCATCCGGGCGCTCCCGCGCCGAGATATGGGCGCTTCCCCGCTTCATAAAGGCGACCCGCCGTGCCACATGATCCTCGATATCGCCGGGGCCACAGAGCCCCTGCTGGGCGTTGTAGCGGATGATCTCTTCAATAGGGCGCCCAGCCTGAATAAGCCCGGGCGGATAGTGGAACAGCTCGATGTAACGGCGGTTCCAGGCCACCAGCCTAAGCTCCCTGTCCACCACCGAGATCCCCTGCCCGATATGCTCGATCGCCCCCTGCAGCAGGCCGCGGTTGAAGCGAAACACGTCGGAGGCCTCATCGACTATGGTGGCGATCTCCTCGAGCTGCATGTTGCGCCCCTGCAGGGCAGAGGCAAGCACCAACCGCGCCGAGGAGGTACCAAACATCCCCGCCAGCAGCCGCTCGGTGTGGGCAATCAGTTCGGCCGAAGCCTGCATCTGGGGCGCCAGGGTGCCGCCCCGCTCACCGGCGAAACGACCAAAGGCGCGTTTGACCCGGCTTGAACCGACGAAGCGGGCCGCCAGCATCTCCAGCTCCTTGACCGAGACCCGCGCCTGATAGAGGGCGGCGGTATCGCGGCTCGGCTTGCCGACAAAGTTGGCGGCCTGCAGCCGCTCGCTCACCGCAGGGCGCGACAGCAGGGAACCGGCCACATAGCCGAGCAGGTTGAAGAGCAGGCTCAGGAAGATGCACCAGGCCCCGAGACTCAGCTCGCGAAATGCGGGCCAGTCCGGCGGCGCAAGCAGCTCGGCCAAGGGCGAGCCCGCCAGCAGCCCGATCTCCACCAGCAGGGTCACAAACCAGAGGCTCACCCCGAGGCTCAACCCAAGATAGACCCCCTTGCGATTGCCGTGACGCCAGTAGAGACCGAGCAGCAGGGCCGGCGCAAACTGGGCCACCGCGCCAAAGGAGAGATAGCCGATGCGCGACAGACTGGTGAGATCGCCAAGCCAAAGGTAGAGCCCCCAGGCCGCCAGCAAGATCAGCAGGATGGCGCCACGACGCACCTGCAGCAGCAGCCGCACCAGCCGCTCGTCGCGCCCCTGCCGCCAGAAGCTGCGCAACAGCACCGGCAGCACCAGATCGTTGCTCACCATGATCGCCAGTGCGATGGTGCAGACGATCACCATGCCGGTGGCCGCCGAGGTGCCGCCGAGAAACGCCAGCATCGCCATGCCATCGAAACCGAGGGCCATCGGCAGACTGATCACATAGGTGTCGGAGGCCATGTCAGCCCCCACCCACTGTTTGCCCGCCAGTGCCAGCGGCCAGATAAAGAGCCCCATCACGAACAGGTAGAGCGGGAAGATCCAGCGCGCCCAGTGCAGATCCTGCCCCTGATTGTTCTCCACCACAGTCACATGAAACTGGCGCGGCAGGCAGATAACGGCGCACATCGCCAGCACCGTGTAGATGGCAAGCTCCAGCAGGTTGCCTGGGCTCACCGCCACCACCTGCGCAAAAAAGTCGCGGGTCACCTGTTCGTGAGCCTCGCCCGGTTGGCTCAGGATCAGCCAGAGGGCGAAGCCCCCCACCGCGATAAAAGCCAGCAATTTGACCACCGACTCGAAAGCGATGGCCACCACCATCCCCCTGTGGTGCTCGGTGGCATCGAGGTGGCGAGTACCGAACAGAATGCTGAACAGCGCCAGCAGCAGGGTGACCCCGAGCGCCAGCTCGCTGGTATTGCTGGTCGGGCTGATGCCGCCGCTGTTGACCATCAGCAGATCCAGCCCGGTGACGATGGCTTTGAGCTGCAACACCAGATAGGGGAGGATCCCCATGATGGCGATGAGGGCGATCACCATGGCGAGCCGCTGGGATTTGCCGTAACGGGCGGCGATAAAGTCGGCGATGGAGGTGATGTGCTCGCGCTTGGCCACCAGAATAAGGCGGGCCAGCAGCCGCCAGCCAAACAGAAAGACCAGCATGGGGCCAAGGTAGATGGGCACCGGCGACCAGGGGGATTCACTCGCCTGCCCCACGGTACCGAAGAAGGTCCAGGAGGTGCAGTAGACTGCCAGCGACAGGCTATAGAGCAGCGGTTGCCCCTTCATGCGATGCCGCTTGTGCTTGTCTGCCACGAAGGCGATCAGAAACAGCAGCCCCAGATAGGTGAGCGACAATCCGATCAGCAGCCATCCCTGGTGCATCGATAACTCCTTGTCCATATTGAGTTTTTGTATACAACCTCGCCAGTCTAGAGAGGCAGCAGCCAAAAGTCATGCATCAAGAGGCGCACTCCCTGCCCCCTTGAGCAGTTCAATCCCTGCTCACGCGGTAACGGTTGAGTGTCGCAGCCGCAGGAAGAACACCGGCAATACCACCAGTACCATCAGGAAGAAGATGCCGCCGCCGAGAGGCTCGAACAGCACGCCACAAATCGCCATCAGAGCCGCCACCGTCATGCCGAGGCCAAGGGCTGCATAGAGCGCCTGAGTCGGGATCAACTGCTCGGCAGGTAGCTGGCGAGTCATGAAACGCACTGCCCCGAGATGACTCATACCGAACGTCACCGAGTGGAGCAGCTGCCCCAGCACCAGTACCCACAGTTCGGTCGAAGCCCCCAGCAATACCCAGCGCACCACACAACCGATGGCTCCAGCGATAAAAAGACTCTGGGCGCCAAAGCGCTGCAAGAAACGCTTGTCAGCGGCGAACATACAGATCTCCGCTACCACCCCGAGCGCCCAGAGATAGCCGATGATGGTGCCGCTATATCCTTGCGCCTTCCAGTAGATAGCGCTGAAACCGTAATAGGCTGCATGGCTTCCCTGGAGTAACGCCGTCAGCAGCAGGAAACGGCGCACCGGCGCGCTGCGCAGAGTCGCCAGCAAGGATGCCTTGGCCCGCTCGCCCTGACTATCCTGTGGCACCGGATAGAGCGGCAACCAGCTGAGCAGCAGCATCAGCACCAGTCCCGCCACCATGGTGTGCAAAATCCACTCACTACCGAAATTGCCCACCAGCGCCCCCACCAAGGTCGAAGCGACGATAAAGGCAAACGAACCGCACAGCCGCACCTTGCCGTAATCGAGGTGAGCCTGCACCACCATGCGGGTCGCCAGCGCCTCACCCACCGGCATCAGGGTCGGATAGATAAAGTTCGCCAGCAGGGTCAAGCCCACCAGCCACCAAAGGTTATGACTGAGGTAGAAGCCGAGAAACGCCAGCAGACTGAGCAGGGAGAGCAATCGGGTAACTGGCAGCAGATGCCCTGCCCCCTTGATCTGCCCCATCACCATCAGGTTGCCGGCAAAGCGGATCGCCATCCCAGCCCCCAGCAAGAGACCAATCATCTCGGCGCTGACGCCCACCCCCTCCAGCCAGAGCGACCAGAACGGCAAGTAAGCGCCGTAGACAAAATAGAAGGCGCCGAAAAAGAGCGCTAACCAGGAGAACGCGGGCATAGATCCTCTGCAACCGGATGACGGGAGCAGAATGATAACCCATCCGCCCCCGCAGATCCCGATGGAAACCCCGCGAAGAAAACGAAAAAACTTCAATAAAATTGAACTATTACCGAAGAGGCGGGGTCTACCTGGTAACACCTCCTCCTGGTTAGTGTTGCAATCCTTCCACCCGCCCACGGCGGGTTTCTTTTTTACCGAAGGTGGTCAACGATGTGTGGCATCGAGCCAGGATGCTAACCGCAGGCGATGAAGAGGGGAGCACATATCACCGGATATATCTCCTGCGATTGATCACGGTGAGTGGAGACCCGATCTGGCATCTCCATTTTGCGACAGAGTCGAGAGTTTATTGCGGTCGGATCATTATGATCGAGTAAAGATTCAATAGCACCCCTATCAGTAGAGGAGACTGCATTATGCCATCGATCAAAACTCTGCTTTGTCCTGTCGACTTCTCTCAAATGTCCAAAGCGGTTCTCGACTATGCCGTCTTCATGGCACAAAGCCATGAAGCCCGGTTAAAGCTGGTTCACGTTGTCGATCAACTGCACGGTTTTGACAGCTATAAGATCCTGCACATGACGGCTGTTGAAATTACTCACGAAATGGAGCGTCAGGCCAGATCCCAGCTCAAAGAGCTGGTTGCAACACTGCCGATCCCTGCAACATTTGACATCCGTTTTGGCCGCGCGGCCGATGAAATCGTCATTCAGGCCAACCATGATGAAGCGGACCTCATCGTGATGGGGAGTCATGGCCGCTCCGGTATCACCCACCTGCTGGTGGGCAGCGTTGCGGAATCTGTTGTGCGTCATGCTCCCTGTCCGGTACTGGTCGTGCGCAAATAACATTGAGTGAAACGGTTATTTCAACAAGCGTTCTGCATTCAACAAGAGGGTCAGCGATTGCTGCCCCTCGTTTTTATCCGTGAGCGTAAATCACACTCCCCCCCTTGATGGTGTCTATGATGGCTCTGGCCTGCTCCTTCGGCAGCGCAGGGCAACCCCAGCTGCGGCCCAGCTTGTCAAACTTGCGCAAATGTTTGGGGCTCGCATAGTCAGCCCCATGCACTACGATGGCGCGCTTGCGGGCATTGCTGTTCAGGCCCGGAGTCAGACCATCCAGTCGCAATGAGTAACCATGCTTGCCAAGATAGGTTTCTGCAGTGCGATAGACGCCGAGGGAACTTTGCCGGGAGTTGAGCTGGTTGGAAAAGCGTTTTGCGGCCAGTTCACCTGAGTTGCGGCCATGACTGACCCAAGTGTGATAGAGCAGCTTGTGGCGTTTCATATCGATGACAAACAGCCTGCGCTGGGTGGATGGCTTGCTGTAATCGATGATGGTGAGGATCGCTTTGCGCTTGTGGCGCACGGTTTGATAACTGTTGAAAGCCTGACGAAAGGTCTGCTTATCCAGCTTGCCAGCCAGACCCAGCTGACGATAGAGGCTCTGATCCCAGCTGGCATCTGCCGTGCTGCTCCAGATGAGCGATATCAACAGCAGTGGCAACAGCAGCCACATCAGCCAGTGTTTGTATCGGGCGTATCCTTTCATCCGTGAATTACCTCGCTATTCCCGGCCGTTCAGGCGTTCGCAGATACTCCATTATCCGCTCAATAGTTATATGCAAGGTACTGAAAAGTCGCAATAAAAAACCGGCCGCAGAGCGGCCGGAAGTAATTCAAACAGTAGACATTGGTATCACAGGGTATAACTGACTTCCAATTACTTAGAAGTTGTACTGCAGAGCCACACCGACTACATCGTCGGTGTTCTGGCCCAGCTTGCTGGTAGAGTTACCAACGGAATCCAGCAGGTTGACCTTGTAGTCAACGTAGGCGTTGAAGTTGTCGGTGAAGTTGTACCAGGCACCAATAGATACGTACTCGGTCAGGGTGTCATCGAATTTGACATTGGTGTCATTCTTCACGTCAGTGCGCAGGTAAGCCAGAGAAGGCTTGAACTTGCCGATGGTGTACTGGGCTACCGCTTCGTAACCATCGTGCTTCTCGGCGTAGCCGTTCTTGACGAAGATGTGATCTTCACCGTGAGCATAGGTGGCAGCCAGGTAGAGGTCACCGACAGCATATTTGGCACCGAAGCCCATCAATTTGGCATCGCTGTCAGCGCCGAAAGAGGCGAATTTAACCTGGTCTGCAGTTTTGCCAGCCTGGTTATAAGCAGCAGACAGACCCAAGCCCATAGCGAAATCGTAGGATGCCGCTACGGCAAAACCTTCTTTGGAACCTTTCTTCCAAGAGGTCAGTGAACGATCTGAATTTTGGGCAGTATTGTTACCAGTGAACTGGGCACCCAGGGTCAGACCGTTGTAGGTGTACAGGTACTGGGCCAGACCGTTGGTACGGCCGGTACCGAATACTTCGGTGCCTTTGCCCAGGCCGTCACCGCCCCACTCGGGCAGTACGTCGGTGTAGTCGTTCACGATGCGGAACAGACCATCCTGACGACCGTAGCTGAATGCGCCGAAACGGTCGTGCTTGATGCCGGCATAGGCATAACGCAGTTCGTCGTTATCAGAACCGGAAGTCGGCAGGTTGTACTCGGCAAAGCCGAACGCCTTCATCTCGGGAGCAATCTTGGTCTCGCCGCGCATGTTTACACGGAAGTAGCTCTGGTCACCTTCGGAACCGTTGTCGTCAGTGCCGTAGTAAGTGCCTTGTGCGCGACCGCCGATATCCAGCTTGGTGTCGTTCTGGTTGTAAACGGTAGCCGCATGGGCGCCACTCGCCAGCAGCAGGCTGGAGATGGCAATAGTCAGTGCAGACTTCTTCATATGCTTTATTCCTCTGATGTAAACACTTGGACCTGTTCCGGTCTTTGTTAGTTTGATCGGGATTGAACCGATGAGGACCAAGGTAGAGCTGTTAACCTTGACTGGAGCTGAATCAGAGGTGAGTTATCTGGTGATGGCTTTTTGGCAGCCATTCGGCAGGTAATCAATGTCTTTTTTTTGTTAAAATTCAAAATATTAAAATCATAACAAGAAACGTGATAGTGGCAGTGTCTGCGAAAATCACTGCCACCTTGAACGTTATCAGAGCGGTTTTTGCCACAGGGTCAGCAGCAGATCCTGTTCCAGTTCATCGGGCCCCTGGTGAGTGAACGCGTGGCGCTGCTCACCGGTAGCTCGCCAGCCGAGGCGGCTGGTTTCCAGAATAAAATTGCGTAGTCCCTGATCAAGCGTCAGAGTAAATTGTGCACGTTGCTGCGCAATCTTGGTCAGGCCAGCGAGGGTGGGCCAGCTGAGCGGGTGCTCCATGCTGATCGGGTTGAGGCTGACCCTCAGTTGCCACTGATGGCGCGGGCCCGGCTGCAGATAGAGCAGATAGCCACCGGGCGCCAACCAGCTGACCAACTGCTCGGTCTTGACCTTGAGATCGTTGACCAGCAGCACCTGCACCGAGCCCGGCTGCAGCGGCGCACGCGCGGGATCGGCAATGACAAACTGACCGTCCGGCTGCGCTTTGTTGGCGGCAAAGATGGTGTTCTTGGCGATATCAATACCAGCAAACTGCCAGCCAGGCAGACGTTCTGCCAACGCGCGGCAGTAGTAGCCTTCACCACAGCCCAGATGGATCAGCTCTAGCGGGGCAAGGGGAGCGAGCAGGGAGGCCATGACCTCAACCAGCGGCCGTTGGTGGCCAGCTTCCAGGAAATGGTGCTTGGCGCGCATCAGGGCGCGGCTGTCACTGTCCTTGGGGTTCTTCTTACCGGGGATGAGATCCAGGTAACCTTCCGGTGCCGGATCGAAGTGATGCTTGTTGTCGCAATAGCGCCCCTTGGAGACTTCATGCAGATGAAGCGGGCTGCGACAACGGGGACATTGAAGGTGCATAGCGACTCTCTTGGCGAATGCTGAAACAATGAAGGACGTTCGGGATTATAGGGAAACGGATCAAAAAAGGCTGCCGTAGCAGCCTTTTTCATCCAACGGCCCCAGTCAGGCCTGCGGACTGATCATCAGCGAGTACCAAATACCACTATAGTCTTGCCGTGTGCAGAGATGAGCTCCTGCTCTTCCAGCATCTTGAGGATGCGGCCCACGGTTTCACGGGAGCAGCCAACGATCTGGCCGATCTCCTGACGGGTGATCTTGATCTGCATGCCATCCGGGTGGGTCATGGCATCCGGTTGTTTGGCCAGGTTGAGCAAGGTCTGGGCTATCCGGCCGGTCACATCCAGGAAGGCAAGGTTGCCCACTTTCTGGCTGGTGTGCTGCAGGCGCTTGGCCATCTGGCCAGAGAGACGCATCAGAATGTCCGGGTTGACCTGGATCAGCTGGCGGAACTTTTTGTAAGAGATTTCGGCGACTTCACAGGAGCCTTTGGCGCGAACCCAGGCGGTGCGCTCGGGATTCTCATTCTCTTCGAACATACCCATCTCGCCGAGGAAATCCCCCTGGTTGAGATAGGAGAGGATCATCTCTTTGCCCTCATCGTCCTTGATCAAAACGGCCACAGTGCCCTTGACGATGTAGTAGAGGGTCTCCGCTTTTTCACCCGCATGGATCAGGGTGCTCTTGGCGGGATACTTATGAATGTGGCAGTGCGACAAGAACCATTCCAGGGTGGGATCGCTTTGCGGTTTGCCAATGACCATGAGAATTCCTCTGTAGTGTCTTTTTATGGACTTGTGCGTCCGGGCAAGCTGCCAATCTTGCCATTCCTTGTATTGGTCGCAGTAGGATAAGAGCCTTTGTTTGTGCTGACAAGGCTTTGCGGACTTTTGACAGAACCCTTTAGTAATGCCTGCTGCGCCGCTTTGGTTATTCTAGGAAAGATAGAGGTCGGATATGTTGATTTTGATCTATTAACCTCCCAATCATCTTGTCCCTGTGGTTACCCGACCGGATGAGCAGATGCCGAAGCTATGATGGCTGGGGTATGCTAGGAACATCATGAGCACAGGCTTAACCAAAGAGGATGCTAGATGAAAGCCAAGGTCAGCTGGGTGGAAGGAATGAAGTTTGTGGGTGAGAGCGAATCCGGTCACAAGGTGATCCTGGATGGTGCCAACCCCGGTGAGGGGGCCAGCCCGATGGAGATGATCCTGCTGGCGGTCGGTGGCTGCAGCTCCATTGATGTCGTCTCCATTCTAGAGAAAGCGCGCCAACCGGTCACTGCGTGTCATGTCGATGTCAGTGGCGAACGGGTCGATAGCGTGCCCCGGGTTTTCGAGAAGATTAATTTGCACTTCGTGGTGACAGGCAAGGGATTGGCAGAGAAACAGGTGGCCAGAGCGGTCGATCTGTCGATGGAAAAATACTGTTCTGTTTCCCTGATGTTGGAAAAAGCGGTACAAATTACCCATAGTTATCAAATTGTTGAAGCTTGATAACTGACGATTGTTTCGTTGGTATCCTGACATACGGCCACGTAAGGCCACTGCACAAGGCCATGACATAAAGCCATTACATAAGGAAAGTGCAATGAAAAAATTGATCGCTCTGCTTCCCCTTTTTGGTCTGGCAGCGTGCAGCAGCCCGCAACCTACCCAGTATCAATACAGCCAATACCAGTGCGGCGAAGAGATGCTGGCCGTTACCTATGATGCTCAGGCTGACATGGTGCAGTTCCCCTATGCCGGGGTTTACCACAAGCTGGCGCGCGTTGAGTCTGAATCTGGCGCCAAATATTCTGACAGCGTCACCACCTTCTGGAATCAGGACAAACAGGCTCTCCTCACCCAGAAAGGGGTGACGCTGCTGACCTGTACGCTCAAATAAAGGCGCTACTTAGCCAGGGTGTACGGTGTCCCCCCAAACCGGGTCAGGGCCAGATTGGCTAAAGACCGAGAGACCACAAAAAACGGCTTGCCAAGAGGCAAGCCGTTTTTCCATCCATTATCACTAAACAGGCGTTAGTTGGTTGGGACGCTCTGCAGCAATTCGGCTGCGAGCTGCTGGCTAAGCGCCTGACGTTGGCTGTCTGCAATGCTCACGTCGCTGGTCAGCTGGATGATGCTGCTCCAGACCGCTTTCTGGGTTTTGCGATCGAGCAGCACGATGGCCAGCGACCCTTTGCGCTGGTTGGCCGAGGCATATACCCCGGGCGTCATGCCAAGACGTGCGAAAATCTCGCCGTCACTCATATCCTTGCCGCCCGCGACGCCGATGGCGACCCAGAGATCCGCCTCGTCGAGCGGCGCACTCTGCCACCCCTTGCCATTGAGCTCCCGGCTTACCGCCTGCTGCATCGGCTCCAGCCACCCTTCCGCCAACTCACCGGCAAATTGATACTGTTCGGCCAGGGCGTAGCGCGGGGTTGCACCATAGGTCCAGTTGCCCATCGGGCGAACCAGCATGGTGCCGGACTCCAGCGTGGGGGCCGCCGGCCCGCTGCTGCAACCGCCAAGCAGGGCGAGCAGTGCCACAGAGAGATAAGCAAGCCGCATCGTGAACTCCTTTGAATCAGGTTATTTTGCCGGTTTCGATCAATTGCTGGATAAGCGGGCGCAGGATCAGCTCCATCGCAAAGCCCATTTTGCCACCCGGCACCACTATGGTGTTCATCCGCGACATGAATGAGCCATCGATCATCGACAGCAGGTAGGGGAAATCCACCTGCTTGATGCCGCGAAACCGGATCACCAGCATACTCTCGTCCAGGCTCGGGATCACCTTGGCACTGAAAGGGTTGGAGGTATCCACCGTCGGTACTCGCTGGAAGTTGATGTGGGTGCGGGAAAACTGGGGGGTGATGAAGTTGATGTAGTCATCCATGGAGCGAACGATGGAGTCGGTCACCGCCTCACGGGAGTGGCCTCGCTCCGAGGTGTCGCGAATGAGTTTCTGGATCCACTCCAGATTGACGATGGGCACTACGCCTATCAGAAAGTCCACGTGGCGAGCCACATTGTGATCTTCGGTGACCACGCCGCCGTGCAACCCCTCATAGAAGAGCAGGTCGGTATCGTTCGGCAGATGCTGCCAGGGGGTGAAGGTGCCGGGCATCTGGTTGAAGGGCACCGCTTCATCAAAGCTGTGCAGATAGCGGCGGTACTGTCCGGTGCCATCCTGGCCATAGCCCTGAAAGAAACTCTCCAGCAAGCCGAAGTCATTGGCCTCGGGGCCGAAATAGCTGATATGGCGTCCCTGTTCACGCGCCTTGCGGATTGCTACATCCATTTCCGGCCGGGTGTAGCGGTGAAAACTGTCACCTTCCACCACAGCCGCGGTATATCCCAGTTGATGGAACATGGAGCGAAAGGCGTTGGTGGAGGTGGAGGTGCCGGCACCGGACGAACCGGTAACGGCAATAATGGGGTGCTTGGCCGACATGGGATTCTCTCTTCCTTGGAAATGCCGTTATAAGATCCGGATGTGGGTTTGATCAAGACGGTTCACTGAAGCGGTCTTTCACCACGATATTCACCGATTCGTGCAGTTCGCTATAAACGATGACTGCCTTGTCTTGCTGTAATTGTGCTCTCACTGCGTCCACTTTATCGCCAAGCGGTACGTCCTGCTCCCCATACTCGGTTCCTTCCTGCAACACAAAGTGTTCGATCAGGTTGGTCAGGGTCTCGCCATCCAGTTCTTGCCAGGGAATGATCATTTAAAGGTCTCACAGCAAAAGAGGTACTCGTCACGCTATTGTTGTGTTGAATCCTGCGAATGCAATCACTTTTTACCTTCCCACCGGCGTTCGAGAGATGGCGGCAGAAACGCCGCGTTAACTCGTTACACTATGTCAGGCGACGTAGCCGTAAATGGCCATAAAGTGACAAACGCTGCCACCCAGCACAAAGAGATGCCAGATGGCGTGGTTATAGGGGATCTGCTTGGCCACATAGAAGATGACCCCGAGGCTGTAGATAAGGCCGCCAAGCCCGAGCAGCAGCAGCCCCTCACCGGCCAGATGAATGTAGAGCTGGTAGATGACCACCAATGACAACCAGCCCAGCATCAGATAGGTAAAGAGCGACAACTTCTTGAAGGTGTTGATAAATACCAGCTTGAACACCACGCCAGCCAGCGCCAGGGCCCAGATCACCACCATCAAGCCCTTCGCCAGCGGCGTGTCGAGCGCCACCAGCAGGAAGGGAGTGTAAGTACCGGCGATCAGCAGATAGATGGCGCAGTGATCAAACACCTTGCACCAACGTCTGGCCCGCCCTGACCCCATGCTGTGATAGAGGGTCGAGGCGAGATAGAGCAGCACCAGACTGCCGCCATAAAGGCTGTAGCTCACCAGCGCTTGCGTGCCCTGCCCCCATCCCTTGATGAGCAACAGCACCAGCCCGACAATCCCCAGCAACAATCCCGCACCGTGACTCAGCCGGTTTGCCAGCTCCTCCCGGGGGGAGTAATCCATCACACCACTCATAACATCGACTCCACAATAACTGTGGCTCACTCTACCCAGCGCCATTTCGGAGTACAAGTGTTCGCTTAAAAAATGGAGTGGCTGTCACCCGCCCCCCTTTGGTGTATGCTCTGCCGCCGATGCCCGAGACAAGCGGCATAGACACCTACCCCGGTGACCTGGTCTGGAGAACCTGATGAAGTTGACTGAGCTGTTTGCACAAGCGGATCCCGCCTTTGGCGAGGCGATGAGCACCTTGCTGGAGAGCTTCCACCACTCCGACGACAGTCAGGCCCCCTACCAGCGCGACCTGTTCACCCACCAGCTCGACCAGTCCCGCATGCCCGCCAGCGGCAGCTCGACCGAGGCCTATCTCGCCCGGCTGGCTACTCTGGTACCCGGCGCCTCGCACCTCACCTCGCCACGCTACATGGGCCATATGACGGCGCCCCTGCCGGCCTATACCGCCGAGCTCTCCCGTCTGGTGGTGATGCTCAACCAGAATCCGATGAAGATGGAGTCCTCCCGCCTGCTCAGCTTTCTGGAGCGGGAGGTGCTGGCCAAGCTGCACCGCCTTATCTATGGCATGGACGATGCCTTCTACGGCGAACAGATGCATGCCAAGGATGCCGCCCTCGGCGTCATGACCAGCGGCGGGACCATCGCCAACGTCACGGCGCTGTGGCTGGCCCGCAACCGCGCCTGCGGCGACAACCTGTTTGCCCTCTATGAGCAGGGCTATCGCGGCGCTGTCATTCTCGGTTCACGCCTGATGCACTACTCCTTCGACAAGGGGATGGACCTGCTGGGGCTGGGCGCCCGCAGCGTCTGGCGCCTCGAGACCGACGAGCAGAACCGGCTCAGTCTGGCTGCGCTGGAACAGGCGCTACTCCAGTGCAAAGAGCAGAAATTGAAAGTGCTGGCGCTGGTCGGCGTAGCCGGTAGTACCGACTTTGGCTCCATCGACCCCCTGCCGGAACTGGCGGCCATCGCCGAGCGCGAGCAGATCCACTTCCACGTGGATGCCGCCTGGGGTGGCCCAACCCTCTTCTCTCCCCGCTATCAAAACCTGCTGGCCGGGATCGAGCGGGCCGATACCGTCACTCTGGATGGTCACAAACAGCTGCTGGTGCCGCTCGGTACCGGCATGCTGCTCTGCCGCCAACCGGACCTGATGATGACGGTCAAGCGGGAGGCCCCCTACGCCATTCGTGCCACCTCGTTCGATCAGGGTCGCTTTACCCTGGAGGGCACCCGCCCGGCCAACGCCCTCTATCTGGATGCCGCCTTCCAGCTGTTCGGCCAGCAAGGCTATGCCGAGCTTATCGAGGCCAACTACGACCGTGCCCGGCTGATGGCAGAGCTCATCGAAAGCGACCCCGCCTTCGAGCTGATGTCGGCTCCGGTGATGAACCTGCTCTCCTACCGCTGCATCCCGCCCCACCTGCAGGGCAAGGTGCTGGATGAAGCGGCCAATGCACAGATCAACGACTTCAACGTGGCACTGCAAAAAGCCCAGCGGGCCGAGGGGCACAGCTTTGTCTCCCGCACCCAAAGGGCGGTGGTACGCTACGGCACCCAACCGCTCACCCTGCTGCGCGCCGTGCTGCTCAACCCTCTGATTGAAGAGCGCCATATCCGCGACCTGCTGGCCGATCAGCAGCGACTGGGGATCTCCATTGCACGCCAACTGTTTGGCGACAGCGCGGAACCGGCGTAAAAATGAGCGGTCTTATTCATTTGCCGTTGTCCGCCATGCAGGTAGACTGGGCGAAATTTGCAGGCCATCTTTGAGGACTAGGCGCCAACAATGAAGCAATTTATTGAATTTATTCCACTTATCGTTTTCTTCGCGGTCTACAAGTTCTACGACATCTACATGGCGACCGGCGCACTGGTGGTGGTCACCGGTCTGCAGCTCGCCTATAGCTGGATCCGCTATCGCAAAGTCGAGAAGATGCAGCTGTTCACCTTCCTGCTGGTCGGCTTCTTCGGCGGCCTCACCGTCTTCTTCCACGATGACACCTTCATCAAGTGGAAAGTGACTGTCATCAACGTGCTGTTCGCACTGGGTCTGCTCATCAGCCGCTACGGCTTTGGCAAGAATCTGATCAAACAGATGTTGGCCAAGGAGCTGCAGGCCCCCGATGCAGTCTGGGACAAGGTCAATCTCGGCTGGGTCGGCTTCTTTACCGTCTGTGGCCTGCTCAACCTCTATGTGGCATTCAACCTGCCGCAGGAGATGTGGGTCAACTTCAAGGTGTTCGGCCTACTGGGGATGACGCTGGTCTTTACCCTGCTAAGCGGCGTCTATCTCTACCGCCACATTCCGGCTGAACACAAAGAACAGCTGAAAAAATAACCATCATCAGAAAAGGATTGTCTCATGTGGTATCTCATCTACTCCGAAGATGTCCCCGATAGCCTGCCGCTGCGCAAGCAAGTTCGCCCTGCCCATCTGGCTCGCCTGCAAGCGTTGCAGGATGAGGGTCGGCTGCTGACTGCCGGCCCCAACCCGGCCATCGATGCCGAGGATCCGGCCGATGCCGGCTTTACCGGCAGCACTGTCATCGCCGAGTTTGCCTCGCTGGCTGACGCCAAAGCTTGGGCCGATGCCGATCCCTATGTGGCAGCCGGCGTCTATGCCAAGGTCACCATCAAGCCGTTCAAAAAGGTCTTCTGACCGCAAAGCAAATCGCGAAATAAAAAAAGGCCGGACTGGAAGTTCATTCCAGTCCGGCCTTTTTGCATCCCGATATCTCGTCTATGCCTTGGCGACAAACCAGGGATTGAGGATATCGGGCTTGTTGTAGGCAAGGGGTGAGCCATCGAGCTGGGTGACGCTGCCACCCGCCCCCTCCAGCACAGCCTGCGCCGCACCGGTATCCCACTCGCAGGTGGGGGCGAGGCGCGGATAGAGCTCGGCGCCCCCCTCGGCGATGATGCAGAACTTGAGCGAACTGCCCATGGAGACCAGCTCGATCTCGCCAAAAGGAGCCAAGAAATCGAGGGTCTCCTGCGACAGGTGGTTGCGACTGCCCACCACTCGCCACGCCTCTCCTTCACGATGAGGCCGGGTCTGGATGGACTCGCGTTTGCCATCGGCGATGCGCCATGCCCCCGCGCCCTTGCCGCCATACCAGAGCGTGTCCAGCACCGGCGCATAGACCAATCCCCAGCGCGGAGCCCCCTCTTCGATCAACGCGATATTGACGGTGAACTCGCCGTTGCGGGAGACAAACTCCTTGGTGCCATCGAGGGGATCCACCAGCCAGTAGCGGGACCAGCCGTGGCGCGCTGCCATCACCTCAGACCCAGACTCCTCCGACAATACGGGAATATCCGGAGTCAGCCGCGCCAACTCCTGCACAATCACCTCATGAGCCCCCTTGTCGGCCGCGGTCAGCGGACTCTCGTCGCTCTTGTACTCCACCGCGAAGGGCTGGCTGTAGATGGCCATGATGGCCGCTCCCGCCGCGCGGGCGACAGGTTCAAGTTCGGTGATATCGGGGTGGTACAGGGGGTGATCCATAACATTCTCGTCCAGCTCACAGGGTCAACCAGTCTAACCCTTTTGACATCAACTGCTTATAGCCGATTGTGCTGGGTTATTACGGCGCGGGAATCGCCATCGTTTGAACAGGGCCAAAAACAACAAAGGACGCCGTGGCGTCCCTTGTTATTTTGGCGACCATTATCAGGCCGCCGCTCCATCCAGCGGATCAGATCCCCTGACGGGCTTCCTGCATCAGCAGGCGCATGTCGCTCACGGCTTTGGCCAGACCATCGAAGGCGGCGCGGCCGATGATGGCGTGGCCGATGTTGAGCTCATAGAGCTCGGGGATGGCGGCGATGGCCTTGACGTTGTGGTAGTGCAGGCCGTGGCCGGCATTGACCTTGAGCCCCTTGCCAGCGGCATAGGAGGCGCCGGCGGCGATGCGCTTGAACTCGGCGTTGCGTTCGGCATCCGTGGTGGCATCGGCGTAACGGCCGGTGTGGATCTCGATAAAGGGGGCGCCACTCTCGGCAGCCGCATCGATCTGGATGGGATCGGCGTCGATAAAGAGGGATACCTGGGCACCCACAGCAGAGAGGCGGGCAACGGCGTCAGTCACCTTGTCCAGCTGACCGGCCACGTCCAGACCGCCCTCGGTGGTCACCTCGGTGCGCTTCTCCGGCACCAGACAGATGAAATGAGGCTTGATGCGGCAGGCGATACCGATCATCTCTTCGGTCACCGCCATCTCCAGGTTCATTCTGGTCTGGATAGTCTGGCGCAGGATCTCCACATCGCGGTCGGTGATGTGGCGGCGATCTTCACGCAGATGTACTGTGATGCCATCGGCCCCGGCCTGTTCGGCTACGAAGGCGGCCTGTACCGGATCCGGATACTGGGTGCCACGGGCGTTGCGCAGGGTGGCGATATGGTCGATGTTCACACCCAGATAGATTTCACTCATTGAGAACTCCTTGAAAGGCTTCATCTGTTGACTGCGCGGCTACCGCGCGGATATCCGTATATCAGCTTGTAGGTTCGATTAGCGCAGCGTAATCGGACGCAGGTAACATGCTTACCGTGTCGGGTAACGCCGCAGAGCAGTTAACCCAAGCTATTCCGGCGTTTTAAAAACAGCTCCCGGCTCTTTAGCTGGCGCTTGCCCAGATAGGGTTGCAGTGCCAATCGGCTGAAACGTTTGGCCGCCTGCAGCAAGGGAGGGGTATCGAAACGTCCCTCGGCAAAGGCGAGCAGGTGGGCACCGAGAAACAGGGTACGGGGATCCGGCGCCCGCTCGCAAGCAACAAAGCCCAACTCACGCTCGAAGCCATAGAGCAAGGTTGGCTCGATGGGCGACTCGTCGTCCGCCGTGTATTCGAAATCGACCGCATAACCGAGCGCCTGCAACAGCAGGAACTCGAAGCGACGCAGCGGCAGCTCCGGCGTCTCGCCATCAGCCAGCGCCATGATGGCACGGGCATAGGCATCGAACACTTCGGGGAAGGGGGTGTGCGCTTCCAGCAGGTAGTAGACCAGCTCGTTGAGATAGAGGCCGTAGAAGAGGCGATCGCCGCCAAGACGCAGAGAGTGGTCAGGGCATTCGACCTGGGTGAGGTTCTTGAGATCGCCCTTGCCGCGCCAGGCGATGGTGAGCAGGGTAAAGGGTTGCAGCAGCCCCTTGAGAGAGGAGCGTGGCCCGCGAGAACCGCGAGCCACCAGGGTAAAGCGGCCACTATCCTGGGTAAAGACCTCGACCAGCTGGCTGGTCTCACGATAGGGCCGGCTATGGATGACGAAAGCCGGGGTCAGCAATCAGTCGTCGCCATACCCGAGGCTGCGCAGGGCGCGCTCATCATCAGCCCAGCCCGACTTGACCTTGACCCACAGCTCCAGGTGCACCTTGTTCTGGAACAACCGTTCCATATCGAGGCGCGCTTCGGTGCCTATAGTCTTGATCTTCTCCCCCTTGTTGCCGATGACCATCTTCTTCTGACCATCGCGCTCAACCAGAATGAGGCCGTGGATGTGGTAGAGGCCGCTCTCTTCCACCTTGAAGCGCTCGATCTCTACCGTCACCGAGTAGGGCAGCTCCTCACCGGTGAAGCGCATCAGCTTCTCGCGGATGATTTCGGAGGCCATAAAGCGGGAGGAGCGGTCGGTCACGTAATCTTCCGGGAAGAAGTGAACGTTCTCCGGCAACAACGGCTTGGCCCACTCGCGGATCTTCTCCACGTTGGTGCCCTTCTGGGCACTGATGGGCAGGATATGGGCGAAGTTCATCTGCTGGCCCAGCCACTCGAGGTGCGGCAGCAGATCTTCTTTCTCTTTGACGTTGTCGATCTTGTTGACCGCCAGCACCACAGGGCACTTGAGATGGCGCAGCTTGCCCAGCACCATTTCGTCATCTTTGGTCCAGTGGGTACCATCGACCATGAACACCACCATGGCCACATCACCCAGCGAACTGGTGGCGGCACGGTTCATCAGGCGGTTGATGGCCCGTTTCTCTTCAATGTGCAGACCCGGGGTATCTACATAGATGGTCTGGTAGTTCTCCTCGGTGTCGATCCCCAAAATACGGTGACGGGTGGTCTGGGGCTTCTTCGAGGTGATGCTGACCTTCTGGCCAAGCAGCTTGTTGAGCAGGGTGGACTTGCCCACATTCGGGCGGCCCACGATGGCGACAAAGCCGCAATAAGTGGTATCTGTCATGCCAGTGTTTCCAATGCCTGTTGTGTCAAAAGACCGCGCCTTTTCAAATCGGTAGTATCTGTCATGACAGTTTTTCCAAAGCTTGCTGCGCCGCGGCCTGTTCGGCCTTGCGACGGCTGGTGCCGACCCCGACGAGGGGACCATCCAGACCTTCCACATCACACTGGACGGTGAACTCCTGGTTGTGTGCCTCGCCCTTGACGTTGGTCACAGTGTAGGTCGGCAGGGATTTGCGGCTTCCCTGCAAAATTTCTTGCAGACGGGTCTTGGGATCTTTCTGCTCGATGCCCGGCTTGATCTCTTCCAGGCGGCTGGCATACCAGCTCAGCAGCAGTGTCCGCACCGTCTCAAGATTGGTATCCAGATAGACGGCACCGATCACCGCCTCGACCGTATCGGCCAGAATGGATTCACGGCGAAAACCGCCGCTCTTGAGTTCGCCGGGACCGAGGATCAAGTGATCCCCGAGGTCGAACTCCCGGCCCAGTTCGGCCAGGGTCTTCTCGCGCACCAGGGTGGCGCGCATCCGGCTGAGATCCCCTTCCGCCGCTTGCGGGAAGCGGTGGAACAGATCGTCGGCAATCACCAGACTCAAAATCGAATCACCCAGAAATTCCAGTCGTTCATTGTGACGGGAGCCGGCGCTGCGGTGAGTCAGCGCCCGGGTCAGTAGTTCCAGATCCGCAAAGACATGCCCGAGACGGGACTGCAGTCTGTTCATCTTGATATTCATTTACTTGATTCCGCCAATGCGGTTGAAGCGCACACCTGTCGGTACCCAACTTGGCAGCAGGGAGCCTTCTTCGCGCTCGAATTCAAAACTTATCCAGATAGCGACCGCCTTGCCAACCAGGTTCTGCTCGGGCACAAAGCCCCAGAAACGGCTGTCGGTACTGTTGTCGCGGTTGTCGCCCATCACGAAATATTGCCCTTCCGGTACGACCCACTCGTCGGGATAAGTGCCGGGCTGGCGATAGTAACGGCCAACCATGTCGGGCATCAGCGGATTGCGCAGGGTCTCGTGGGAGACATCGCCCAGCTGCTCGGTATAGCGGTCAAGGGGGATCCCCATCTGGGTAAATTCGCCTCTTTGTTCAAACTTGACGTCGAGCTTCTTGAAGCCCGGGCACGTTTTCCCTTCCTGCTCATCGCCGCTCTTTTCCACACAACGTGGCCGGATCATCAGCTCCTTGTTGCGGTAGATAACCCGATCACCCGGCATGCCGACAACCCGCTTGATGTAGTCAACGCGCGGTTCAAGGGGATACTTGAACACCACCACGTCGCCACGCTTGGGCTCGCCAGTCTCGAGGAACTTGGTGTTGGTCACCGGGTCCCGCAGACCATAGGCAAATTTTTCCACCAGGATGAAGTCGCCCACCAGCAGGGTGGGCATCATGGAACCTGACGGGATCTGGAACGGTTCAAAAATGAACGAACGCAGGATCAGCACAAAGGTGATGACCGGGAAGACCCCGGCGGTCTGTTCGATCCAGACCGGCACGGGGGCGACCTTGGCCAGAGTCTTCTCATCCAGGTGGGCACCGCCATGGGCTCGAGCCACGGCAATCTTGGCGGCGCGCTGCTTGGACCAAATCATCTTGTCCAGACACCAGATAACACCGGTGATCGCGCAGACCACCACCAGGATCAGGGAAAACGTGCTTGCCATCTATTAATCCTTTCCGACGTGGAGAATCGCGAGGAAGGCTTCCTGCGGCACGTCGACACGGCCGAGAGACTTCATCCGCTTCTTACCTTCTTTCTGCTTGTTCAGCAGTTTCTTCTTACGACTCACGTCACCACCGTAACACTTGGCGGTTACGTCTTTACGCAGTGCCTTGACGGTGCTGCGCGCGATGATCTGGTTGCCGATGGCCGCCTGAATGGCGATATCGAACATCTGGCGCGGGATCAGCTCACGCATCTTCTCCACCACCTGACGACCGCGATACTGGGCGTTCTCTTTGTGGGTGATGATGGCCAGGGCATCGACCCGTTCACCGTTGATCATGATGTCCAGACGGACCATGTCTGAGGTTTCGAAACGCTTGAAGCCGTAGTCCAGCGAGGCGTAACCGCGACTGGTGGATTTCAGGCGGTCGAAGAAGTCGAGCACCACTTCCGCCATCGGGATTTCATAGGTCAGTGCCACCTGCTTGCCGTGATAGACCATGTTGGTCTGCACGCCACGCTTCTCGATACAGAGGGTGATCACGTTGCCCATGTACTCCTGCGGCAGCAGGATATGACACTCGGCGATCGGCTCGCGCATCTCCTTGATGCTGGTGATGGCGGGCATCTGGGCCGGGCTGTCGATGTGGATAGTGGAACCGTCGGTCAGCTCGATCTCGTACACTACGGTCGGCGCCGTGGTGATCAGATCCAGATCGTACTCACGCTCCAGACGCTCCTGAATAATCTCCATGTGCAGCATGCCGAGGAAGCCGCAACGGAAACCGAAGCCCAGCGCAGTGGAACTCTCCGGTTCGAAGAACAGGGAGGCATCGTTCAGGGAGAGCTTGTCGAGGGCGTCACGGAACGACTCGTAGTCATCGCTGGAGATGGGGAACAGACCCGCATAAACCTGCGGCTTCACCTTCTTGAAGCCAGCCAGCGCCTTGTCGGCACCATTCTTGGCCTGAGTCAGGGTATCGCCCACCGGCGCGCCGTGGATGTCCTTGATACCGCAGACAACCCAACCTACCTCGCCACAGCCCAGCCCCTGGGTATCCACCTGCTTGGGCGTGAAGATACCGATACGATCGACACCCCACACCTGACCGGTGCTCATCACCTTGATCTTGTCGTTCTTCTTCAGGGAACCGTTCTTGATCCGCACCAAAGAGACAACGCCCAGATAGGAGTCGAACCAGGAGTCGATGATCAGCGCCTGCAGCGGGGCATCCGGGTCACCTTCCGGTGCCGGGATCTTGGCCACGATCTCTTCCAGCACCAGGTCAACACCCAGGCCGGTCTTGGCGGAGCAGCGCACCGCATCGACCGCGTCGATACCGACGATGTCTTCAATCTCCTCGGCAACCCGCTCGGGTTCTGCGGCTGGCAAGTCAATCTTGTTCAGCACCGGCACCACTTCCAGATCCATCTCCATGGCGGTGTAGCAGTTGGCCAGAGTCTGTGCCTCAACCCCCTGGCCGGCATCTACCACCAGCAGCGCCCCTTCACAGGCCGCCAAAGAGCGGGAGACCTCGTAGGAGAAATCCACGTGGCCCGGGGTGTCGATAAAGTTCAGCTGGTAGGTGTTACCGTCTTGTGCCTGGTAGTTCAGGGTCACACTCTGTGCTTTGATGGTGATGCCGCGCTCGCGCTCCAGATCCATGGAGTCAAGCACCTGAGCCTGCATCTCGCGGTCGGACAAGCCACCGCAAGTCTGGATCAGACGGTCCGACAGGGTCGATTTACCGTGGTCGATGTGCGCAATAATCGAAAAGTTACGAATGTGTTTCATCGAGCAAGAGTCACTCAAAATTGGTTTAAGGTCGGTTATGGAGGCGCGATTTTACTGGATAACCCGGCTGACGGCCATTCTTTAGTCGCCAACGCCAGTGAAATAGCGCCTGTTCAGTCAAAGGAGAATGCGGACAGGGACGACCACGCCGAGCATCTGCGGGCCGTAGCGCCCCTGATCCAGGCGGTTGGAAAAGTAACGAACCAGTAAAAAGCCCAGCACGCCCCCCAGCAGGCAGCAGAGAATGGTAATCCCCTCCCCGCCCGAGAGCAGCGGCGCCAGCCAGAGCTGCCCCAGCAAGGCGCCGGCCAACAGGCAGAAAAGCGGCAGCATATAGACCAGCGCCGCCCCGCGCAGCAGACTCTCTTGCGGGATACCGAGCCTCACTTGCTGGCCAACCCGCACCTCGGCGGTCAGCCTGACTCGCAAGCGGGGAGCTTTCAGGGGAAACGCCTTGGCCACGGTGCCGGTACCGCAGTTGGATTGCTGCTGACAACCACTGCAGGCGGAGCGACGCTCGCACTCCACCCAGGCATGATCACCCTCAATGGCCACCACGGTCGCCAGCTCTTCACTCATCTCATTCACGGCAACACCTCGTGCTCATGCAATGGCAGGATCTGAACACGACTTGCAGTCTGCGACAAGCAGGGTACCACTGTCAGCCCAGAGCACGGACTCACTGCACGGCCTCGTTGCGGGCCAGCGGCTGCACCGACTCGGCAATGCGCTTGGCGGTCTCGGCAGGCACCTCACCGACCACGGTGATCTCGACCCCCACCTCGTTGACATAGCTCACCAGCGAGGTCGCCCCCTGGCGGATCAGCTGCTGGCGCACCGCCTGCTTGGGATCGACCCGGGAGACATAGACCGAGAGATCCACCAGCCCGTCGGAGAGCATCATGTAATCCACCGGCATACTGGTGGTCACCAGCTGGTGCCGATCTTGCGACAGCACCTTGAAGCCATCGGGCAACCAGGTGATCTGCCAGTTCAACTGCTGTTGCGGCGCCGGATAGGCATCCTCCAGCGCCAGCGCCGGTGGCTGCTTGCTGTTAGCCAGGGTCACCAGCCAGGGAGCTGGCTTGTTCTGCAGCTCCAAATCGACCCCGAGCACCTGCTCCACCAGATTACCTTCCCGCTCGACCATGTCGATCCGCAGCAGCAAGTAGCTCTGCTCATCGATCCAGAGCACGAAACCATATTTGTCGGCCTCTTTAGGCACCAGCCTCACCACCTGTGCCACCACACCGGCGACCCGGCTGCGACCTGCTAGCACAGGATCATAGCTCTCCAGCACCTGCGCCAGCGGCATCTTCACCAGGGTCGACCAGATACCGGGGAAGCGGGCATCCTTCAGGGTGTAGGGATCGTGGCTGTTTTCAAAGAAGGTGTATTCGTTCTGACGCTGCAGATACTCGATCGCCTTGCCATCGAGGTAACTGAGATGGGCCACTTCCTTGCCGTTTATCACGGCATGGCTGATACGGATCGGTTCAAGACGCCCCTGACGGGCTTTGACCATGGACAACTCGAAATTCTGTTGCTGCACGGCACTCTGCATCTGCTGCAACAAGGCCTCGGCCGACTTGTCGTCGGCCGAGGCCTTGGCACTGATCAGCAGGAGAGAGGCCAGCAAAATACGGCTGGACTGGCGCACGTTGGTATCCCTGACAACTCGTTATTGTTGGATCTGTCTGTCTTGCAACAGGCGCTGCTGCAACTGGTGGTCACGCAGGAAGGCGTTGATCCGCTCCCGCTGCTCCTGCATCTGCTGTTCGGTCAGCCCCTGCTGACGGGCACGGGCGCCATCCTGTTGCGGATAGTGAACACTCACAGGTGCAGCACTGCCACCGATTGGAATGGTATTGAGCACCGGATTGGCCGGAACGCCATCCTGCCCCTGATACTGCTGCACCCCGAAGATAACGGCAGCGGCCACAGATGCCGCAATGGCATATTGACCCAACTGCTGACCGACACGGCGGAACAATGGAACCACATTGGAGTCGGTCTTGACCGGTGCAACGGCAGGTTGCAGCACGGGAGCCGTCTCGACCGGCTTGGGTGCCAGTATGGTGGGCTCATCCTCCAGCGCAGCCATAATGCTGTCACTGAGATCCAGTTGCAGATTGACCGGCAGGTCGCCCCGCATGGCATCGCCAATCAGGTGGTAACGACCCCAGGTATCTTGCAAGTCAGAGTCCAGCCCCAGCTCGTTAAGTACCTCTGCGTCACTCAGCTCACCATCCATCAAGGCAGAGATTTGCTCTTTATTTGCCATAAGTTAACCCGTCTTTCCCCAGTTAATTCTCGATCAGAGGTTGCAGCATTTTGTCGATTGCACTCCTCGCCCGGAAGATACGGGATCTGACCGTACCCACAGGACTATCCATGATTTCTGCAATCTCTTCGTAGCTCAGCCCCTCCATTTCGCGAAGGGTGATCGCTGTCCTCAGGTCTTCCGGCAATGCCTCTATGGCTGCAAACACGGTGCGTTTGATCTCGTCAGTCAGCGCCAGGTTTTCCGGGGTTGAGACCTCATGCAATGCCTCACCACCGCCATAAGAGTCCGCTTCGTCCGCCTCCACATCACTGCTGGGCGGTCTGCGCCCCTGGGAGGTCAGATAATTCTTCGCCGTATTCACGGCAATCCGGTACAACCAAGTATAAAAGGCACTCTCGCCACGGAATGTCGGCAATGCCCGGTAGGCTTTAATAAAGGCCTCTTGCGCCACATCGGGCACGTCACCGGAATTGCTGACATACCTGGCAACCAGGTTGACCACCTTGTGCTGGTATTTCTTTACCAACAGGTTGAAAGCTGCTTTATCGCCGCGCTGGACCCGTTCAACCAGCTGTTCGTCCAGTAGATTCTGGTCGCTCATCAGAGCCGTAAAACCCCCATCAGGTTATCGTTCTTCTTTTCCGGCCCTTCCTAAGCGCACAAGTTCAGACAGGAAAAATCAGAGAAAGTTCGCTTCAATTGAAAAAAATGTGATGCAGGCTGCATCCTCGCCCTCGCTTGGGCTACCATGGTGCCAGTTCTTAATCCAGGCCAATGATACTTATGAAAGCAAGTGTTGAATACCTTTGCGATGTGCTGATCATTGGCAGCGGTGCCGCTGGTTTGTCCCTCGCTTTGCGATTGGCAGACCACGCCAAAGTCCTGGTTCTGAGCAAGGGGCCCATCAGTGAAGGGGCCACTTTCTATGCGCAAGGAGGCATCGCTGCCGTGTTCGACGAGACCGACAGCATCGAATCCCACGTGAGCGATACGCTCAACGCCGGGGCCGGGTTGTGTGACCCGGCCGTGGTGGAATTCACCGCTCGCCACGCCCGCGAGTCCATCCAGTGGCTCATCCAGCAGGGGGTCCCCTTCGATCAGGAGGAGAATGCCGACGGCGAGTCCCAGTACCACCTCACCCGGGAAGGGGGCCACAGCCATCGCCGCATCTTCCATGCGGCCGACGCCACCGGCAAGGCGGTGCAACTAACCCTGATCGATCAGGTTCGTGCCCACCCCAATATCCAGCTGATGGAGCGCTTCAACGCGGTCGACCTCATCACCACCCGCAAGCTCAACCTGCCGGGCAACAAGGTGCTGGGCGCCTACGTCTGGAACCGCAACGCCGAGCAGGTCGAGGTGATCCGCGCCCGTTTCGTGGCACTGGCGACCGGCGGCGCCTCCAAGGTCTACCAGTACACCTCCAACCCGGATGTGAGCTCTGGCGATGGCATCGCCATGGCATGGCGGGCCGGTTGCCGGGTGGCGAACCTGGAGTTCAACCAGTTCCACCCCACCAGCCTGTTCCACCCCGATGATCCCAACTTCCTGCTGACCGAAGCGCTGCGTGGCGAGGGGGCCTATCTGCGCCGCCCGGACGGCAGCCGCTTTATGCCGGAGTTCGACGAGCGGGCCGAGCTGGCGCCACGGGATATCGTCGCCCGCGCCATCGATCACGAGATGAAGCGACTGGGGGCGGATTGCATGTATCTGGACATCAGCCACAAACCGGCCGATTTCATCATCAAGCACTTCCCGACCATTTATGAGCGCTGCCTCGCGGTTGGCATCGACATCACCAAGGAGCCGATGCCCATAGTGCCGGCCGCCCACTACACCTGTGGCGGCGTGATGATCGACAACAACGGCCAGACCGATATTCCCGGCCTCTACGCCATCGGTGAAGTGACCTACACAGGTCTGCACGGTGCCAACCGCATGGCCTCCAACTCTCTGCTCGAATGCGTGGTCTATGCCCATCAGGCGGGGGCCGATATTCTGGCCAAGCTGCCAATGAGCGTGGAGCCGCCGCGCCTGCCGGTGTGGGACGAGAGCAAGGTAGAAGATTCCGACGAACTGGTGGTGATCCAGCACAACTGGCACGAGCTGCGGTTGATGATGTGGGACTACGTGGGGATAGTGCGTACCAACAAACGCCTGGCCCGCGCCAAGCGCCGTATCGACCTGCTCAAGCAGGAGGTGCAGGAGTACTACGCCAACTTCCGCGTCTCCAACAACCTGCTGGAGCTGCGCAACCTGCTGCAGGTGGCCGAGCTTATCGTCAACTGCGCCCTGCAGCGCAAGGAGTCCCGCGGCCTGCACTACAACCTGGATCATCCGGATATGCTGCCGGACTCCAAACCGACCGTGCTGACTCCTGAGCGGGATTAATTCCCCTTCCTGCGAAGCATTGCAGCAATCAGTGACCCTGCCTCGGCGGGGTCACTTGTTTTCAACCGTTTTTCAGCCACAAAAAGAGTGCCGCCAGCCACATGACCGTCACTCACCACGATACATCAGCAAGCGGTCATCACTGGAAACAGGTGTCAGCGCCGGGACGGCAGAAAGTGGATGGCTCGCGCCAGCAGGCGGTAATGTTCGGGAGGAAGGGCGTCGGAGAAGAGCAACAATTGCCGTGGCGACACGGCTCCACTATCTTGCGGATCGGGACAAAGAGCCAGCCTGAGCACACCGGGCAGAATGCGGCTTTTCTTGTCGAGCTGATAGCGGCGACCTTGCCACTGCAACCACTGGCCATCCCAGACAAGCTCGAACGGGGCCTCGGCGAACGCGCGCCAGCTCAGCCAGAGCGCCACCAGCCAGACGGGCAGCAACAGCGCCCACTGCCAACCGGCGATCAGGCCCGCCACCGGCCAGAGCAGCAACAGAAAGAGGGCCACCAGCAAACATTGCTGATGGCGGGAGGGGTGAACCGTCATGATCACCCGCTCCACGGTATTACCCCTGGCGGTCGTGGCGCGCCTGATTGCGCTCCAGGATCATCGGGATCATGGCGGCAAATGCGGGATCGGCAGGGACACCATGACCCATGCACCATTTGAACAGATCCGGATCATCGCTCGCCAGCAGGCGGATAAAGGTCTGCTGATCGGCTTCGCTCAGGGAGTCGAACTCGTGTTCGAAAAAGGGCATAAAGATCACATCCAGCTCGAGCATACCGCGACGGCAGGCCCACTTCAGGCGGGATTTTTCAACTGGGCTCAACATGGCTCTCTCCTTACAAAGACCGGGGGATGGTACCAGCTGGATTTTCCGGCTGACAAACATTAGTTACGTCTTTACCATGCAGCTCACATACTTTCTCTCTGGAATACCATCGTGAGCCTGCAACCACCTGTTTTTCCTGCCGAGCCGACCCGCTTCCCCCTGACCAAGCTGGCCATCACCCGTATCAGCGGCCAGGATCGCGTCAAGTATCTGCAAGGTCAGGTCACCTGTGATGTCAACGCCCTGCAACCGGGGCAACAGACCCCGGGTGGCCACTGTGATCCCAAGGGCAAGCTGTGGAGCAATTTCCGCCTGCTCTGCCTCGACGACAGTCTGCTGCTGCTGACCAGCCCTTCAGTGCTGGAACGTCAGTTGCCGGAGCTGAAGAAATTTGCCGTCTTCTCCAGGGTCGAGATCGCCGCCGATGAGCGTCACGCTACCGGGATCGCCGGTACGGGCAGCGATGAATGGATCGCCGCGCAGTTTGGCCTTGAGCAGAGCGGTCTCATCGACGGCGGCATAGCGGTGAAGATTGAGCAGGATCGCTGGCTGCTGGTAAGCAATCAGCAAGCCGACGCCCTGCCGCAAGGTGACGAGTCACTCTGGTGGGGGCTCGAGATCAAGGCGGGCCTGCCACACATGGAAGCTGTACATCAGGGGGAGTTTATCCCGCAGATGCTTAACCTGCAGGCACTGGACGGCATCAGCTTCAACAAGGGCTGCTACATGGGGCAAGAGACGGTGGCCCGCGCCAAGTATCGCGGCGCCAACAACCGCGCCCTGTTCCTGCTGGCGGGGACTACCGGCGAGCCGGTCGCCAGCGGCGATACCCTGGAGCTGCAACTGGGTGACAACTGGCGCCGCAGCGGCATGGTGCTCAACGCCTGGCAACAGGCCGGGCAGGTGTGGCTCACCGCCGTACTGCCGAAAGATACCGAGGCTGACGCCCAATTCCGCCTCAAGCAGGACGAAGGCTCCGGCCTCACCCTGCAACCCCTGCCTTACGCCCTGACCGAGTAAGGTCGGCTAGCGAGGCACCCGCGCCAGCAGGGCCTCCTTCAGCCAGCGCCCCGCCTGCCCTAGCGGGCGGGCGCGATGCCACTGCAGTTCCAGCGCCAGCGCGTGGCTGGCGATAAAGTCCGGCTCCAGCACCACCACCTCGCCCCGCTTCAGCGGCTGATGCAGCAGAAATTCCGGGATGGCGGACCAGCCAAGACCACGCTTGACCAGCTCCAGCACCCCGAGATCCCCCTCAACCCACCACACCTGAGCCGAGATGCGAAAACGCTGACGCTCGCTCCCTTCCCGTCGGCCGGTCACCATCAGCTGGCGTGCCCCTTGCAGATCGACCTCCCGCAGAGGCTGCTTGCGGGCCAGCGGATGATCCGGTGACACCACCAGGGGCATGGTCACCTCCCCCAGCGAACGGGCGACGATCTCCCGCTGGGGATGCACCTTCTGATAACTGATGCCGAGCTGGGCCCGGCCGGTCACCAGCATCTCGGTCACATCCTCCATCAGCGGGAAGAGCAGCTCCAGCTCAACGATCGGATAGCGAGTGGCAAACTCCTCCAGCAGGGTGCCGAGCCAGGGAAGGTGGGAGTCATCATCGATGGCCAGGGTGAGGCGCGTCTCCACAACTGCCGCCAGCTCCCCGGCAATGGATTGCAACCGTTCACTCTGCTCCAGCAAGATCCCCGCCTCCTGCACCATGCGGGCCCCCGCCTCCGTCAGCTGCGGATAGCGGCCGCTGCGGTCAAACAGGGTGAGTGCCAGATCGATCTCCAGATTGGCGATGGCGCTGCTCACTACCGACTGCGCCTTGCCCAGCTTGCGGGCGGCGGCGGAAAAAGAGCCGGTTTCGGCGGCCGCCAGCAAGATCCTCAGTTGTTCCAGTGATGGCGTCATCCTATGGCCCTCCAACAAGCCCCTTGTCATCTATCTATTTTAGCGATGGATACCAACATGAATCTATCGCGAAAGTTCTATAGATTAATCGGCAATTCGTGAATGAACCTGATTGAGAGAGTGACTTATGCGTACCCGTAACGATCGACTGCGCCATGCTATCGGCTTTGAATTGATCGGCCTGTTTATCGCCGCCCCGTTGGCCAGCTGGGTTACCGGTGTCGGGCTCAACCATATGGGCCCGCTGGCACTGTTCTTCTCGGTACTAGCCACCGTCTGGAACTACATCTACAACATCGGGGTCGACAAGCTGCTGCTCAAATATCAGGGCCATACCCACAAGACCCTGTGGCAACGGGTGCTGCATACCTTCGGCTTTGAGGGCGGTCTGCTGATCGTCGCGCTGCCGGTCATGTCCTGGTGGCTGAGCGTCAGCCTGCTGGAGGCGCTGGTGCTGGATCTGGGCTTCGTCGTCTTCTATCTGATCTATGCCTTCGTCTACAACTGGGGCTATGACAAGGTGTTCCCCATCCCCCGCGAAGTACCGCACGGCATGCCACAAGAGGCGCGCTAAGGCACGAATCCGTTGGATTGGAACCGAGAAGTGAAGGCAACAAGGGAAGCCCACAGAAGAAACGACACGGCCCCATCATGGCAGACATGATGGGGCCGCAAGAGGGGTCAGCGCTGGCAGGCCGGCTGATTCAGATGTAAGGATTCAGGCCTGCCCGTCGCTCAGGCTTGGGCCTTGCTCTCTTCGCCGCTCGCGTCGGCAGCGGCAGCCTCTTCAGGCTGGGCCTGAGCGGCCTGCAGCGCTTCCAGCTCGCTCTGATAATCGCTCAGGATTTGCTGGGCAACCGCCATATCTCCCTTGTGTTTGCGCTCGAACAGATGGTGCTGCACCACGCCGTTGAGATACTCCACCGTGACGGGCCGCTCCAGGGTGGCCATCAGCTCCTCTTTCTCCAGCTCGGCATTGATGTCATCGGCGGTCGTGCGCAGCAGCCCGGCCAATTGAACCAACATGCGGCGCTCACCTTCGCGCAGCAGGCTCAACATGCGGTTTCTCTGCTGCTCATTCTGTTGGGTCATACATTTCCTTACGTCAATTGGGAACAAGCCCGCTCATTCTGCCCTCTCCCCATGACAGCGTCTATCTCATGCCCCCCACAAATTTTTGGCGCTGGCTCACAAATGGCTACAGATGCTATTTGAAGCGGCTCTGGGGTATAGTAGCCGCTGATTTTCGGGCGCTTTTTCACCTTCATCCGCGGAAAGGGATGACACGGCAGAGGCGCCTGCCCGGTTTACCCCAACGAGGTGAAGATCCGCTTTATGACCGACGCTATTGTGGTGCTCTGCACCTGCCCAGATCAAACCAGTGCCGACCTTCTCTGCGAACAGCTGCTGAACCAGCGGTTGGCCGCCTGCATCAATCAGCTGCCGGGTGTCACCTCCGTCTACCGCTGGCAGGGCAAGGTGGAACGGGCGACCGAGATCCAGCTCATCATCAAATCCCGCCAGCCGCTCTTTGCCGAACTGCAGAGGTGCATTCTGGCCCATCACCCCTATGAGGTGCCCGAGCTGCTGGCCCTGCCGGTGAGTGCTGGACTACCCGCCTATCTGGACTGGCTCAATGGAGAGACCTTATGACGTTCACCCGCTTGCTCTCTCCCCTGTTGCTGCTCTGTGCCCTGCTGATGACAGCGGTGGGCAGCGCCCCTGCCCACGCCAGCGGCGCCGATCTGCTCAGCTCGCTGGGCATTGAGGCCAATGCCAAACCCAAATTTTTGCAGGTCGATGAGGCCTTTCAGATCGAGAGCGAACAGCGTGGCGATCAGCTGCTGCTGACCCTCAACATCGCCGACGACTACTACCTCTATCGCCACAGCCTGCGCTTCAAGGGGAACAACCTCACCTTCAGCGAGCCAGCTCTGCCGGAAGGCACCGAGCACGAGGATGACTTCTTCGGCAAAACCCGGGTTTACTACCAGCAGGTGAGCATCGCGGTGCCGCTCAAAGATGTGGGCGATGGCGCCACCCTGCGGGTGCGCTATCAGGGCTGTACCGACGGCCTCTGCTATCCGCCGACCGACAAGCTGATCGATGTGGCCCCGCTGATCACAGCAACCACAGCGTCCACTGCTGAAACGGCACAAAGCGTCGCACCGGTTAGCCAGCAGGATCAGCTGGCGGCCGCCCTCGGCAATCAGGGTTTCTGGCTCAGCATCATCGCCTTCTTCGCGCTGGGGCTGGGGCTCGCCTTCACCCCCTGCGTCTTCCCCATGTACCCCATTCTGACCGGTATCATCGCCGGTGCCGGCCATCGCCTCTCAACCGGCCGCGCCTTCCTGCTCTCCCTGGTCTATGTGCAGGGGATGGCGGTCACCTACACCCTGCTGGGGCTGGTAGTGGCCTCGGCGGGCTTGAAATTCCAGGCGGCGCTACAGCACCCCTATGTGCTGATCGGCCTCTCGCTGATGTTCGTGCTGCTGGCTCTCTCCATGTTCGGGCTCTACACCCTGCAGTTGCCGAGCAGCTTGCAAACCCGACTCTCCGGCCTCTCCAACCGCCAACAGGGCGGCTCGGTGGCCGGGGTCGCCATCATGGGGATGATCTCCGGGCTGGTCTGCTCCCCCTGCACCACGGCACCGCTCTCGGGGGCGCTGATCTACGTGGCCCAGAGCGGCGATCTCTGGCTCGGCGGCGCGGCGCTCTATGCGCTCTCACTGGGAATGGGGCTACCGCTGCTGCTGCTCGGCACCTCGGGGGGCAAGTTGCTGCCCAAGGCGGGCGCCTGGATGGATGTGATCAAGCAACTGTTTGGCTTCGCCCTGCTGGCGGTGCCCATCCTGCTGCTGTCACGACTCTGGAACGATCAAGTTACTACCCTCGCCTGGCTCGGCTGGGGGCTGCTGCTGTGCGGCTATCTCTATCACCACAACCAGCACCAGCCCCACTCGGTGGCCAAAAGCGTGCGCGGCTTCGTGCTGTTGCTGGCGATGATCAGCGCCGTGGTAGTGGGCAAGGATCTGCTGCAACCGGCCCCCCCTGCTGCCGTCACGGCGGATGCCGGTCAAACGGCACCGCAGTTTATCCGCATCAAGACGCTGGATGATCTCAAGGTGCAGCTGGCCGCCGCCCGCGGCAAACCGGTGCTGCTCGACCTCTACGCCGACTGGTGCGTCGCCTGCAAGGAGTTCGAACACAAGACCTTCAGCGATCCCGCGGTGAGGGAGCGCTTCGGCCAGATGGTGCTGCTGCAGGCGGATGTCACTGCCAACGACGATGCCGATATCGAGCTGCTCAACAGCCTCAATGTGCTGGGACTGCCGACCCTCATCTTCTTCGACCGCGAGGGCAAGGAGCTGACAGGCCAGCGGGTCACCGGTTTTATGGGGCCTGCCGAGTTTCTGGGCAAGCTTGATCAGCTACGCTGACCAGCGGCGCCCCTGTCGACAGGCAGGGGCCGCCTCATACGTTACGCACTGATTTTTCTGGCGATCCCTTGTATATGACCGGCAGCATGGCAGAATTTGCCCTTCGATTGTCTCGCCCGTCCGGAGTTTTGATGAAAAAGTGGTTCATCCCCCTGCTAGCCCTCTGGCTTTATGGCTGCAGTGCAGGGCCCGGGGAAGAGGATATCCGCCAGCAGGTCACCGCCAAACTACTGGCCGAGACAGATGCCAACCTGTTCGAGATCAGCGACTTCACAATCCTCGGCAAGGAGGAGCGGATGGAGGGGGTCTATCTGGTCAAGGTGAGCTACCAGCTCCACTTCAAACAGGGGCTCGATCAGCTGCAGGTGCTGCACGACGAGGATCTGGTCTACGACCGGGTTGGCCCCTTCCAGCAGGAGATGGGGCTGATGGAGCTCGAGCGCAAATATGGCGAGTTCGAGGCGGGCCAGGTGCTGCCACAAGAGGCAGAGGTGTGGATGATGAAGGACGAACAGGGGTGGCGGCTGGCGGAACCGGCGCAATAAAGGGCAACAAGCCCCCTCATGTCTCTGCAACGGCGGGACTGCCGTTGCCAACCAGCTCAAACCTGGGTATCAACCCGATACCCTTTTCGCTCTGCAGGTTCGTTCGGCAGCTTGCTGGCCAACCCTGACAGCACCTCCTTGAGGGTGACCCCGCTCTCTGCCGCACCGCTGCTCTCCAGCAGCTTGGTCAGCTGGCTCTGCAAGGGGTTGACCGCTTCACGCTCGGCTCCTTGCTCGCTCTCTTTGTCCTGTCCGCCCTGCTGATCCAGCGTCTCCAGCAGGCGCTCCAGGTCCCGCTTGAGCGGATTTTCGCTGCTGTCGTCGATGGCGAGTTTGCGCTGTTCCTGCTCTTGCCGCTGTTGTTGCTGCAATGCCAGCTGTTGCTCCTGCTGCTGTTGCAGGGAGCCCATCATGGTGTTGATGAACGCTTCCAGCGAATCCCTGATTGAAGCACTGCTCCCGCCGCTGCTCTCCCCTTGCGGTGACAGCCCCAGTTCGTCCAGCACAGCGCCAAGGTCGCGCACCATACGGCTGTCACTGCCCGTTGATGGTGAAGTTGCAGCCCGATCCTGTGCCTGCACAGCGGGAGAACCCTGCCGTTGCGCCAGCGGGCTGAGCCCACCTGACGCGACTACATTTATCTCCATCCTGGATCTCCTTTCACCGTCCTCGGCCCTTTTTAGGCAAATATTCCGGCAATCTGTCAAATCCTTGTTCCTTGGCAGATAACCGCTCTCACACCTAAAAGATAGCGCCAATCGGACGAACTTGGCGCGAATGCATCTTTTGGTCTATCGGGCGGAACGATAGTGCTAACCCGCTATAAACAAGGGCTGGCAAGGGGGCTTCGTTCAGCCATCACTGCACAGACTGACAATCGGAGTCAGAAGATATCCTTCATCCGGTGCCACAGCATACCCAGTGCCAGCAGCGGAGAGCGCAGAGCCGGGCCACCCGGGAAGGTGATGTGGGGCACATTGGCAAAGAGATCGAAACCCCGGCTCTCGCCGCGGATCGCCTCGGCCACCAGCTTGCCCGCCATATGGGTGGCATTGAGGCCGTGACCCGAATAGGCCTGGGCGTAGAGCACGTTTGGGTATTCCTTCAAGCGGCCAATCTGCGGCAGCCGGTTGGCGCCAATCCCGATCATCCCGCCCCACTGAAACTCGATGGCGGTGCCAGCCAACTCGGGGAAGACCCGCAGCATCTTGGGCAACATAAAGGCCTTGATATCGCGGGGATCCCGGCCCGAGTAGTTGCAGGCCCCGCCAAACAGCAGGCGACCATCGGCGGAGAGGCGGTAGTAGTCGAGGGCAACATTCTGGTCGCACACCGCCATGTTTTGCGGCAACAAGCGCTGGCGCAAGCGGCGATCCAGCACCTCGGTAGCGAGAATGTAGGAACCGGCCGGCAGCACCCGTCCTCCCAGCTCCGGATTGAGGTCATTGAGGTAGGCGTTGCAGCCGATCACCAGATAATCGGCGGTGACCCGGCCATGAGCCGTGGTCACCTCCACCTGCTTGCCGTAATCGATATGGGTCACACGGGAGTGTTCAAACAGGGAAACCCCAAGGCTGGCTGCGGCGCGCGCCTCGCCGAGCGCCAGATTGAGGGGATGGAGATGGCCGGAACCCATGTCGATGAGGCCGCCGATATAGCGATCCGACCCCACCACGCTATGGATATCTTCGCGCGGCACCAGTTTGAGTTCGTGCTCATAGCCCAGACTCGCCAGATGGTCGAGATCCTCCTCGAAACCTGCCAGATGGCGCTGACGGGTGGCCAGATCGCAGTAACCCCAGGTGAGGTCACACTCGATATTGAAACGCTCGACCCGCTCGCGCACCAGCTGCACCGCCTCCAGCCCCATCAGGTCGAGTTCGCGCACCCCCTCCTCACCAATCCAGCGGGCGAACTGGCTGGTATCGTGGCCGATCCCGCGAATAAGCTGGCCGCCGTTACGCCCGGAGGCGCCCCAGCCGATGCGGTTAGCCTCCAACAGCACCACCTTATAACCTGCATCAGCCAAGTTGATGGCGGTATTGAGGCCGGTAAAACCGCCGCCGATGATGCAGACATCTGCTTTCAGCTCGGCCTCGAGTTCTGGCCACTGCTGTGGATCGTTGCGGGTCGCGGCGTAGTAGGAGGCCGCGTGCTCCTGATATCCGATGTGCTTTCCTGCCTGCATGTTCAGCATCCTGCCTTGTTGCAAATTGTTTAATAAAATAAGCAAATTTGTTTCGATAATACCCAGCTAAAGCACGGCAAACCAGCAGCACCGGATCACAGAAATGCAAAAGGCGCCCCGAAGGGCGCCTTTTCATGCAATCAAGGTGCTGTAACGAATTACAGTACGTCGATGGCGTTCAGGTCGGAGAAAGCCTGTTCCAGACGCTTGATCATGGAAGTCTGACCTTCACGCAGCCATACGCGCGGGTCGTAGTACTTCTTGTTCGGCTTGTCGGCGCCTTCCGGGTTGCCCAGCTGGCCTTGCAGGTAAGCTTCGTTCTTCTTGTAGAAGTTCAGCAGACCTTCCCAGGTTGCCCACTGGGTGTCGGTGTCGATGTTCATCTTCACTACGCCGTAGGAGATGGACTCGCGGATCTCTTCCAGAGTGGAACCTGAACCACCGTGGAATACGAAGTCCAGAGACTTGGCAGGGATGCCAAACTTCTCGGAAACGTACTTCTGGGAAGCGTCCAGGATGGACGGGGTCAGTTTGACGTTACCCGGCTTGTATACACCGTGTACGTTGCCGAAGGAGGCAGCGATGGTGAAACGCGGGCTGATCTTGGACAGACGCTCGTAAGCGTAAGCAACATCTTCCGGCTGGGTGTACAGAGCGGACTGATCCATGTGGCTGTTGTCGACGCCGTCTTCTTCGCCACCGGTGCAACCCAGTTCCAGCTCCAGAGTCATGTTCATCTTGGCCATGCGGGTCAGGTACTCGCAGCAGATGTCGATGTTCTCTTCCAGAGACTCTTCGGACAGATCCAGCATGTGGGAGGAGAACAGCGGCTTGCCGGTTTCAGCAAAGTGCTTCTCACCCGCTTCCAGCAGACCGTCGATCCACGGCAGCAGCTTCTTGGCAGCGTGGTCGGTGTGCAGGATTACTGGCACGCCGTAAGCTTCGGCAACAGCGTGAACGTGCTTGGCACCAGAGATGGCACCCAGGATGGCAGCTTTCTGACCTTCCAGCTTCAGACCCTTACCGGCGGTGAACACGGCACCACCGTTGGAGAACTGAACGATAACCGGCGCTTTAACCTTGGCGGCAGCTTCCAGTACGGCGTTCACGGAGTCGGTACCAACGCAGTTTACGGCCGGCAGAGCAAAGCCGTTCTCTTTGGCGATAGCGAACACTTTCTGAACGTCATCACCAGTGATCACGCCGGGTTTTACGAAGTCGAAAATTTTCTTAGACATGTTTAATCGTCCTGTCTCGTATGCCGTTAATAAAAAATGGGGGGTTCATCATGAACCGGCACAGCGGGCACATGATAAACGAAACGGGAGGCTTTTGCCCCCCGTTCCGGGTCAATTAGGCTTTGGCGCGCTGTTCCAGAATCGCAACAGCCGGCAGAACCTTGCCTTCTACGAACTCCAGGAAGGCGCCGCCGCCGGTGGAGATGTAGGAGACTTTGTCAGCGATGCCGAACTTGTCGATGGCAGCCAGGGTGTCACCACCGCCAGCGATGGAGAAGGCCGGAGAAGCAGCGATGGCTTCAGCGATAACCTTGGTGCCTTCAGCGAACTGGTCGAACTCGAATACACCAACCGGGCCGTTCCACAGGATGGTCTTGGCGTTCATGATGATGTCAGCCAGGGCCTTGGCAGAATCCGGGCCGATGTCGAAGATCATGTCGCCGTCGGTCACATCGCTAACAGACTTGATGGTAGCCGGAGTGGACTCGGAGAACTCGGCACCTACAACCACGTCGGTGGTCACAGGAATGTTGGTCTCGGCAGCCAGTTTCTTGGCGGTATCGATCAGATCGTGCTCGCACAGGGACTTGCCGACGTTGTGACCGGCAGCAGCGATGAAGGTGTTGGCGATGCCACCACCGACAACCAGCTGGTCAGCGATCTTGGAGAGGGATTCCAGAACGGTCAGCTTGGTGGAGACCTTGGAGCCGCCAACGATGGCAACCATCGGGCGCTCGGGCTTCAGCATGGCTTTGCCCAGCGCTTCCAGTTCACCCGCCAGCAGCGGACCGGCACAAGCGACCGGAGCGAACTGAGCCACACCGTAGGTGGAGCCTTCGGCGCGGTGAGCGGTACCGAACGCATCCATTACAAAGACGTCACACAGGGCGGCGTATTTTTTGGCCAGCTCTTCGGTGTTCTTCTTCTCGCCTTTGTTGAAACGGCAGTTTTCCAGCACAACCAGCTCACCGGCAGCGACTTCTACGCCATCCAGGTAATCCTTGGCCAGGGTCACCTTGCAGGACAGAGCGTCTTTCAGATAGTTGACAACCGGAGCCAGGGAGAATTCTTCGTTGTATTCACCCTCGGTCGGACGACCCAGGTGGGAGGTGATCATCAGCTTGGCGCCCTTTTCCAGAGCCAGCTTGATGGTCGGCAGAGTCGCAACGATACGTGCATCGGAGGTGACCTTGCCGTCTTTTACCGGTACGTTCAGGTCAGCACGGATCAGAACGCGTTTGCCCGCCAGATCCAGGTCAGTCATCTTGATAACAGACATATTCAGTCCTCTATATTTTCCAGGTAATGTTAAAAACAGTAACCTTGTCCCCGGGGCAGGCTCAGCCTGCAACCATCATGGCCCGGGTGGTATCCAGCATCCGGTTTGCGAAGCCCCATTCGTTATCGCACCACATCAACATCTTGACGAGGTTGGCATCGCTCACTCGGGTCTGGGTACCATCAATGATGCATGAGTGCGCATCATGATTGAAGTCTACGGAGACCAGCGGTTCTTCCGTGTAATCCAGAATACCGTGTAATGTACCTCTGGATGCCCGTTGCAGGGCTTGATTTACGTCAGTAACTGTCACTTTTTTACGAACAGTAATACTGAGATCCATCGCTGTTACATTGATGGTCGGCACCCGCACCGCGATCGCCTCGAACTTGCCGGCGAAGTGGGGCAGGATACGCTCCAGCCCCTTTGCCAGCTTGGTGTCCACCGGAATGATGGACTGACTGGCAGCGCGGGTTCGGCGCAAGTCACTGTGGTAGGCATCGATGACTTGCTGATCATGCATGGCCGAATGAATTGTCGTAATAGTACCACAATTTATCTCGAATTCTCGATGCAATGTTTCAATCACCGGCACCACGCAGTTGGTGGTACAGGAGGCGTTGGAGACGATCAGCTCCGCTCCGGTGAGGGTATGATGGTTGACCCCGTAGACCACGGTGGCATCCACATCCGCATCCGCCGGGTGGGAGAAGAGCACCTTGCCCGCCCCCGCCGCCAGATGCAGCTCGGCATCGGCCCGCGAGCCAAATACCCCGGTGCAATCGAGCACCACATCCACCCCCAGCGCCCGCCAAGGCAGCTTTGACGGATCCCGCTCGGCAAACAGGGATATGAGATCCTCCCCCACCAGCATGCTGTTGCCCGCCAGTTGCACCGGATGGTGGAAGCGACCGTGACTGGTATCGAAGCGGGTCAGGTGCACCATGGCCTCGGGTGCCGCCAGCTCGTTGATGGCGACGATCTTGATGGTCTTGTCGCGCCCGCTCTCGTAGAGGGCTCGCAGTACATTGCGGCCGATCCGTCCGTAACCGTTGATGGCAATCTTGATCATCTGGCAGCCAGTTCCTTACCACAAATTTGCTAGCGCATGGGCTAGAGAAAAGAGCAGCCGACCGGCTGCCCGAGAGCCCCAGCTACGACAGCAGGGCATCCTTGAATTCACCGCGGGCCAGCAGTGCGGCCCCGAACACCCCGGCACTGTCGCCAAGGGCAGGAGCAATAATGGGGGCACTGAAGCGGGGATTAAAGAGGAAGGGCAAAATAGTCTGCCGCCCGGCGCAGTAAAGGCTCTGTACATTGCCCACCCCGCCGCCGATGACGATCACATCCGGGTCGAGAATGTTGACCACGTTGGCCAGCGCCTGACCAAACAGCAGATGCAGCCTGTCGATGGTGAGCTTGGCCACATGATCGTGGGCGGTGGCAGCCGCGATTTGCGCCAGCGAGAGGCGACGTTTGGCCTTGGCCTCGTACCACGCCTCCAGCGCCGGGCCGCTGATCAGGGTCTCGACGCAGCCGCGCTTACCGCAATAACACTCGGGACCATCGGGAGAGAGCACATTGTGGCCCCACTCACCGGCGATGCCGTGGTGGCCGTTGAGGATCTGACCGTTGATGACGATGCCGGAGCCTACTCCGGTGCCCATGATGATGCCGAACACCACTTTTGCATCGGGATGGTGCTGACGCACTGCACCGAGATGGGTTTCTGCCAGCGCGAAGCAGTTGGCATCGTTGGCGATCAGCACCGGCACGCCCAGTTTGCGCTCCAGATCATCCTTGAACGGCTTGCCGTTGAGCTCGGTGGTATTGCAGTTCTTCATCAGGCCGGTCTGCGGATCCCGCGCCCCCGGCGTGCCCATGCCGATGACGGCCGGCCGCTGACCAATCTTCTCGGCGCACTCTGCCACCAGCTTGGCGATCTGGCCGATCATGTGCTCATAACCGCCCGCCCGCTCGGTGGGGATGCGGTGGCGCAGCAGCACCTCGTCGCCATCCAGCACCACGCATTCACACTTGGTACCGCCAAGATCGATACCCCAATCCAGTGACTTGCTGATCATCTTGCCTCCTGCTCGGGCGCCACGCGCTCGTGTCGCGGCGCCTATTTCAATGTAAAACGGGGCCTTGCGGCCCCGGATATCAAACACACTCTTCTTCTCTCGCCCCGACCTTAGCGACCGTGGTACTGGGCGGAGAGCTCGTGTACCGCGTTGACGAACACGCCGGCGTGTTCCGGGTTCACATCCTGATGGATGCCGTGTCCCAGGTTGAAGACGTGGCCATTGCCGTGACCGAAACCAGCCAGAATGGAGGCGACCTCTTCACGGATGCGAGCCGGGGTAGCGTAGAGCATGGAGGGATCCATGTTTCCCTGCAGCGCCACCTTGTCACCGACCCGACGCTTGGCGTCGGCAATGTGGGTGGTCCAGTCCAGACCCAGCGCATCGCAACCGGTGGCGGCGATCTGCTCCAGCCACTGACCGCCGTTCTTGGTAAACAGGGTGACCGGCACACGGCGACCGTCGTGCTCGCGGATCAGGCCATCGACAATCTTGTGCATGTACTGCAGGGAGAAGTCGCGGTAATCGCGCGGGGTGAGCACGCCGCCCCAGGTATCGAACACCATGACAGCCTGGGCGCCCGCCTTGATCTGGGCGTTGAGATAGGCAATCACGCTGTCGGCCAGCTTGTCGAGCAGCAGGTGCAGGGTTTGCGGCTCGGCATACATCATCTGCTTGATCTTGGTGAACGCCTTGGAGCTGCCCCCCTCCACCATGTAGGTGGCCAGGGTCCATGGGCTGCCGGAGAAGCCGATGAGCGGCACTTCGCCCTTCAGCTCGCGGCGGATGGTGCGCACCGCATTCATCACATAGCCCAGCTCATCTTCCGGATCCGGAATGGGCAGCGCCTGCACGTCGGCCATGGAGGTGATCGGACGCTCGAAGCGCGGGCCTTCCCCCTGCTCGAAGTAGAGACCCAGCCCCATGGCATCGGGCACGGTCAGGATGTCGGAGAAGAGAATGGCGGCATCGAGCGGGTAGCGGCGCAGCGGCTGCAGGGTGACTTCACAGGCCAGCTCGGCATTGCGGCACAGGGACATGAAATCCCCCGCCTGGGCGCGAGTCGCCTTGTATTCCGGCAGATAACGGCCAGCCTGGCGCATCATCCATACCGGGGTCATGTCTACATCCTGACGCAGCAAAGCGCGCAGGTATCGATCGTTCTTCAGCTCTTTCATCCCAGTTCCTGAATTCATATCACGCATAAAATGGCGGTCATAATACCACTTTGCCCAGTCAAGCGGACTGCCCAAAACGTGGCAAATGGGTGATCGGTTGCAAAGATGTGAAGGGGCGCAAACCAGAGCGCCCCGTTTTTAAAAAGAAGTGCAAAAAGGTTGGCGAAAAGATAAGCGCCGTTACCCCTCGCCAGCCAGTGACAACTCGATCAAGCGCCGGGCAATGGTGCCGTGGGGTGGCAAGCGCGGCAGCCGGTCGGCGGCAAAGAACGCGGCGGCCACCAGTTCGTCATCCTGCACCTTGATCTCGCCGCTCTCGTAGTCGGCGGTAAAGCCCATCATCAGGCTGTGGGGGAAGGGCCAGGGCTGGCTCGCCACATAGCGTACATTGCGCACCCGGATGCCGCTCTCCTCGAACACCTCCCGCGCCACGCACTGCTCGAGGTTCTCTCCCGCCTCCACAAAGCCGGCCAGCACGGTATACATGGGATCGTCCGCCTGATAGTGACGGCGATGGGCTGCCAAGAGGATCTCCGGCCCCTTGCGCACCGCCACTATGATGCAGGGGGAAATGCGTGGATAGACGCTGTGCCCCTGCTGGCACACCTGCGCCCACTCCCCCGCCTTCGGGGTCATGGGGGCGCCGCACTCGCCGCAGAAACGGTGGGTACGGCGGAAGGTGGCGAGCTGCCAGGCACGGCCCGCGAGGCGAAAGCCCTCTTCATCCCCCGCCACCATCAACTGGCGCAAGGGGATCATAAGATACGTATCGGCCTCCTCACCCAGATCCAGCAGATAGCAGGGCAGCCCCTGCCACTCGTCAAAACGCTCGAAAGGGGCGTCAGCCAGCTCAGCCGGCAGACACGCTTTACTGCCCTGTGGCACCTCTCCCTGCTGATCGAGCTGTACCAGATGATCGCCCCCCAGCACGAACCAGCGGGCTTGTTCGGTTAATGACATCAGATAAACACTCTCACTTAAGTCCAATTACACAAAGTCCAGTTAAACAGAACCCAAGCCACGGCTGGCCGAGCAAGGGGTAAACGCCGCGCGAATGGCTCCCATCTTACGACCAGCGCGGGTCGCTGACGACCCCGCCGTGGCCGATTGTCCCATTCGTAAAAAACGGATGGCGCAAATTAAAGGGGCCGCCCGAAGGCGGCCCGCTGTGATTCGGCATCCCGTATCCGGCCTCTATCGACGCGGATCAGGCATCGCCCATCGCCAGCAAGGAGGCGTTGCCGCCCACCGCAGTGGTGTTGATGGTGCGGGTCTTCTCGGTGACAAACCGCCCGAGATAGTGAGGGCCACCCGCCTTGGGGCCGGTGCCGGAGAGCCCCTGCCCGCCGAATGGCTGCACCCCGACCATTGCGCCGATCTGGTTGCGGTTGATGTAGACGTTACCCACGTTGATACGGCTTGCCAGCTCTTCTGCATGGGATTCGTTACGGCTGTGGATCCCGAGCGTCAGGCCGTAGCCGGTGCCATTGATGTCGCTGATCACCTTGTCCAGATCCCGGGTGGCGTAGCGCACCACGTGGAGGATAGGGCCGAACTGCTCCTTCACCAGCTCGCGGATGGAGCCAATTTCCAGCGCGGTCGGCTGGACAAAGTGCCCTTCCATGGTCGCGGCAGGCATCGGCGCCTGCGCAATCAGGCGAGCGCGGAGCACCATGTAGGCGAGGTGAGCATCGAGACCGGCCTTGGCATCGGCGTCGATCACCGGGCCGACATCGGTGTTGTGCTCGGCCGGGTTGCCCACTTTGAGCTCCTGCATGGCACCGGTGAGGATCTCCAGCACCCGCTCGGCTATCTCCTCCTGCAGGTAGAGCACCCGCAGGGCCGAGCAACGCTGACCGGCGCTCTGGAAGGCGGCGCTCACCACATCGCGCACCACCTGCTCCGGCAGGGCGGTGGAGTCGACGATCATGGCGTTCTGGCCGCCGGTCTCGGCGATGAGTGGCAGGATGGCGCCATCGCGCTGGGCCAGGGTCATGTTGATCAGCTTGGCGGTCTCGGTGGAGCCGGTGAAACATACGCCGCCAATGCGCGGATCGGCTGTCAACTTGGCACCCACGGTGGCGCCGTCACCGGGCAGCAATTGCAGTACGTCGCCCGGAATACCGGCCTGATGGGCCAGAGTCACCGCTAGATGGGCGATAAGGCCGGTCTGCTCCGCCGGTTTGGCGATAACTGTGTTGCCGGTGGCCAGCGCAGCAGCAATTTGGCCGAGGAAGATCGCCAGCGGGAAGTTCCACGGGCTGATGCAGACAAAGACACCGCGCCCCTGCAGGAACAGCTCGTTCTGCTCGCCGGTGTAACCGGGCAGCAGGGTCGCCTGCCCCATCAGGCTGCGCGCCTGCACCGCGTAGTAGCGGCAGAAATCGACCGCCTCACGCACCTCGTCGATGCCATCTTGCAGCAGCTTGCCCGCCTCGCGGGTACAGAGGGAGACAAACTGCTCGCGGTTCGCTTCCAGCAGATCCGCCAGCTTCTCCAGCGCGGCGGCCCGCTCGCTCACCGGGGTTTCGCGCCAACGCGGGAAGGCTGCGTGGGCCGATGCCAAGGCCTGCTCCACTGCCTGCTCGTCGGCCCAGTGGATCTTGCCGACGGTGAGGCTCACATCCTGCGGGCTCAGCACGGTGCGCGCCTCACTGCGCTTGAGGGTCTCGCCATCGACGATGGGGCCCGCCAGCCACTGCTTGCTCTCCAGCTCTTTCAAGCGGGCGAAGAAGGGGCGCTGGATGGAGAGGATGTTCATATTGACGCCGCTGGAGTTCTTGCGGTCGGTGAACAGGTTCACCGGCTGCGGAATGCGGTCGTTGGCAAAGCCGGAGTAGCGCTTGAGGGTGCGCAGCGGATGCTCGGCCAGCGAGTCCACCGGGGTGTTGGGGTCCACCAGCTTGTGAACGAAGGAGGTGTTGGCCCCGTTCTCCAGCAGGCGGCGCACCAGATAGGGCAGCAAGTCCTTGTGGGCGCCGACCGGCGCGTAGATGCGGCAGTGCAGACCGGGATTGTCACTCAGCACGGCGTTGTGCAGCTCCTCGCCCATGCCGTGCAGACGCTGGAATTCAAACTGGCGATCACCGGCCATCTCCAGAATGCTGACCACGGTATTGGCATTGTGGGTGGCAAACTGGGGAGCGATAAAGCCGCGAGTCGGCTCGCTCAGCAGGTAGCGGGCACAGGCGAGGTAGGAGATATCGGTGCCCGCCTTGCGGGTAAAGAGCGGATAGCCGGGCAGGCCCGCCTGCTGGGCATATTTCAGTTCGCTGTCCCAGTAGGCGCCTTTTACCAGTCGCACCGGAATGAGGTCCCCCTGCTCGCGGGCCAGCGCGGTGAGCCAGCAGAGTACCGGCAGCGCGCGCTTGGAGTAGGCCTGCACCACCATGCCGAGCTTGCCCCAGCCACGGTTGGCGTCGGAGCGGTAGAGCTGCTCGAACAGATCCAGCGACAGCTCGAGTCTGTCCATCTCCTCGGCATCGATGCTGATGGCCACATCCTTGTCGCGGGCCAGCCGTACCAGTCCCACCAGCCGCTCGCACATCTCGCCGAGCACCCGTTCGCGGTTGGCCACGTCATAGCGCGGATGGAGTGCCGAGAGCTTGATGGAGATGGAGGGGGCCGGGCCGCCGTCGCTGATCCGCTCGTTGCCGACCGCCTCGATGGCGTTGCGGTAATCGGTCAGATACTTGTCGGCATCCTGCATGGTCAGCGCCGATTCGCCCAGCATGTCGTAGGTGTGGGTGTAGCCCAGCTCGCGAGATTTGCGGCTCGCCTTGAGCGCCTCTTTCATGTCGCGCCCCAGCACGAACTGCTTGCCCATGATCTTCATGGCGGCGTACATGGCGGAGCGCACCACCGGCTCCCCCAGCTTGTTGACCATGCGCCCCAGCAGGTTGGCCGGGTTGCCGTCGAGCTTTTTGTCGAGCTTGATGATCTTGCCGGTCAGCATCAGCCCCCAGGTGGAGGCGTTGACCAGGGTGGAATCGCTCTTGCGGAAATGGGATGACCAGTTGGCGCCGGAGAGCTTGTCCTTGATCAGGGCGTCGGCGGTCTCGGCATCGGGAATGCGCAGCAGCGCCTCGGCCAGACACATCAGGATGATCCCCTCCTGGGTATCCAGGCTGTACTCCTGCAGGAAGGCGTCGATACCGTCACCGGAGCCGCTCTCCTTGCGCACCTTGGTCACCAGGGTACGGGCACGCTGGGTCACCTGCTCCAGCGAGGCGCCATCCCCCGGTAGCATGGCCAACAGTTCGGCCAGATAGGCATTTTCATCCACCACGTAGTTCTGGGTGATGGCTTCGCGCAGGGCGGCCAGATCAGAGGGGATATAGTCAGCGGCAAGCACTTGAGTAGCTTTGAACATAGGGGCCTTCCTGTACGCCCGAGGGCTGATATCGACAAAGGCGGACGCGCCGCCGAAACGCCGATAATGTATACAATATTGCGCCTTGTATGAAATAAATTTGTTGCCACTCTTTAACAAGGATCGCGAATTTACCCAAAAAAGGCTTGTTTTAAGCCTCTCCTCCAGCAAGCATCAGGTCATCTGGTTTTATTTTGTATACGATCTTGTATCGCTGGCCCTGTCGCAAACTATCATGCATCCCTCTCATTCCGGATGTCGCCCAAGCAGCCCCGCACCATGCGCCCCCAATAAAGCAGGGTCGCCATGGCGACCCTGCTTATCCCTCCATACAACCAGATGTTGTCAGTTCATCCAGCGATCGCCACGGTTGCGACGACGGGGCAGCATCGGCAGCAGGATGCCGAGCAGGAGCCCTGCGCCGACCATGGCACCACCACGGATAAACCAGTCCATCTGCATGTCGTGCTCCTGGTTGTCGTAGCTCTGGGTCAGGGCGTCGTTCTGCTCCTTGAGGCTGATCATCTCCTCACCCTGTGAGGCCAGCTGGGCCTTGAGGGCGGCGATCTCCTTGCTCTGGGTCGCGATCTGACCATCCTTCTCGGTGAAGCGTCTCTCGTTGTCACCGTTGAGGTTCTGCAGGCGATCTTTAAGCTCATCGCGCTCTTTTTCCACTTGGGGCAGACGCTCGCGCAAGCTGATCTGGTTCTGCAGCTCGCTGTTCTTGATCCACCCCTCGCGACCACGACCGTCCACCACCTGGGTGTAACCGGCCTCGCTGTTCACCGCCTTCACCTCCAGCGGTTCACCAGCCTTGACGCTACCAAGGATCCGGAACTGGGTACCCGGGCCATTGTGGATATAGGTAAAAATGTTGTCTGAAACATAACGGGTATCGGCCAGTGCCTGTTGGGCACACAAGCAGATCAAAATCCCGAGAAGGGCGCGCATGGTCGATCGGTTCTCTTTTTCAGGTTTGGACAAGAGGTTGAATGTTAAGCCGCCAGCAGGTTAAAGGACAAGCAAAGAAAAAGCACCTCCCCCGCTCAGCCACAACCGATAGCTGGGAGCTGGCTCGCAACTTGCGCTCCGGTGCGACAACCTTACTTCTTCTTGAGCTCGCGCACTTCGTCTCGCAGTGCCCGCAACTCGCGCAACAGCTCCTCTTGCTGGCTGTTGTAGTGATGGCGCCACTTGTCAGTTTCGCTCTCTTTGCTTGGCTGCAAGAACACACTGGCCATAAAGCCGCTGGTGGCACCAAACAGGCCAACCCCGAACAGGATCAACAGGCTGGCGACAAAACGCCCTTCCTCGGTTTTGGGCACCAGATCGCCATAGCCCACGGTCGACAGGGTCACCAGCGTCCACCAGAAAGCGTCGTAAGGTGTCTGGATCTGGCTACCCGGTTCACCGGCTTCAATCCAGTACATCATCCCGGAGCCCAGGCCAAGCAACAGCACGAACAGAAACAGGATGCCCGAGAGGGTGGTCTCGTTGCGCTCACGACGGAACATGGCCCAGAGATCCGGGTGCTCCTTGAACAACTGATAGACCCGCCACAGCTGGAGCAGACGAGCCCAGCGCAGCTGCTCCACCATCGGCAGACTACCCGGCAGATAGATCCAGTTGGCCATGAAAAATGCCTTGCGATCGGGCGCCCGCAGCCAGCCATAGCCGAAGTGGGCGAGGAAGAAGTAACAGATCAGGCTGTCGATGTCATAGAAAAACTGCAGGGTCTGCGGCGTGAGGGTCTCCTGGCCCCACCAGCGGGCCGTCACCAGCAGGACCGAGACTATCGACAGAAATGCCATCAGCAGATCCATCGCCCGCAGATGAGTTAAGTGATGTCGCATACATTTTCCAACTTTAAGCACAGTGCAAATTAATAAAAGAGAAGATAATGCCGATAGTCCTGATGGCAAAGGAAAAAACGGCTTTTTAAAGGAGAATGACAATGCAGCTGAACCTGCTGGAGAAGCAGATGAGCAACATCCGGTTGGTACCCAAAGTGGTGCTGCTGATGGTGTTCAGTACCCTCCTGCTACTGACAAAACTCTGGTTTGACGCCAACAATCTGGAAGCCACCCTGCTCAGCGAAGGGCTCGAGCCCGCCAAGGCGGATGCGATCTCCAATCGCCTGCTGTGGAGCGGCCTGATGGAGACCACCATCATGGGGCTGCTGTTCGTGATCTTGCTGATGACCGGCTCTCGTCTGATGGTCAAACAGGTGCACTATCTAGTGGATCTGCTGGAGCGTTTCGCCAAGCGGGACCTCAGCCACAAGGTGCTGCTCAAGTCTCGGGACGAGTTCGGTGACATCGCCAAGGCGGTCTCCCACTCTCAGGAGAACCTCAAAGAGGTGTTTGGCAACCAGCGTGCCGCCTGCAAGGAACTCAACGACATCGCCTCCCAGGTGACCCTCTGCATGGAGGAAGCTAACGAGGCCATCGGCGAAGAGTTCGCCCAGATCGAACAGCTCGCCAGCGCCATGAGCCAGATGGTCGGCGCCATTCGTGAAGTGGCCGCTCATGCGGATCAGGCCTCTCACGCCACCGTCGAAACCAGCCAGCTGGCGGAGGAGGGGAGCCGCTGCGTCGCCGATACCGTCAGCACCATCGATACCCTCTCCGGCAACATCCAGCGCTCCGCCACCGTGGTCAATCAGGTGGAGCAGGGGGTCGAGCGCATTGGCTCTGTGGTCGACACCATTCGCGGTATCTCGGAGCAGACCAACCTGCTGGCACTGAACGCGGCCATCGAAGCGGCTCGCGCCGGTGAAGCAGGTCGTGGCTTTGCCGTGGTGGCCTCCGAAGTGCGCGAACTGGCCAACCGGGCTCAGGCTGCCACCGTCGAAATTCAGAAGATGATCGAGCAGCTGCAAGGCAATGCCCGTCAGGCTGGCGAGCTGATGGCCCAGAGCGTGCAGCAGGCCGACAAGGGGGTTGCCCAGGTGACCCAGGCGGGCGATCAGCTCGCCACCATAGTGGAGCGGGTACAGGGCGTGGCCGACATGAACCGCCACATCGCCGCCGCTTCCGATCAGCAGAGCTCGGTGGCCGAGGAGATGCGCGGCAATCTGGAGCAGGTCAAGCAGATCGCCGAAGGCTCCGTGGTGGTGCTGCGCGAGCTTCAAGAGGCCTCCGAGCTGGTCGAGCAGCACAGCAAGGATCTCGACAGCCAGATCCACTCCTTCAAGCTGGGGTAATGACCATGATAAGAGAGAAAGGCCCTGCGGGGCCTTTCTTCATATCCCCACAAGCAACCCATTTTCCTTTCTGGATCATGCTTCTCGCCCCTGCGCTGTGACGCGGGGGCCTGACAGTGCTAGATTGGCAGCCAGCTTTTTATCCGGCAGTTTTGTTAACCACAAGGACGGCAACCGTGGCCCAGCACTCTCCCTCTTTCTCCGCCTTCTCCCCCCTGCTGCAGGAGCTGGCCCAGCGCCAATGGCAGCGACTGGTCGAGCTAGCCCCCGACTATGGCTCGCTGCCCGAGCCCGTTCGCCAGACCCTGCTGACCCTGCTCGGCCTCTCCGATTTTGTCGCCGACTCTCTCTTCAAACAGCCGGAGTTGCTGACCAAACTGCTCGCCTCCGGGGATCTCGAACTGGTCGAACGCTGGCCCGCCTACCAGAGTGACCTCACAGCCCTGCTCGCCGAGGTAAGCGATGAAGAGGCCCTCAAGCGTATCCTGCGCCAGTTCCGCCGCAGCCGCATGCTGGTGATCGCCTGGCGCGAGCTGCTGGGCCACGCCGAAGTAGAAGAGAGCTTTATCCATCTCACCAAACTGGCGGATGCCCTCATCTGCTCTGCCCGCGACTGGCTCTACGCCAAACAGTGCGGCGAGCTGGGCACCCCCATGGATGGCAATGGCAATCCGCAGCCCCTGCTTATTCTCGGCATGGGCAAGCTGGGCGGTGGCGAGCTCAACTTCTCCTCAGATATCGACCTTATCTTCACCTTCCCCGAGAACGGCTACACGGTCGGCGGGCGGCGCGAGCTCGCCAACCAGCAGTTCTTTATCAAGCTGGGCCAGCGCATCATCAACGCCCTCCACCAGCCCACCCAGGATGGTCAGGTGTTCCGGGTCGATATGCGCTTACGCCCCTTTGGCGATGCGGGGCCGCTCGCCATCTCATTCGCCGCCATGGAGGATTACTACCAGCACCACGGCCGCAACTGGGAGCGCTACGCCATGGTCAAGGCGCGGGTGCTGGGCCCCCAATGCGAGCACGCGGTGGAGCTGGCCGAGATGCTGCGCCCCTTCGTGTTTCGCCGCTATATCGACTTTGGCGTTATCGACGGCCTGCGCCAGATGAAGGCGATGATCGCCGCCGAGGTGCGCCGCAAGGGGCTGGAGGGCAACATCAAGCTGGGGGCTGGCGGCATTCGCGAGGTGGAGTTCATCGCCCAGGCGCTGCAACTTATTCGCGGCGGGCGCGAGCCGGCGCTGCGGGTGCGCCACCTGCCCGAAGCGCTGGCCGCCATCGCCGGGTGCGGAGCCCTCGAATCCGCCCATTGCGATCGCCTGCTGGATGCCTATTGCTTCCTGCGCCGGGTCGAAAACATCTTGCAGGAGATCGGCGATCAGCAGACCCAGACCCTGCCCACCGAGGAGCGGGATCGCCAGCGGCTGATCGCTGCTCTGGGTTTTGCTGACTGGGGCGCCTTTATGGCTCATCTGGATGAGGAGATGGCCGCCGTCCATCAGGAGTTCGCCGCCGTGGTGGGGGAAGAGAAAGAGGCCCCCGCCCATCTGGAGCAGCTCTGGCTCGATCTCTGGCGCACCGAGCTCGACGCCGCCGAGCTGGAAAAACTGCTGACCGCGCAGGGGGTTGCCGAGCCCGCCCCGCTCTGCACCGCCCTGCTGCGTTTCAAGGAGGAGTACAAGCGCCGTCAGGTAGGCCCGCAGGGGCGCATCGCGCTGGACTGGCTGATGCCGGAGCTGCTGCGACTGGTGGTGGCTAGCGAGCAACCCGCCCGCCTGTTCGAGCGGGTGTGCGAACTGCTGGCCCGCATCTTCACCCGCAGCGCCTATCTGCAGCTGCTGGCGGAAAACCCGGGCGCCCTGCGCCAGCTGGTGCGGCTGTGCGACGCCAGCCATCTGGTGAGCGAGCAGCTGTCCCGCTACCCCATTTTGCTGGACGAGCTGCTCGATCCCCAGCACCTCTACCACCCCACCCCGCTCGATCAGTACAAGCCCCAGCTGCGCCAGTTCCTGCTGCGCATCCCCGAAGAGGACGTGGAGCAGCAGATGGAGGCGCTGCGTCAGTTCAAGCAGGTGCAGCTGCTGCGCATCGTGGCGGCCGACATTGCCGGCGCCCTGCCGCTGATGAAGGTGAGCGATCACCTCACCTGGCTGGCGGAGGCGATCACCGAAGAGGTGGTCAATCAGGCCTGGGCCCAGATGAGCGAGCGCTACGGGGTGCCACCCGAGGTGGCGGTGAACAGCCAGCGCGGCTTTGCGGTGGTGGCCTATGGCAAGCTGGGTGGCATCGAGCTAGGCTACGGCTCGGATCTCGATCTGGTGTTCCTGCACGGCGGCGACCCCAACAGCTACACAGATGGTCGCAAGCCCATCGACAGCCGCCAGTTCTACCTGCGTCTGGCACAGCGGATCCTGCACCTGTTCAGCACCCGCACCCCGTCCGGCATCCTCTACGAGATCGACATGCGGCTACGCCCCTCCGGCGACGCCGGCCTGCTGGTCTCGTCGCTGTCGGCCTACGAGCAGTACCAGCAAAACGAGGCGTGGACCTGGGAGCATCAGGCGCTGGTGCGGGCTCGCCCCATCTATGGCGATGACGCCATCGTTGCCGAGTTTGCCCGCATCCGCCGCGATGTGCTGGCCAAGGAGCGAGATCTGCCGACTCTGGCCCGCGAGGTGCGCGAGATGCGCCACAAGATGCGGGATCACCTGCTCAAGGCCGGTGCCGGCGAGTTCGACCTCAAGCAGTCCCCCGGCGGCATGGTGGATATCGAGTTTATCGCCCAGTATCTGGTGCTGGCCCACGCCTGCGGCGAGCCCGATGCCCTCACCCGCTGGTCCGATAACGTGCGCATCTTCGACGAGTGCGTGATGGCGGGGGTGCTGACCCTGGAGCAGGCGGAGGGGCTGAAGCAGGCCTATCTGGAGATCCGCAACCTCGGCCATCGCCTCAACCTTTCGGAGATCTCCCGCAAGGTGAGCGACGACCAGTTACTGACCGAACGAGGCCATGTGCTGGCGGTCTGGCACACGCTGCTGGGGGAGTAAATCCCGCTAGCGGCAATGTAAAAGGGCCCGCCTGAAGCAATTCAGGCGGGCCCTTCCCTATAGACTGCCAGGCCAATGCCTAGTCCGATACGACACGCACAGAACGGTCTCCTCAATAAGAAAGTGCCCGCTCGGCACGGGCTTTGCACGGCAATAAAGCGAAAGGCTGGGGGCTATTAAAACAACCCCTTGAGCAGCTGGTCAGCCACCCCTTTGACGGCTTCATTGTCGGCCTTGTCACCCAGCAGCTTCTTGAGGCCGCGTTCGGCCTCCTTGCGTGCCTTATCCTCCAGCAGCTTGTTGTTGCTGAGCAGTGCCTTCACATCAAGCTGGTAGCTGGGGGCTTGCCAGTGACCGCCGATCCGCACCGGAATGGTGATCTCTTTGAGCTCATCCACATCCTTGCCCCCCTGCCCCTTGCTGCTCTCGACGATGGAGGTGAGGAACAGGAAGTCGAGGCTCTCCGGCACCAGCGCCGTCTGCCCCTCCCCCTTGACCCGCAAGGCCGGGGCAAAGAGCTGGATGTCGTTGCTGCGGGCGACGCCAGCGGCAATCTGGAAGCTGGCGGTCAGGGCGCTGAAGTCGGTCTTGCGCGCCTCCTTCACCTGCTCGGCCCCCTTGCCGGTGAGGGTGGCCCGCGCCTCGCGGATCATCTCCGGCAGGTTGATGCCATGCAGGGCACCGTCGCTCAGTTTCAAGGTAACCTTGCCCTGCATCCCGTTGCGCAGTGCCAACTCAGAGAGACCACGCCCCTGCACCTGCACATCGAGATCGCCCTTGCCCTCCAGCAGATCGCTCTGGGCCAGAGTCTGCAGCAAGGGACGAATGTTCACCCCGGCCACCTGCTTGTGCACCTTGTAGGTGGCGGGCTGCTGGCGTGCGTCAAGTACCCCGTTCGCGTTTATCTGACCGCCTGCCACGGTCGCGCTGAACTGTTTGAGCGTCAGCAGTCCCTTGGCCAGAGCCACCTGCAGATCGACTGCGCCGAGATCCAGTCCTTTCAGACGCAGGCTGCCGAGTTGCAGTCGACCATCCAGATCCATCCCTTTGAGCGCCCCCAGATCCGGTTCGACCGTGGAGAGAGCTTCGCTCTTGCCGGTTGCCGCTTTATTGCCACTTGCAGCGGTGTTGGCAACACCGGTCGCCGGTTTATCCTCTTTCGCCTGCGCAGGTGTGGTCGGTACCGATTTGGCGAGCCATTTGTCGAGATCCAGCTTCTCACCCTTGAGATCGAAAGTGATTGCAGGAACAGCACCAAGCTGCACGGTTCCATCACCACTCAGCAGCGCCTCATCGGCACTCATCACCAGCTTGCTCAGGGTAATCAACTCCTTGTCGAGCTCGGCACGGGCAAACCCGGCCAGTTTCAGCTTCATCTGCGGGCGCGGCAGCGCATCACCTTCCAGCGCAGCCGTCAGCAGCACATCGGAGAGCTCGGCCAGCTTCATCTCTTTATCGAGCCGTCCCTTGAGTGTTCCTTCCAGCGAGCCAGCCAATGAAGCTTGCTGCCCCTCACCCTTGGTCCCCTTCAGCGCCAACGTGAGGTTGCTCCACTCACCAAGGGCCAGTCGGTCTCCCTTGATGGAGAAACTGTCGAGTCGCAGGGACGGGTCACTCAGGCTGCCACTGAGGCTCAAGTCTTTCAGTTCACTGGCCATCACCTCCTGCGCCAGCTTGATCTGGGTCTGCCCTTTAACATCGAAAGCGAGCTTGTCGGCACTCCCCTTGGCGGCCAGCGTCACGGGTACCCACTGACCAGTGGCCAGCTGCCCCATATCGAGATCGAGGCGATCCAGTCGCAGCGAGGTGCCGCTGCGATCATCCTGTACCAGCGCACTGGCCTGGGAGAGCGCGACACTCTGCAAGCTGATCTGCCAAGGCTTGCTATCAGCGGTTGGCGCAGGGGTTGCGGGGACGACCGGTTCGCTTGCATCAGCAGTAGCATCTTTGATCAGTCCGCTCAGATTGGAGCTGCCATCCGCCTTGGTCTGGATAAAGAGATGGGCGCCACTCAGGGTCACCTTGCCAATCTCCAGACGATGGGAGAGCAGCGGCAACAGGGCCACCGAGGCCTCGCCCTGTTCGAAACGAACCAGATCCGGCTCGGCAAAACCGGCCGGATTGCGCAGAGCCACCTTCTCCAGCGAGAGGCCGAGACTCGGCCAGAAACGCCAGTCAAGCTCCCCCGCCATCACCAGTTCACGCCCAGTGCTCTTGCGCACCTGTTCAGCCAGTTGGGGCTTGAATTGATTGGGGTCGATAAGGCTTATCAGCGTCACTATGGCCAGCAAGGCCGCCACGGCGATGCCGAGCAAGATGAGAACTATCTTCTTCACGATATGCTCCTTGAATCCGGATCCACTGCTGACTATACCACTCACCGTCTGACGAATGGCGTCTGCGGGACAAAAGCGGACAAGGATGAGACAGGGATGGTCGCTGCCAATCCCCATCGTCATCAACAGGGATCAGGCTTGCAAAGGGGATTGCTGCAACCGCGCCATCGCGGTGCGCGTCGACTCGAAAGCAAAGCGGGACAAGGGGATATCGCTGAGCTTCAGCCACTGACAGGCGGCCACATCATCAGCCGGCTGGATGACCGGTTTTTCACTCAGCACAATGGCAAAGAAGGTGTCACAGGTGTGATAGGTGATGCCATCGTAGGGATAGATATTGGGGAATGAACCGAGATAGGTAAAAGGTTGAGCGCTGACATCGAGTCCCAGCTCCTCCTGCAACTCGCGCACCAGAGCCGCCTCCAGTGACTCGCCGGGATCGACAAATCCTCCTGGCAGATCCAGCAACCCCTTGCCCGGATTGCCGGCCCTCACCGCAACCAGCACCTCATCCTGCCAGCAAAGCGCCACCATCACCGCCGTCGCCACATTCTGGAAAAAATGAAAACCGCAGCCACAGCGAAACTCTTTGGGGCTGACGCTCTGCAGGGTTTGACCGCCGCATTTTGGACAAAACATGGGCTATCTCCGACGAAATGAGGCACCATTTTACGCCGTTGTGGCCATTTTTTATGATTAGAAACGACGGGAAGATAGGCTGTTTAGGGGAATAAAGCAGGTCAATTATCAGATAACTTTCTAATTTTCAGGCAATAAAAAACCCCGCTCATTGAGCGGGGTTTCTTGTATTGGGTGCCTGGCAGTGTCCTACTCTCGCATGGCGAATGCCACACTACCATCGGCGCTACCGCGTTTCACTTCTGAGTTCGGCATGGGATCAGGTGGTTCCACGGCGCTATGGCCGCCAGGCAAATTCTTCAATCTGAGAAAGCTGACGTGAGTAGTGATGTTGCGCTTGGCTTGTCACTATCACTGAATTT
>NZ_JBODRQ010000007.1:0-56237 GCF_050633025.1 Aeromonas sp.
TGCGGCTGTTTGTCGAGGAGATGCAGCAGATGGGCGGCAGCCTGCACAAGGCGCAAGAGAGCTACGACAAGGCGATGGGACGGCTGGTCAACGGCCGTGGCAACCTGATTTCGCAGGTCGAACGCTTCCGCGAGCTGGGGGTGGAGGTGACCAAGAGCCTGCCCGAGCCGCTGGTTGAGCGGGCGCTGGAACGCGACAAGGAGCAGGAGTAGTTTTCCCCTGTACCGCCATCAGCAAAAGGCCCAAACCCGGTTTGGGCCTTTTGCTATCTGCCTGCTGGCCCAGTGCTTACCCATCATCAGAAATCCGCAAAGCAAACGGCCCACCGAAGTGGGCCGTTGTTATTTGCACTGCCGATGTTAATCAGCGGCTGGCGGCGCGGGCGCTCAGCTCGGCTTTCTCGCTATCGCTCAGGAAGGCCAGGGTCAGGCCATTCTGCTGGGCGGTGCGGATCTCGCTGGCGGTCATACCCGCGGCCGGGGCGGCCACCTCATATTCGTGGGGCAGGTCGATCCCTTCCACCGCCGGATCGTCGGTGTTGAGGCAGGCCAGCACGCCGGCAGCCAGGAACTGGCGGATCGGGTGTTCGGTCAGGCTCGCTACCGTGGTGGTCTGGACGTTGGAGGTGAGGCAGGATTCGATGCCGATGCGGTGCTCGGCCAGATAGGCCATCAGGGCCGGATCCTGAATCGCTTTGACACCGTGGCCGATACGCTCGGCACCCAGCTCGCGAATGGCCTGCCACATGCTCTCGGGGCCAGCCGCCTCACCGGCGTGCACGGTGACGCGCATGCCTGCATCGCGCACCTTGCGGAAGTGGTCGACAAAGAGTTCGCCCGGGAAGCCCAGCTCGTCACCGGCCAGATCGATGGCGACCAGCTTGTCACGGTGGGCCAGACAGGCGGCCAGCTCCTGATTGCACTGCTCGGTGCCGAAGGTGCGGCTCATGATGCCGATCAGGTTGGCCTTGATGCCGAAGTCACGGCTGCCCGCGGCCACGCCGTCGATGATGGCTTCCACCACACCCTGCGGGTGCAGCTTATGGGCCATCGCCATATAGGCCGGGCTGAAGCGCAGCTCGGCATAGTCGATACCGGCGCGCAGCAGATCTTCCACGTTCTCGTAGGCAACCCGGCGGCAGGCGTCGTAGTCGGCCAGCACGGCAACACCCCAGTCCAGTTTCTTCAGGAAGGCGACCAGACTTGGCTCGTTCTCAACGATCTGCACATGGGGGCGCAGCGCCTCCAGTTCGAAGGCGGGCAGCTGGATATTGTGTTGGCGACCCAGCTCGAGGATGGTTTGCGGGCGGATGTTGCCGTCCAGATGGCGGTGCAGGTCGGTCAGGGGGAGAGATCTGTCAATCATGGGGGCGCCCTCATCGAGTCGGGTTTGAAAGCCTGCCATTCTAGGCGGGGCTTTCAAAAAAGATACCCCGTTTATGGTTAAACGGGGTTCTGGCGGACGGTGATTTGTCAGGGCGTGATGGGAATCGTTTTTCCCCGGGACTCAGGAGAGATCGAGTTCCTTCAGCTTGCGGGTGAGGGTGTTGCGACCCCAGCCAAGCAGGCGAGCGGCTTCCTGCTTGTGGCCGTGGGTGTGCTCCAGCGCAGTCTCCAGCATGATCCGCTCGAACTGGGGCATGGCATCGGCCAGGATGTCTGTCTCTCCCAGCGCCAGCTTGCTGGCCACCCACACCTGCAATTGCTGCTGCCAGCAACCAGGCATCGCCGGTTGGCCCGGTTCGGCGTTGTGGGTGATGGGAGTGAGCAGTTCGGCTGGCAAGTCACCTACCAGCACCTCCTGCCCCGAGGCCATCACGGTGAGCCAGCGGCAGACGTTCTCCAGCTGGCGCACGTTGCCCGGCCAGGGTAGGCGGCTGATATAGACCTGGGTATCCGGGTGCAGGCTCTTGGCCTCCACGTTCAGCTCCTTGGCGGCACGCAGCAGGAAGTGGCGGGCCAGCTGGGGGATATCCTCACGCCGCTCCTTGAGGGCGGGGATATGAATGCGGATGACGTTGAGGCGGTGGAACAGATCCTCGCGAAACTCGCCATCGGCGACCCGTTTCTCCAGATTCTGGTGGGTGGCGGCGATGATCCGCACATCCACCTGCACCGGCTGATGGCCACCGACCCGGTAGAACTGGCCATCGGCCAGCACCCGCAGCAGCCGGGTCTGCACATCCAGCGGCATGTCGCCGATCTCGTCGAGAAACAGGGTGCCGCCGTCGGCCTGCTCGAAGCGGCCGTGGCGGATGTTGTTGGCGCCGGTGAAGGCCCCCTTCTCGTGACCGAACAGCTCCGATTCGATGAGATCTTTGGGGATGGCTGCCATATTGAGGGCGATGAAGTTCTTGTGGGCGCGCGGGCTGTGCTTGTGCAGCGCGTGGGCGACCAGCTCCTTGCCGGTACCGCTCTGACCGTTGATCAGTACCGAGATACTGGAGCGTGACAGGCGGCCGATGGCGCGGAACACCTCCTGCATAGCCGGTGCCTCCCCGATGATTTCGGGCGTGGCTGTAGCCTCCTGCTGGCGAGACTTGCGCTTGGTGCGCTGCTCCTTGAGGTGATTCTCGGCGCGGCGCACCAGGGTCACCGCTTCGTCGATGTCGAACGGCTTGGGCAGGTACTCGAAGGCGCCGCGCTGGTAGGCGTTGACCGCGCTGTCGAGATCCGAGTGGGCGGTCATGATGATGATGGGCAGATCGGCCTGACGGCGGTGGATCTGCTCCAGCAGGCTCAAACCATCGATGCCGGGCATCCGGATATCGGAGAGGATCACATCGGGCGAGCGCAGCTCAAGGGCGTGCAGCAGGGCTTCGCCATCGGCAAAGCTCTCGCAGTTGAAGCCTTCGCTGCCGAGAGTGCGCTCCAGCACCCAGCGGATAGAACTGTCGTCATCGACGATCCACACTTTGGCGGTCATGGGGTTCCCTTACTTGCGAAGCGGTAGAAAAATGGTGAATTCGGTGTGGCCCGGCCAGCTGATGCAGTCGATCTTCCCCTTGTGCTGGTCGATGAGGTTCTGGGCGATGGAGAGACCGAGCCCGGTGCCCCCCTCCTTGCCGGTGATCATCGGGTAGAACAGGGTGTCGCGGATGGCGTCCGGGATACCGGGGCCGTTGTCGATGATCTTGATCTCCGCCGCCAACCGGTAGCGCTGGCCGTGGATGGTGATCTGGAACGCGGTGCGGGTCTTGATGCGGATAAGGCCGGTCTGGTTGCCCAGCGCTTCGGCGGCGTTGCGCACTATGTTCAGAAACGCCTGCTGCAGCTGATCCGGCTCCATCTCGAATTCGGGAATGCTGGGATCGTAATCGCGCTCTATGCGCACTGTCGGCGGCAGCTCTAGCTCCACCAGTCGGCGTACCTGCTCCAGCACCGAATGGACATTGTGCATCTGGTGGCGGCCGGGGCGCTGGGGGCCGAGCAGGCGATCGACCAGTACCCGCAGCCGATCGGCCTGTTCGATGATGATGCCGGTATATTCGCGCAGGGCCGGATCCGGCAGCTCTTTTTGCAGCAGCTGCGCTGCGCCGCGCAGGCCGCCGAGGGGATTCTTGATTTCGTGGGCCAGCCCGCGCACCAGCTCCTTGGCCGCCAGCTGCTGGGCATGTTGCTGCTGCTCCTGACTGATCTTCTTCTGCTGGTCGATCTTGCGCAGCTCCACGACCAGTAGCCGCTGTTCGTGGTCGGCCATCGGGGTGGCGCTCAGCTCCACCAGTCGCGGTTCTCCCTCTACCACCAGAGTCACTTCGCTATCGGTAAAGCCTTGCCCTGACACGAGGCACTGCTTGAGCCGCTGCAAATCGAGGGAGATATGTTCCAGCAGATGGGGCAGTTCGATGCCGATCAGCCTGCGTTCACTGAGGGAGAGCAGCTGTTCAGCCGCCGGGTTGACGAACTGGATGCAGAGCCGCTCATCCATCAGGATCACGGCGGTCAGCAAATTATCCAAGAGTGTTTTGGCGTTGTCCGAGCGGGTTGGCACAGGTTTCTCCCTAAAACGGTGCTACACACCTGTTATGCACCGATATGGTGCATAGAGTTTACCCGCATCGGTGCGCTATATCACCCCTAGTCGGCTTTGGGGGTGGGTTTGGGAGCCGGCGTCACGCTCGCTCTATGCAGGTAAAAGGTGACTGCACTGGATTTAGCAAGGATCGTACCGTCTTTGGCGAGCAGCTCGAGCTGAGCCTCGTGGGCGCCGCGATCGACGTTTTCGACCCGGACAGAGAGGCTGTTGCTGACGATGGGGGCGGCTTTGCCATCCAGGGTCAGGCGCACATCATACTGGGTGGGTGGTTTGGGGCTGATAGAGCCCTGAAAGACGATGTTGCCTGTGTTGTCGCGCAGGGTGCTGCCCTGTTCCGGGGAGAGCAGTTCGATGGTCAGCTTGGCCGCCTCTTTCTCTTTCTTGGCATCGGCGCCGGTCAGGCTGTTGAAGTTATCCACCTGCACCGATCTGGGCGCGCTGCTGCCCAGCAGCGGGGCGACCCGCAGATCGACCTCTTTGGCGTTTTTGCCGGGTGGTGGCGCATCCGAGTAGTGGGTGATGCCATTGCCATCGACCCAGGAGTAGACCTTGGCCGCGTCCGCAGCGAACGAGGTCAGCAACAGGAGGCTGAGCACCCCTATGCCATGTTTGTTGTTCATCCATCTCTCCTTGACGGTATATTGCTTAATCCTATCAGAGAAAAAACCCGCCAGATGGCGGGTTTTGTCACGATTAAGCAAGCTGACCAGATTTAAACGGACAGTCTGCTGAGACTTAGACGGAGTAGTACAGTTCGAACTCCAGCGGGTGCGGGGTCATGCGCACACGGTCAACATCCTGCTGTTTCAGTTCCAGATAGGAGTTGATGAAGTCATCGCTGAACACGCCGCCGCGGGTCAGGAACTCGCGGTCAGCATCCAGAGCTGCCAGGGCTTCGTCCAGAGAGCCGGCCACGGTCGGCACTTCTGCGGCTTCTTCCGGCGGCAGGTCATACAAGTTCTTGTCCATGGCATCGCCCGGATGGATCTTGTTGATGATACCGTCCAGACCGGCCATCAGCTGGGCTGCGAAGGCCAGGTACGGGTTGGCAGCCGGATCCGGGAAGCGCACTTCGATACGACGGGCTTTCGGGCTCGGTACCACCGGGATACGGATGGAGGCAGAGCGGTTGCGGGCAGAGTAGGCCAGCATGACCGGTGCTTCATAACCCGGAACCAGACGCTTGTAGGAGTTGGTGGTCGGGTTGGCGAAGGCGTTGATGGCCTTGGCGTGCTTGATGATACCGCCGATGTAGTGCAGAGCCATCTCGGACAGACCGCCATACAGGTCACCAGCGAACAGGTTGACGCCGTTCTTGGCCAGAGACTGGTGGCAGTGCATGCCGGAGCCGTTGTCACCGAACATGGGTTTCGGCATGAAGGTAACGGTCTTGTTGTAGGCGTGGGCCACGTTGTGGATCACGTACTTCAGTACCTGCACTTCATCAGCTTTCAGCGTAAGAGTGTTGAAGCGGGTAGCGATCTCGTTCTGACCGGCAGTGGCCACTTCGTGGTGGTGAGCTTCAACGACCTGGCCCATCTCTTCCAGCACCAGACACATGGCGGCGCGGATATCCTGGGAAGAGTCGACCGGTGCAACCGGGAAGTAACCGCCTTTCACGAACGGACGGTGCCCCTTGTTGCCATGCTCATAGGCAGTGCCGGAGTTCCATGCGGCTTCTTCAGATTCGATTTTCACGAAGCTGTGGCCCATGGTGTTGGAGAAGGTGATGTTGTCGAACATGAAGAATTCCGGCTCCGGCCCGAACAGCACGGTGTCAGCGATGCCGCTGGACTTCAGGAAATCTTCTGCACGCTTGGCGATGGAGCGCGGATCGCGGTCGTAGCCCTGCATGGTGGCAGGCTCCAGCACGTCACAAACGATGTTCAGGGTGGTCTCTTCGGTGAACGGGTCCAGCTTGGCGGAGGCTGCGTCCGGCATCAGTACCATGTCGGATTCGTTGATGCCCTTCCAGCCGCCGATGGAGGAACCATCGAACATCTTGCCGTCTTCGAAGAAATCTTCATCAACCTGGTGAGCAGGGATGGATACATGCTGCTCTTTACCCTTGGTGTCGGTAAAGCGCAGATCAACAAACTTGACTTCGTGTTCCTGGATCAGGGCCAAAACGTTCTGGGCTGACATGCTAAGTAACCTCCGGTGTTAAAACTCTCTGGGTGAATGCGTCGTCGTATTCACATAAGCCAGTATCGTGCCAAGTTTGTGACAGCTTGATTTCAGGGCAATCTCGCTGAAGAGGTTCCCCAAAATCAGGCGATCTCGACTCGCGTTGCATCAATTTAGTGCAATGATGGATCGTTTTGGTGCGCTGTAATGGTGCGCGAAATACGGTCACCGCCCATCTAAGCAGGGTTTGTCCGAGAGGTCTATGATCCAGATCCGTTGTTGTGCGCGAATGTACTGCAATTCTGCTAGGCAGATCACAAAGGCAAGAGTACAATTAGCGCCCAATTTTACCCGGTGATTGAGGCGAGAATGTTAGAGAATTTACGCAATATTGCGATTATTGCGCACGTTGACCACGGCAAAACGACTCTGGTTGATAAGCTGCTGCAGCAGTCCGGCACCCTGGACCGCTCCACGGAAGGCCAGGAACGGATCATGGACTCCAATGATCTGGAACGGGAACGTGGCATTACCATTCTCGCCAAGAACACTGCGATCCGCTGGAATGACTACCGCATCAACATCGTTGATACCCCGGGTCACGCCGACTTCGGTGGTGAAGTAGAGCGCGTACTGTCCATGGTTGACTCCGTGCTGCTGCTGGTTGACGCCGTAGACGGCCCGATGCCGCAAACCCGTTTCGTGACCCAGAAAGCGTTTGCTCAGGGTCTGAAGCCGATCGTGGTCATCAACAAGGTTGACCGTCCGGGTGCTCGTCCTGACTGGGTAATGGATCAGGTATTTGACCTGTTCGACAACCTGGGCGCGACTGACGAACAGCTGGATTTCAAAGTTGTTTACGCCTCTGCACTGAACGGTTGGGCCACCATGGATCAGGACGTCGAGTCCGAGAACATGGAGCCGCTGTTCCAGGCTATCATTGACAACGTGGAAGCGCCGAAGGCTGATGCCGAAGGTGGTTTCCAGATGCAGATCTCCCAGCTGGACTACAACTCTTACGTGGGCGTTATCGGCATCGGCCGTATCACCCGTGGTCGCGTCAAGACCAACCAGCAAGTCACCATCGTTGGTGCTGACGGCAAGACCCGTAACGGGAAAGTCGGTCAGGTGCTGGGTTACCTGGGTCTGTCCCGTACCGAAGTTGCCGACGCGCAAGCGGGTGACATCATCGCTATCACCGGTCTGGGCGAGCTGAAAATCTCCGACACCATCTGTGACTACGGTGCTGTTGAAGCCCTGCCGCCGCTCTCCGTTGACGAGCCGACCGTGAACATGACCTTCCAGGTCAACACCTCACCGTTCGCCGGTAAAGAGGGCAAGTTCGTGACCTCCCGTAACATTCTGGAGCGTCTGAACCAGGAGCTGGTCCATAACGTGGCCCTGCGCGTGGAAGAGACCGATGATCCGGACAAGTTCCGTGTATCCGGTCGTGGTGAACTGCACCTCTCCATCCTGATCGAAAACATGCGCCGCGAAGGTTACGAACTGGCTGTGTCCCGTCCGGAAGTAATCCTGCGTACCGTTGATGGCGTTCTGCAAGAACCGTTCGAAACTGTAACTGTGGACGTTGAAGAAGCGCACCAGGGTTCCGTGATGGAGCAACTGGGTCTGCGTAAAGGCGAAATGACCAACATGACCCCGGATGGCAAGGGTCGTGTCCGTCTGGACTTCATGATCCCGAGCCGTGGCCTGATCGGCTTCCAGACCGAGTTCATGACCATGACCTCCGGTACCGGTCTGCTGTACCACACCTTCGACCACTACGGTCCGCACAAGGGTGGCAGCATCGGCGAGCGTCAGAATGGCGTGCTGATCTCCAACGCTACCGGTAAGGCCCTGACTTACGCCCTGTTCGGTCTGCAAGACCGTGGTCGTCTGTTCATCGGTCACGCGACCGAGGTGTACGAAGGCCAGGTGATCGGTATTCACTCCCGTTCCAATGACCTGACTGTTAACTGCCTGAAAGGCAAACAGCTGACCAACATGCGAGCCTCCGGTACCGACGAAGCTCAAGTGCTGACTCCGCCGATCCGCATGACTCTGGAACAGGCTCTCGAGTTCATCGATAACGACGAACTGGTAGAAGTCACTCCGAAGAACATCCGTATCCGCAAGAAATTGCTGACCGAGCTGGATCGCAAGCGCTCTGGCCGTGGTTAATGCCATGTGCTGAGCCTCGGCAGCCTTCGTGGCCGCTGACGGTTCACTGATAAACGGACCCAAACCTCTGGTTTGGGTCCGTTTTTTTATGCCTGTGATCTGCTCTGGCCATCCGGTAATGGGGCTGATGAGCGTTGAGCGAAGGTCGTGGGGATGGGTGAGATAAAAAAGCCGCAGCGGGTGAACGCTGCGGCTTTTGCTGACTTGCAGTGAGGGATTACTGGCGCCAGAAGGAGGGGAAGAAGAGCACGGCGACCGTCAGGATCTCCAGTCGTCCCAGCAGCATGCCAAATGACAGCAGCCATTTGGCCGATTCCGGCAGGCTGGCAAAGTTGGTGCTGGGGCCGACCACAGGGCCCATACCCGGGCCAACGTTGGCGACAGCGGTGATGGAGCTGGAGATGGAGGTAAGGGGATCGAGCCCGATAGCAGCCAGCAGCGCAGCGATTACCAGAATGATGGCGAAGTAGACCAGCACGAAGGAGATCATCGAGCGGATGATGGCATCGTTGACCGTCCGGCCGTTGTACTTCTGGGGGAATACGGCGGAGGGGTGCATCAGCTGGCGCATCTGCTTTCTGAAGAGGGCAAACGCCACCTGCACCCGGAAGATCTTCAGACCACCCGCAGTGGAGCCGGAACAGGCGCCAAGTGCCAGCAACACGATGAAGGTGATGCTGGCCAGCGGCCCCCAGGTGCCGAAGTCACCGAGGCCAAAGCCCGTGGTGGTGAGTACCGAAACGATGTTGAAACAGCTGATGCGCAGGGCATCCATAAAGCTGAATAGATCCCGCTGCCACAGGTAGAAGGTCATGATGGCGGTGACCCACACTACCAGCCAGAAGAAGCCACGTACCTGGGCATCCTTGAACAGGCTGTAGTCCCGATGATTGAGGCTCTGCACGTAGAGCAGGAAGGGCAGGCCGCCGAGGAACATGAACAGGGTGCCAATCCAGTGTGCCGAGTTGGAGAAGTGGGACATGGATTGATCGGAGGTGGAGTAGCCGCCGGTACTGAGAGTGGTCATGGCGTGGTTGATCGCCTCGAACATGTTCATGCCGCTGGCCCAGTAGGCCATGAAGCAGAGCATGGAGAGCACCAGATAGACCACGACGATGTTGTTGGCGACCGTCTTGGCACGCGGGGCGCTTTTGTCCGACCAGTCCGAGCTCTCGGTCTGGAACAGCTTCATGCCGCCGACGTTGAGGTAGGGTAGCACGGCTACCGCCATCACGATAAAGCCGACCCCGCCCAGCCACTGCAGGATGGAGCGCCACAACAGGATGCTGTGGGCCATGTTGTCGAGGCCGGAGAGCACGGTGGAGCCCGTGGTGGTTACTCCCGACATGGTCTCAAAGTAGGCATCGGTAAAGTTGATGTGGGTGATGAAGACAAAGGGCAGCGCCCCGAAGATACAGGCCACCACCCAGACCGAGGTGGTGAGCAGGAACATCTCCCGCACCCCCAGATGAAACTCCGCTTTGCGGCCGTAATGGAGGCAGAGCAGGGCGGCGCCGTGGGTGATCAGCACGGACTTGAGAAACTCGACAAATCCCTCTGACCCGGTGAGCAGTGCCAGCAGGGTGGGCAGCCACATGAAGAGTGCCAGCTTGGAGAGCACCAGCCCCAGGGTGAAGATAATGGGACGCAGCTTGATCATGTTCGATAACCTGGTCGTTGATTAACAAAAGACCCGGACCATCCCCTTGGGGGAGCTGAGCCGGGTCTGGTTTGACAGCCTGTGCGCATGAAGCCGTTACAGGAAGAAGGGGCTTGGCTGGAACAGCCGCTCCACTTCCGGGATATACTTCTTGTCCACCAGAAACATGACTACGTGGTCATCCTGCTGGATCTTGGTGCGATCGTGGGCGATCAGCACTTCATCCCCGCGTACTACGGCACCGATAGTGGTGCCCGGCGGCAGCTTGAGCTCGCCCACCGTCTTGCCGACCACCTTGGAGGTGTTCTCGTCACCGTGGGCAATCGCCTCGATCGCTTCGGCGGCACCGCGGCGCAGGCTGTAGACGTTGGCGATATCGGCCCGACGCACGTGGGTCAACAGGGCCGATATGGTGGCCTGCTGCGGCGAGATGGCGATATCGATGGAACCACCCTGCACCAGATCGACGTAGGCGCCGCGCTGGATCAGCACCATGGTCTTCTTGGCGCCCATCTTCTTGGCGAGCAGGGCCGACATGATGTTGGCCTCATCCTCGTTGGTGACAGCGATGAAGACGTCGATCTGGTCGATGTGCTCCTCGGCCAGCAACTCCTGATCCGCCGCATCACCGCAGAAGACGATGGTGTTTTCCAGCAGTTCGGAGAGCTGCTCCGCCCGCTTCTGGTTGCGCTCGATAAGCTTGACGCTGTAGCGCTTCTCCAGCTGACGGGCGAGGCCGGCGCCGATGTTGCCGCCACCGACGATCATGATGCGGCGGTAGGGGCTCTCGAGGCGCTGCAGCTCCGACATCACGGCGCGGATATGGCCTGCGGCGGCGACGAAGAAGACCTCGTCATCCGCTTCGATGATGGTGGTACCTTGCGGACGGATCGGGCGGCCCTGACGGAAGATGGCCGCTACCCGAGTTTCGATGTTGGGCATGTGCTCGCGCAGGGTGGAGAGGGCATTGCCGACCAGCGGACCGCCGTAGTAGGCCTTGACCGCCACCAGACCGACGCGGCCACCTGCGAAATCAACTACTTGCAAGGCGCCAGGGTACTCGATCAGGCGACGTACATAGTCGGTCACCAACTGCTCCGGCGCGATCAGGTGATCCACCGGCACCGATTCCGGCAGGAACAGGCGATCCCGCTCGGTCAGATAGGCGGGCGAACGGATCCGCGCCACCTTGTTCGGAGTGTTGAACAGGGAGTAGGCGACCTGACAGGCGATCATGTTGGTCTCGTCACTGTTGGTGACGGCGACCAGCATGTCGGCATCCTGAGCCCCCGCTTCGCGCAACACCTTGGGGTGGGCGCCGTGCCCGTTGACTACCCGCAGGTCAAACTTGTCCTGCAGTTCGCGCAGGCGATCGCTGTCGGTGTCGACGATGGTGATGTCGTTGTTCTCCCCGGCCAGGTTCTCGGCCAGGGTGCCGCCGACCTGGCCGGCTCCCAAAATGATGATCTTCATAGGGAACGTCTACTCACGTTGATGCTGTAAAGGGGAGCGCCAGAATGGATCTGGCAGCTCTCCCGAATGAGGTTTGTCATGCCAGGCTCAGAGCTTGACCAGTTTGGCGTAGTAGAAGCCATCCATCTCGGCTTCACCCGGCAGGAACTGGCGACCCGGGCAGTCCGGGGTGTCCTGTTCGTGCAACGGTACCAATTTGGCATCTTTGGTCGCGGCAAGGAAGGCGCGGATCTGTTCGCGGTTCTCTTCCGGCAGGACGGAGCAGGTGGCGTAGAGCAGGGTGCCGCCGCTTTTCAGCTTGCCCCAGAGGGCATTGAGAATGCGGCGCTGCAGCTCGGCCAGCTCGCGAATGTCCTGATCACGGCGCAGCCACTTGATGTCGGGGTGGCGGCGGATCACGCCGGTGGCGGAGCAGGGGGCATCCAGCAGGATGCGGTCGAACTGGCCCTCCGGCCACCACTGTTCCGGTGCCGCGGCATCGCCATGGATCACCTTGGCGGTGAGGCCGATGCGGTCCAGGTTCTCCTGCACTCGCTTGAGGCGGTTTTCGTCGGCATCGACGGCAACCACACCAGCCAGCTTGGGCTGACGCTCCAGCAGGTGGGCAGTCTTGCCGCCGGGGGCCGCGCAGGCATCCAGTACCCACTCACCCGGTTGTGGGTCGAGCAGTGCCGCAGCCTGTTGTGCTGCACCATCCTGTACCGAGCAGTCACCGACCTCGAAGCCGGGCAGCTTGGTCACATCGCAAGGACGCTCCAGCAGGATGCAATCCTCGCCCTCATCACCGGCCACGGCATTGATGCCGGCTTCGGCCATGCGAGCCAGCATTGCATCGCGGCTCTGGCGCTGGCTGTTGTTGCGGATCCACATGGGAGGGCGCTGGTTGTTCGCCTCCATGATGAATTCCCACTCATCGTGATAGGCCTGACGCAGGCGCTTGGTGAGCCACTCCGGATGACCGAGGCGAATGCTGGGAACACGGTCGATACGCAGCAGAATGACTTCGGCGCTGCGCTGGAAGTTGCGCAGCACGCCGTTGATGAGGCCACGCAGGGAGGTGCCCTTGAGTAGTTTGACGGCGTTGACGGTCTCGGCCACCGCGGCGTGAGCCGGAATGCGGGTGTAGATGAGCTGATAGAGACCGACCAGGATGAGGTAGTGGAAAATGCGGCTCTTGTTTTTGAGCGGCTTGTCCATCATCTCGTTGACTGCCGCATCGAGGCGGGGTAGCCAGCGCAGGGTGCCATAGCAGAGTTCTTGCAGGAGAGCGCGATCGCGAGGTGCAACCTTCTCCTGGGCAGCAGGCAGAACAGCGGAGAGGGATTGACCCTGATCCAGCACCTGTTGAATAACGAGAGCGGCCTGTGCACGTGTTTTCATAGAGTTACCTTAGATGCGCAAGTCGGGGCCCGGGCCCCGCTTGTGTCAATTCAATCCAGTTCAATTCAATTGCGTGCCGGGTTCAAACCAGTCGCGGCGAGAGTTGAGCAGATCCGAGACGGACATCGCCTTCTTGCCGGGCGGTTGCAGGGTCAGCAGGCGCAGTACCCCTTTGCCGGTAGCGATATCGATTCCCTGCTTGTCGGCCTGGAGCAGGGTGCCGGCGGGTTGGCCGTGGTCGCTGTCAATGACGGCGGCTTGCCATACCTTGACGGTCTGGTCAGCCACTTCAAACCAGCTGATGGGCCAGGGGTTGAACGAGCGGATGCAGCGTTCGATGGCAACAGCCTCCATCGACCAGTCGATGCGGGCCTCTTCCTTGGAGAGCTTTTCGGCATAGTTTGCCTGCGCATCATCTTGTGCCTCGGCAGCGGTTTCACCGGCGGCCATGGCATCGATGGTGTCGACCAGCGCCTGTGGACCCAGCTCGGCCAGCTTGTCATAGAGGCTGGCGGAGGTCTCGTCGGCGGTGATGGGGCAGCTTACCTTGCGGATCATGGCGCCGGTATCCAATCCCACATCCATCTGCATGATGGTGACGCCGGTTTCGGCATCGCCCGCCCAGATGGAGCGCTGGATCGGTGCGGCACCGCGCCAGCGGGGCAGCAGGGAGCCATGGACGTTGATGCAGCCCAGCCGCGGGGTATCGAGTACCACCTTGGGCAGGATCAGACCATAGGCCACCACCACCATCAGGTCGGCGCCCAGTGCAGCAAGCTCGGCTTGCGCCTCTTCCTTGCGCAGAGAGGCAGGTTGGTAAACCGGCAGGTTGTGGGCCAGTGCCAGCTCTTTGACCGGGCTGGCGGTGAGCTTCTGGCCACGGCCAGCGGGCTTGTCAGGCTGGGTATAAACGGCAACGACCTTGTGGTCGGAAGACAACAACGCCGCCAGGTGACGGGCGGCGAAGTCGGGAGTACCGGCAAAAATCAGTTTCAGCTTATTCAACGGGGCAGATCCTCAGAGGACTTTGCGATCTTCACGGGCCATCTTTTCCAGCTTCTGGCGAATGCGCTGGCGCTTGAGCGGGGACAAGTAATCCACAAACAGCTTGCCGATCAGATGATCCATCTCATGCTGGATGCAGATGGCGAGCAGATCGTCGGCTTCCAGCTCGAACGGCTTGCCGTTGCGATCCAGGGCGCGGATTTTGATCTGTTCAGCGCGAGGCACCAGAGCACGGCTGCCGGGCACGGAGAGGCAACCCTCTTCAATGCCGGTGCTGCCGCACTGCTCGATGACCTCCGGATTGATCAATACCAGAGGATCTTCACGGTTTTCAGAGACATCGATCACTATGATGCGCTGGTGAATGTCGACCTGAGTTGCGGCCAGGCCAATGCCTTCTTCCGCGTACATGGTTTCGAACATATCATCTACAATCTGTTGTAACTCGGGTGTAAAGGTCTCGACAGGGGCTGCAACGGTGCGCAGGCGCTCATCGGGAAAACGCAATACATCTAGAATGGCCATAGTTTTTTCTTTAGTTTCGTATAAATGCAGTCAATATTGGCGTAATTCTAGTCATTTACGCCGACAAAAAACAGCAACACTTTGCGTGCAGAAGTAACAGGGAGTGTTATGTATCTGAAGCAAACTATCCTCTCCTGCCTGCTGGTGACCGTGAGTCAGGCAGCACTGGCCGATCAGCTGAGGCTGAAAGCGGGTTACCCCGAAAGTTATGTCGTGCAAAAAGGCGACACCCTGTGGGATATCTCCGGCAAGTATCTTTCCGAACCCTGGCTCTGGCCCCGTCTCTGGAACATCAATCCGCAGATTGCCAATCCTCACTGGATCTACCCCGGTGATGTACTGCATCTGAGCTGGGTCAATGGTGAACCCCGACTCGGCAAGGCGATGCAGGGGGGCAAGCAGGTCATCCGTCTCGGCCCGAAAACCCGTTACGAGAACAAGGCCAACCCCATTCCGACCCTGCCCATCAGCGAGATCGGTCCCTTCTTGCAAACCGACCATATTCTGGCAGACAGTCAGCAGCAGAAAACCCTGCCTTATCTGCTGGGCTCGGACCAGAAACATATCGGCATGCTGGAGGGGGACACCCTCTATGTTCAGGGCTCCCTGACGCCTGGCCAGATGTATGGCATCTATCACCCAGGGGTGGTCTACAAGGATCGTGAAACCGGTGAACAACTGGGTCAGGAGGCCATCTTTGCTGGCGTGGTGCGTGCGGAAGCGCTGCTGGATGGTGATCGGACTGAAGTGATCCTCACTCACAATCAGCGTGAAGTGTTGCAGGGTGACAAGGTTATGGCGTTGCCTCCTCAGGAGAGCTTTCCAGCAGTTTTCATCCCCAAGGCTGCCTCAGCGATTGCTCCAGGCTACATCATCGACTTGCCGAGCAAAGCCAGGGGAGGGGGCAAGTTTGATGTGGTGTTGATCAATAGGGGAGCTCGAGATCAACTGGTTGCCGGGGATGTGCTGGATGTCCGGCGGCCCGGCGCAGCCTTGGTTACCAAGAATGGGACCGTGCAGTACAAAGAGCTCTCGTCGGTCTATAACAAAGTGTTTTACAGTAGCAACAAGAAGGCACCACTGCCTTCCGAAGCGATTGCCCGCGTCATGTTGTTCAAGGTGTATGACAAGGTGAGTTACGGTCTCATCATGCAGAGTAACGACATGGTGAGTGCGGGTTATCAGGTCACTCATTTCTGACGTGAACTACCCTGATGCGCGTCTGGCGCTTTGGCTAACCCTGGATGCGGTCACCGGTATTGGTCCGGTGACCGCTGCACGTCTGTTGGAACGGGCCGGGGGAAGTATTGAGGCCCTGTTTCAGAGCGATGAAGCGCAACTGCATGGTATGGGGCTGTCGTCAGAGCAGATCAAACAACTGCGCTGGCCCTCGCCGGTGGTTGAGCAGAGCCTGGCTTGGGCCGCTTTGCCTGACAATATACTTATTCCGCAAGATCACCCGATCTATCCACCCTTGTTGCGGGAAATTCCCTCAGCTCCCCTGTTGCTCTACTGTCGTGGCGATCTTGCTGTGCTGTCGTTACCACAACTGGCAATGGTGGGGACACGCCATCCTACCTATGCAGGCAAAGATAATGCCTCCCGCCTTTGTAGCGAGCTGGTTGGATGCGGGTTAGCCATCACCTCGGGCCTTGCGCTCGGTATCGATGGTGTTTGCCATCAGCAGGCGCTGGCTTGTGGCGGTATCACTCTTGCCGTGTTGGGTTCCGGGTTGGATTGCCTCTACCCCAAACGCCATCAGGGGCTGGCTGGCCAGATTCTGGAGAAAGGTGGCTTACTTATCTCCGAGCTGGCGCCGGATAAAGGACCGCTGGCTGAACATTTTCCTCGTCGCAACCGTATTATCAGTGGTCTGTCGCTGGGAACTCTGGTGGTGGAGGCGACCGAGCAGAGCGGTTCGCTGATCACCGCTCGCTATGCGCTTGAGCAGGGGCGCGAAGTGTTTGCGGTACCCGGTGCCCCGCAAAACGCCCAGGCGATAGGGTGCAACAGATTAATTCAGCAGGGGGCCAAACTTGTGCTGAGTGCGGCCGATATAGTGGAAGAGCTGCCAGAGTGGGTCGAACGACCACATCCGTCGGTCATACCATCTGAGCAACCGCATAATAGCGAATTGCCTTATGCCGATTTGTTGGATAACGTAGATTATGAGACCACGAGCGTGGATACCGTTGCCGAGCGGGCCCAGCTTCCTGTCGAAGTGGTATTGGGCAGGTTGGTAGAGTTGGAGCTGGCCGGTGCAGTGATGGCGGTAGCCGGTGGATACGTCAGAGCGAGGAGGGCGAATCATGTTTGATGTATTGATGTACCTTTTCGAGACCTACATCCACAGCGATGCAGATGTGATGGTCGAGCAGGATGAGCTCACCGACGAGTTGAGCCGGGCCGGTTTTGATAAAGCCGAAATCGACAAGGCGCTCGACTGGCTGGAGCGGCTGGCCAATCTGCACGATAGCGAGCGGGAGGTCTATGTCACCGCCAGCGCGCAAGGCTCGATGCGTATCTATGCTCCGCAAGAGCTGGCACGCCTCAGCACCGAGTGCCGCGGCTTCCTGCTCTTTCTGGAACAGGCCCAGGTGCTGAATGCCGAAACCCGCGAGATCTGTATCGAGCGCCTGCTCGAGCTGGACAAGCCGGATATCGAGCTGGATGATCTGAAGTGGGTCGTCATGATGGTGCTGTTCAATGTACCGGGCAGTGAAAATGCCTACCAGCAGATGGAAGAGCTGGTGTTTGATGAGTCAGACGGCGTCATTCACTGACAGTCCGGTGCCGCGCTGGTAGAATTCAGGCCATCTGGATTTCAAGGCGCGGCCCATGTCAAAAATCGATCATCACCTCTTTTCAGCCCACGAACATGCCTTCGAGCGCGAGCCGTGCCCGCAGTGCGGGGCCGAGCTGGTGATCCGCCAGGGCAAACATGGCCCCTTTCTCGGCTGCTCTGCCTATCCAGCCTGTGATTACATTCGTTCCCTGACGCCATCTGGTCGTGACATCGAAAAGGTGCTCGAAGGCTCTGCCTGTCCCGATTGCGGAGAGCTGCTGGCGATCAAGAAGGGGCGTTACGGTCTATTTGTCGGTTGTACCCAGTATCCGGCCTGTCAGCACATCGAATCCCTGCAGGAGAGCGACGATACCCAGATCCTCTGCCCCGAGTGTGGCAAGGGTCATCTGGTGAGCCGTACCTCCCGCTACGGTAAGCAGTTTTACTCCTGCGATGGCTATCCCCATTGTAAATATGTGGTGAACGACAAGCCGATCCCCATGCCCTGCCCTGAGTGTGGTTGGGGCATCATGGTAGAGAAAAAAGTGAGGGGAACTCTGCGTTGGGTCTGTCCGCAAAAGAAATGCGGCCACCAAAGTGAGCAGGTATAATCCCGCCGCCGCAACCGGATTAAAACGTTTTCGGTGAACTTCAACCCCCACTTGGAGTAAGGAAATTCCCACCATGAATAAACCCTTTGTTGCCGTATTGATGGGCTCTGATTCTGATTTCCCCGTGATGCAGACCACCCTCGAGGTGCTCAAGACATTTGATATCGCAGTGGAAGTCAAAGTTACCTCCGCGCACCGCACGCCGGCTGCGACTCACCAGTATGTGACCGATGCCGAGGCCCGTGGCTGCAAGGTCTTTATCTGTGCTGCCGGTCTGGCTGCGCATCTGGCGGGTGCCGTTGCCGGCATCACGACTCGTCCCGTGATCGGGGTGCCCATCGACGGTGGCCCGCTCAAGGGGCTGGATGCGCTGCTCTCCACCGTGCAGATGCCCGGTGGTGTGCCGGTAGCGACCGTGGCGATCGGCAAAGCCGGTGCCAAGAACGCAGGTTATCTGGCAGCCCAGATGCTGGCAGTAGCCGATGATGAACTGGCGGCCAAGGTTCGGGCCGAACGCCAGAAGAATGCCGAAGAGGTGATGGCCAAGGATGCCGCCCTGCAGGCTCAACTCAAGTAAGTGAACGGGTGGCGATCCGGATGTGTCGTATTTTCCTGTGCAACAGCAAAACGTCACTTTGCCATGGTCGCCGCCATACGGATTCAACTTGCTACTAAGTGACGAGGCGGCAGCCAGGCTGCCGCATTTTTCCTATGCCAAATGAATTTGAACAGGCGGTTGCTGCCCTCCAGCAGGAAGGGGTGATTGCTTATGCGACCGAGGCCGTGTTTGGTCTGGGTTGTGATCCCGACTCCGAGGTGGCGGTGCAGCGACTGCTGGCCATCAAACAGCGTCCGGTTGAGAAGGGGCTGATCCTGATTGCTGCCGACGTGGCGCAATTACAGGATTACATCGATCTGAGCCAGCTTAGCGGTGAGCAACTGGCTCGGGTTGAAGCCAGCTGGCCCGGTCCTTTTACCTGGATCATGCCTGCCCGTGCAACGACGCCGGCCTGGCTGACCGGGCAGTTCGAGACCCTGGCGGTACGCGTGACGGCTCATCCTCAGGTGCAGGCGTTGTGCCGTGCCTTTGGCAAGCCGCTGGTCTCTACCAGCGCCAACCTGACCGGTGAGGAGCCTGCCCGTCGGGTGGCCGATATTGGTGAGCGGCTGGCAAGCAAGTTAGCCTATATCCTGCCCGGTGAAGTGGGTGGTCAAGCCAACCCATCCGAGATCAAGGACGCCCGAACCGGCGCCATTATTCGCCCCTCCTGAGCAGGCGGATACGTCATGATTTGCTATCAATCCGCTGAGCGGTGAGGTCATCGGATTGATTTAACTATAAAAATGGACAGGGCGTTCACGATCCTGCCTGACTGGAGACAAGATGAGCAAACCGGATGTGGCCCAGGTCAAGGCCTTCCTGTTGCAGTTGCAGGACGAGATCTGCCGTGGTCTGGAGCAGGCCGACGGCAGTGGACACTTTGTGGAAGATGCCTGGAGCCGTGAAGGCGGTGGCGGTGGTCGCACCCGCGTGCTGCGCCACGGCGCGGTGATCGAGCAGGGGGGCGTCAACTTCTCCCATGTCTATGGCGATGCCATGCCTGCCTCTGCTACAGCCCATCGGCCCGAGTTGGCCGGTCGCAAGTTCGAGGCGATGGGCGTGTCGCTGGTGATCCATCCGCACAACCCCTATGTGCCGACCAGCCACGCTAACGTCCGTTTCTTCATCGCCGAGAAGGAAGGCGAAGAGCCGATCTGGTGGTTTGGCGGTGGCTTCGATTTGACGCCATTCTATCCATTCGCCGAGGATGTCCAGCACTGGCATCAGGTCTCCCATGATCTCTGCCAGCCGTTTGGTGATGAGATCTACCCCGAGTTCAAATCCTGGTGCGATCGCTACTTCTTCCTCAAGCACCGCAACGAGACGCGAGGGGTGGGTGGTCTCTTCTTTGACGATCTTAATCGCTGGCCTTTTGCCGACTGCTTTGCCTTTATGCAGGCGGTCGGTCGGGGATATCTCGATGCTTACCTGCCGATCATCGAACGACGCAAGGCGCAGACCTATGGCGAGCGGGAGCGGGAGTTCCAGCTCTATCGTCGCGGTCGTTATGTGGAGTTCAATCTGGTGTATGACCGGGGCACCCTGTTCGGGTTGCAGACCGGCGGACGTACCGAGTCGATCCTGATGTCGATGCCACCGCTGGCACGTTGGGAGTATGACTGGCAGCCGGAGGCGGGCACTCCTGAGGCCTTGCTCTACACCGACTATCTCGCGCCGCGAGAGTGGCTGTGACCCGAGGGGCCATGATGGCCCCTTTTAACTGGCCGATATTCGGCTTGTTCCCGAGTGCGAAAACCCGTTAAATCGGAATATTGCCCTCTGATGGAACTCTTTGATGGATCGTTATCTGGTTTTTGGCCACCCGGTGCGCCACAGCAAGTCCCCCTTCATTCACACCCTGTTTGCCAGACAAACCCAGCAAGAACTGGAGTATGGGCTGGCTGAACCCGCCGTCGACGAGTTTGCCCAAGCCCTGCGCACCTTCTTTGACCAAGGGGGAAAGGGATGCAATGTCACCGTTCCCTTCAAGGAGCAGGCATTCACTCTGGTCGATTGCTTGAGCCCGAGGGCCAAGCGGGCGGGCGCGGTCAATACCATCAAGCTGACCGATGATGGCGTGTTGCTGGGGGATAATACCGATGGCGCCGGATTGGTCGCCGATCTCAAGTCCCATGGTGTGACGCTGGCGGATAGCCGGATCCTGCTGCTGGGGGCCGGTGGCGCGGCTCGTGGGGCATTGGCGCCGCTGCTGGCTGAGTTGCCGAGCGAGCTGGTGATCGCCAACCGCACCCACACAAAAGCGCAACAGTTGGCTGCCGAATTCCACGATCTGGGGCCTGTGATTGCCCAGACCTATGAGCAGTTGGCAGGGCCATTCGATCTCGTCATCAACTCTACCTCCGCCAGCCTGCAAGGGGAGCTGCCGCCGTTGGCCCCAGCCCTGATCCACACTGATATTGCCATCTACGACATGATGTATGGCGCCTCGGATACGGCGTTTATCAGTTGGGCCAAGCAGCAGGGGGCACGTCAAACCATGGATGGACTCGGCATGCTGGTGGAGCAGGCCGCCGAAGCGTTTACCGTGTGGCGCGGAATTCGTCCCGGGACTAAACAGGTATTGAGAGAGTTGAAGCGTAACTTGGGGGTGATATGAACCAGGGTATTCTGTTTCCTGATCTGATGGAGTGGCAGGCTGACGAACAGCGGGTGCGTTTTCCTGCCCAGCAGAGGGGGGCGCTGATAGATTGTTACATCAGCCAGCGGCGACTGGAGAAAATGACCGGTCTGGCGCTGACGAGGGAGGATGATATCGTCAGAGCCTTTGAAAGTGTGCGTTTTGACATTGAAGATCTGGCTGAAAAACTCATTGAAGAACAAGAGTTTGCTGAAGATGGTGCTATCTATCTCTGATTTTTTGAAGTTTTTTTGTTTTGTAGCGGAACTACTTTGAAATGGCGCTGACTAACTAGATAGTTGAGGAAGTGCTAGCTAGTCACCTTTATAACTCCCCGGTATTCGTACTGGGGATTTTTTTATCTGCATGAAAGTAAAGGATTTTTCTTAATCTGTAAGTTGTGAAACTAAATTACATAAATTACTTTCACTTTCTGCTGCTTTGCTGTACAGTTGTCTGCGTAGGGTACAGAGGTAAGATGTTCTATCTTTCAGACCTTTTATTTCACGTAATTGAATGTGGCTGAATAGCTGCCCCGATGAGGTTCTCGTCGGGGTGTTTTTTTATGCGCAGCATTTAGAGTAAATGCTTTAAATTGGCGATGAATTTGATAGAATGAGGCTGCTTCTTGAGGAATACCTGTCGTCTGGTACTCAAGATTCAGCTTCTTCCCAATTTTTTGAACTTATTATTTCAGGCTGGATGGCATCACTGTCGTCCGGCCTCATTTTTATCCCTTTCGGTCAGGTCATGTAATTAAATTTCATTTTTGTCTATTTTGGTAATTCTTGTTCGTTTTGAAAGAACAGATTTGAAAACGCTATCAACCCCTCCTTAAGTTAATTTCCATCATGAATTAACGATCTATCTATATGAACTGTAAGCGGTAATGGATATAACTGGGGAGGCGAATGCGGGGTGTTTGTCGTGAGGCAGGTGAAAGCGGCAATCTGAAACCCTTTCAATCAGCGGAGGAGTGCTCCGCCAATTGCAAGGAAAACGAGGAGTGGATTACTCCTCGACAGGTTGCTGTTCGTCAGCGTCCATCAGGTCGGTATCGTCACCACTGACGTACCATTCGGTCAGGGTTTGCGCCAGCTTCTCGACACCGATATGGGTGAGGGAGGAGAACGCTTCAACCTGGATCTGGGAACCAAGGTTGGCAACGGCCTGGCGCACCTTGATCACCTGGTTGTTGCGCGGACCCGGGCTCAGTTTGTCAGCCTTGGTCAGCAACAGCATGACGGGCAACTGACGGTGTGAGCTCCACTCCAGCATGTTCATGTCGGTATCTTTTAGCGGGTGGCGGATGTCCATCAGGATCACCAGACCTTTCAATGACTCACGGCGCTGCAGATACTCTGCCAGTGACTTTTGCCACTTGAGTTTCATTTCCAGCGGAACTTGCGCATAACCATAACCCGGCAAGTCGACCAGACGCTTGCCCGGTTCCAGCTCAAACAGGTTGATCAGCTGGGTACGACCGGGTGTCTTACTGGTGCGCGCCAGGTTCTTGTGTTTGGTTAAGGTGTTCAATGCAGATGACTTACCGGCGTTGGAACGGCCGGAAAACGCGATCTCGACACCCCCATCATTTGGCAGGTGACGGATGTCGGGTGCGCTGGTCACAAAATGCACCTTATTGAAATTCAGAGTTTGTGTATCCAACGTAAATTCCCCATGGAGATAGAGGGTTATAGAGTTACTTTTTTGTAAAATGGTGTAAAATAGCGTCGCTTAAACGCGTTTATTTTAACATGCCTTCAGCGGCATGGGATCTGGAAGCCTAATAACGAAAAGTTGGAACGCCATGAAGAACCTAGTCATTACTCTTGCTCTGATGGTTGGCGTAACGGGGATGGCACAAGCCAAGGGCGATGCCGCTGCGGGACAGACCAAGGCTGCCGTTTGTGCGGCTTGTCATGGACCGGACGGAAACAGCCTGGTTGATATGTACCCCAAAATTGCTGGTCAGCACGCATCATATATCAAAAAGCAGTTAGTTGAACTGAAGGCTGCCGCTTCTGGTCAAATTGGCCGGGTTGCGCCAGTGATGGGGCCGATGGCATTACCTTTGTCGGAACAGGACATGGATGACCTGGCGGCTTATTTCTCCAGCCTGAAGGTTACCCCTGTTGCTGTCCCTGACGATGTTGTCGAAGCGGGCAAGGCACTCTATATGGGTGGTGACATGAGTCGCGGTCTGGCAGCCTGTACGGCTTGCCATGGTCCCCGTGGCTCGGGTGTCGAACAGGCGAAGTATCCCAACCTGTCCGGCCAGCATCCTGCCTATATCAAAGTTCAGCTCACCGCATTCCGTGCCGGGACGCGTGACAACGATCCGAATGGCATGATGCGGGACGTTGCCAAGAAACTGACTGATCAGGATATCGAAGCCCTCTCCAAATATGTGGCGGGTCTGCACTGATATAGTCGATACGGTCGATTTGAGTTGGAACGGGGAGCTTGGGCTCCCCGTTGTTTTTATAGCTTTCAGATAATTCTCGGTTTAATCCCCCCGTTCTGTAAGAGATCTCCCATTCTCAAGGCAGGCCAAGGCTCATAAAATTGCAAAAAAAATTAATTTATACTTATTTATCAATAAGTTGTGTGGTATGTGATGTTTTCGGGCACGTTAAAAACGTTTTGAGTAGATTGAGCCGATTTATAGAGTTGATACAGTAGCTTCAATGGATTCACCCTCAGATTGGGTGGCGGTTTCACAACCGGATGTTGTGAGCAGAGGATGGCTGGCGTGGCAGGATGCCATGGGCTCGGATGAGCTGGCAAAGGATTGAAGGATCAGGATGGTGACCATCTCCGGAGCGGGATGGGGTTGCGGGATGCAGGCTCCCCGGTACGATGGCAGGACGCGGTCGAGACGGGTCAAACAGGCACACGCACATTCAGGAACGACCAATACAAGGTCAGGATGACCACACAACGATATGCTGCGGCGACAAGTTGTCACGGAGAGGACGAAACAGATTGTTTTGCCATTCAGGATGGCGCACGCATGAACATATCAAGGCAGCTTCGGCTGCCTTTTTTCTTTTGGGTCATTAACCCGATTAGCCATTCTGTGTCAAAATACCAGCAATATGCCCAGAGGATACCGATCCTGCGGTGTTCAGTGGCCTGATTGGGCCTGATTGGTGCGGGATCCTGCTCTTGTTCCAGCCTTACTGTTCCTCGCATCGTATCCCACCGGGTGAAATCATCCCGGGTACGGGTCAAACCAGTTATTTTCGGAGTTAGCCATTCATGTCTGCCAAACAACCCACTCGCAAGCCTACTGGCAAGCGCAAAGAATCTGATGTCAGTGCTCAGGAAGGCCGTGAGCGTAAACGGGCTGCCAAGCGCAAGGGCCTGAAGGCTGGTTCTCGTCAGCAAGTTGAACAGCCGAAGAACAAGTCTGGCAACAGCCAGTCCAAAGATCCGCGTATCGGTTCCCGCAAGCCGGTAGTTCTGGTGGTGGATGACAAACAGAAGAAGCCGGCAGCACCCAAGGCGGTGAAAGAGAAGAAGCTGGTGATGACGCCCGAGCAGGAGCTGGCTTCCATCGAAAACGATGACCGCTTGAATGATCTGCTGGATCGTCTGGATGCCGGTGAAACCCTGGAAGCGGCCGAGCAGGCCTGGGTTGATCAGCGTGTCGACCGTTATCAGGAGCTGATGGATGAGCTGGGCATCATCGACAACGACGATGATGAAGATGATGAGCTGCCGTTTGATGATGGCGATGACGCCGAGTTCGACGAGCAGAAACCAGCCTCCGAAGAGGAGTTGTGGGACCGTTTCAACCAGGTCGATTTCAAGCCGGAACCCAAGCCTGAGCCGAAGAAAAAGTGATGAGTGGATGGATGCTGGCCGCCCTGTTGGGCGGCCTGATTTTGTCAGGATTTGCCATCTATGCAGGCATGCTGCTGGCCAGACTGAGGCGACAGCAAGCGATGCAGTGGCAGGCGATTACCGCTCGCAATGAACGAATTCTGGAGAGCGTGCGGGTCATTGCCCATGCGGTGCAGGAGGGGCAGTGCGATTACTCCGAAGGCGCCATTCGGCTGACCAATCTGCTGGATGCGTTGCAGATCAAGGGGGGGCGAGCGTTCGTGGCCGAGTTCCCGGGTCTGTACGGGCTGCATGAGAAGGTGAAAGATATGCCGACTCATGAGGCCAGACGTGCCCTCAAGCGCAATGAAGTGATGAAGATGGATCTCGAACGAAGCGGCTACGAGGCCGAGCTGGAAGCTCAGATCCTCAAGGATGTGGCCCAACTGAAGGATTTTCAGTTAGGTCGGTGAGCCAACAATAACAACAAGAGAGGAAGCGAGCGTGCAAGCAGAACAGATTGTGTGGGATCAGGCCCTGATCGAAAAATATAACTACAGTGGCCCGCGATACACCTCTTATCCCACTGCGCTGGAGTTCAACGAGAGCTTCGGCTATCCGGATTTTGTCCGCGCTGCCGGCCAGTATCCCGAGCGCAATCTGTCGCTCTACGTGCATATCCCTTTCTGTCACAAACTCTGCTACTACTGCGGCTGCAACAAGGTCATTACCCGCCATCAGCACAAGGCTGACGAGTACCTCGACTACCTGGAGCAGGAGATCAAGGCGCAAGCCCCGCTCTTCAAGCATCGTCTGGTTACCCAGCTGCACTGGGGCGGCGGTACACCCACCTATCTGGATGAAGCGCAAACGCGCCGCTTGATGGCCATGCTGCGTGCGCACTTCCATTTCGCCGCAGAGGGGGAGTTCAGCATCGAGGTCGATCCGCGCGAGATCGCCATGACCATGCTGGATGTGCTGCGAGACGTCGGCTTCAACCGCATCAGCCTTGGGGTGCAGGATTTCAACAAGGATGTGCAGGTCGCGGTTAACCGCGAGCAGGACAACGACTTTATTAAAGCCATGTTGGAACGGGCCCGCGAACTCGGTTTCCGCTCGACCAACCTCGACCTTATCTATGGCCTGCCGCATCAGGATCGTGCCAGCTTCCACCATACGCTGGAAGAAGTGCTCAAGACCGATCCGGCGCGCCTCTCCATCTTCAACTATGCCCATCTGCCGAGTCGCTTTGCCGCCCAGCGCAAGTTGAAAGAGGTGGATATGCCTGCTCCGCAGGAGAAACTGGCCATGTTGCAGGACACCATCGCCTTTCTCACTGGTCAGGGTTACCAGTTCATCGGCATGGACCATTTTGCCAAACCCGATGACGAGCTGGCGGTAGCGCAGCGCGAGGGCAAGCTGCACCGCAACTTCCAGGGTTATACCACCCAGGGTGATTGCGATCTGCTGGGGCTGGGTGTCTCTTCCATCAGCATGATCGGTGATGCCTATTCCCAGAACCAGAAAGAGCTCAAGGCCTACTACGCACAGGTTGCAGAGCTGGGTCATGCCCAGTGGAAAGGCTGCTCGCTCAATCAGGATGACCTGATCCGTCGTGAGGTGATCAAGCGGCTCATCTGTGATTTCCGCCTGAACTTTGTCGCTGTCGAGCAGGCGCACGGGCTCAATTTCAGAGAGTATTTTGCCGACGATCTCAAGCTGCTGCAGACCTTCATCAACGATGGATTGGTGCGCATGACAGAAGACGGCCTGGAGGTCTCCTCCACGGGGCAGCTGCTGATCCGCAATATCTGCATGTGCTTCGATGTCTATCTGCGCAACAAGGCGCGCCAGCAGCAGTTCTCTCGCGTGATATAAGCTTGTTTGCCGATTAGAAAACAGATAAGGGCGCCATCGTGGCGCCCCTTTCATATGTATTTTTGCTTAAGCAGCGGGTCGGGAAGGTTCTGGTAAGAAGTCTCTGCGCTGAGGCAAGCAATTGAGAGCCAAGCAAGGGGGCGGTGAAATGCAGATAAAAAGATGGGGGCGACTTGCGTCGCCCCCGGTAGTCGTATCGCTCAGATCCTTGAACGAAGTTGCTCCCTGCAATCCCTGACTGTTTACCTCTTCCTTTAGGTTTCCCCTTCCCAATCCTTTGGGGTGTCCTTTAGCCATCTTGGCCTGACGAGTCATCCTGTCCCGTCGCACTTTCTCCGTCCTGGGAGGTGTCCTTTACCACATCCTGTGGTGAGTCCATTTGCCCAACCCTGGCAGCCAGTCTTCCTGACCGACTTCATTGCGTCCGTGCATGAGTAACTATAAGGATTTTCTAACCGGCTACAACGCCAGATTGGAAAACGTTTTTGTAATTAGCTATTTCGAAAGTGGTGAGTTTCAATTTATTCATTTATAAACAGCTAGTTAATTTTCTCTTCTTCATGTTTTAAGATCTTATCTTCCGATTATCTCGGGGATCTTTTCGGCCGTTGGCTTACATATGGAATGGCAGATCTCTTACACGGCGTTTTGGTTGCTTCAGAAACAGATTTTGCAGTCTGATGATGGTCATTCGAGGTGAGTTGGCGAGACACACAAAGAGCGGCTGAATGGATAAATTATGAGCGCTGGTTGAGTCGCTCATAGATGGTCTGGCGCTCTTCCGGGGTGAGCGAAGAGAAGTAGTGAGTAAAGAGGCGCAGTAACAGGGACTTGTTCATGCCATCCTGCTGGGTCAGATTACCCAGCTCATCGATAGCTGCCGTACTCATGGAGAAGGTCGCTTTTTTATAGCTGGGCTTCAGGTGCTCGCCACTCTCGATAAAGGCGAGTGCCGTCAAGGCTTCATCCCGATGCAGGCTCAACTCAAGGCTGACCACCTTGGGTTTACCTTTAGCGTAGAACTCCGCATCTTCGATAAATTCGTCGACGGTGAACTTCTTCTGGTGATGCAGCTGATGCTTTTTTTTCAGGTCCGCCAAGCCCATCTCATACCCCCACTTTCAGGAACTCTTTGGCGATGGCCCGGATCTCTTCGGCAGATTTGCCATCCGGTTCAATCTCCATCACCGATAGACCTTTTTCCTCACTATCGTCGTAGATGTTGCGGCCATAGGTGATGGAATTCAGTACGTCGACTCCGAACGAGGCACATACCTCTTTGGCCTCCAGAATGCGCTTTACCTGGTTGGGCAGTGAGGGGCACTGGGTCAGCACCACGGCAGCATTGAGCGCAGGATTGACCATCTTGCAGGTGGTGATGAGATCTTCCATATGGGGCAGGGTCTTGAGGTCGCGGCGTTTGGGGCGCAAGGGGATCAGGGCGTGGGTGGCGACAGCCATGGTGGATCGAAGTGCCCGGTTGTCTTGCCCACCGCAATCGACGATGACGTAGTCGTAGCGATTCTTCAGGCTAAGCAGGTCGTTGCGAATATTGCCATAGAGCTGCACGCAGTTGATTTGTGGTAGCTCCGGGTTGTCATTGCGCTCCTGAATCCAGTCAGAGGTGGTGCGCTGCGGGTCGCAATCGACCAGTAACACCTCCCCCTGAAATTGGGATCTGAGGTAGACCGCCAGATTTTGTGCCAGGCAGCTCTTGCCACTCCCCCCCTTCTCTCCACCGACCAACAATATCATGACGTTCCCCTATCCATGAGAAAACCGCTGATTTCAGTATAGGAGGGGCCTGTCTCATCACAAGGCGAGAGGCGTGATGCTCCTCTCGTTGTTTCGACTAGTAATAAACGCTGCCTCCCTGCCAGCGGCAGACATAGTCAGCCAGCATCTGGGGGGCCTTGTCGACATGGCATACCACCATGGGCATGGCAGGGGCTCCTTCAGCCTGACTGAGGGTGGGGAGCGCAGAGAGCAGCAAAGTCGCGAGCAACAGCATGGGTTTCATCTTCATAACAACGCCTTGGTAGTGCCATTCTGGTGTGATCTGGATCACTTTCTGAGTTAAGCCGAAGTTGGCGCCAGCGCAAGGTGAGACGAGTAAACTCAGTTAATGAATAAAGTATCAAAAGGCGCTGTGGTGACAGACAAAGCGGATTGCCAGCCTCGATGCGGGTTTTGTGCATATTAAGTTAAATGTCAAAAATGGGTGGTGGCTTATGTGGCTGAGCCTGATAGGGATGGTATCCATACCATGATCTGGGACAAGAAAAAATTTATGCATTGAATGTGGTCGATGTGCGTATTTATTTCCTCCGCGTCCCACTCATCACGCCAAGGTATTCAATATGCAGTCAATAATATTCAATCATAACTGCGAGCTTGAATTATGTTTATGATTTAAAATGATTTTATTTATTATTGTTTAGTCAAGTAAGTGAGCTTGAATTCATGAGCAATGAATTAAGATGAAATATAGTGAGGTTGTTTTGCGTGATTATGCACTTTTTTCTGGGTTGAAAATGAGCGATTTGCTACTGGAGTCATAGATTGAATGGTGAATATATTCAGTTTCAAGTGAATGTGATCAATGTCTAAGTTTATCGTCACTTGCAGATCTAACCTCTGCCTCGAAAGGCAATGGCAGGATAGATCATAAGCCGATTACCCTACATAAAGAATATCCCGCCTTAGCCGCAAGCATGAATAGAAGGAATCTATTCAATCACTCGCAGGGACCACTGCTAGACGGAATATAATCATGAGCAAATTTTATGTAGGTTCTGAAGTTGGCCAATTGCGCCGTGTCATGTTGCACCGCCCCAACCTCAGTCTGAAGCGTCTGACTCCTTCCAACTGCCAGGATCTGCTGTTCGATGACGTCCTGTCTGTTGAACGTGCCGGTCAGGAGCACGACAAATTCGCTCAGGTACTGCGCGATCAGAATGTCGAAGTTTTCCTGCTGACCAATCTGCTGGCCGAAACTCTGGATGTGCCGGAAGCCAAAACCTGGCTGTTGCAACATCAGGTATCCGACTATCGCCTCGGCTCTTCTTTTGCCAACGATGTGCGCTGCTTCCTGGCTGATATGCCGCACCGCGAACTGGCCCGCATTCTCTCCGGCGGCCTGACTTACTCCGAGATGCCCTACAGCGGCGTCAACATGGTAGTGGGCATGCACGCTCCGACCGACTTCATCATCGAGCCGCTGCCCAACCACCTCTTTACCCGTGACACCTCCTGTTGGGTGTACGGCGGCGTCTCCATCAACCCGATGGCCAAGCCGGCCCGTCGTCGCGAAACCAACCATGTGAAGGCCATCTACCGCTGGCACCCGATGTTTGCCGGACAGGACTTCGTCAAGTACTTCGGTGACGAGGATCGCGACTACGACAACTCCACCATCGAAGGTGGCGATGTACTGGTTGTCGGCCGCGGCGCCGTGCTGATCGGCATGTCCGAGCGCACCACCCCGCAAGGGGTCGAGCACCTGGCTCGCAGCCTGTTCAAACACGGTCAGGCCAAACAGGTCATCGCCATGGAGCTGCCGAAGCACCGCAGCTGCATGCACCTGGATACCGTCATGACTCATATGGATGTCGATACCTTCTCCGTCTATCCGGAAGTGATCCGCAAGGACGTGCAGTGCTGGAGCCTGACTCCGGGCGGCGCGACCGGCATGAACATCAAGGAAGAGGGTTACTTCGTCACCGCTATCGAGAAAGCGTTGGGCGTGGATCAGCTGAAGATCATCACCACTGGCGGTGACAGCTTCGAAGCCGAGCGCGAGCAGTGGAACGATGCCAACAACGTGCTGACCGTACGCCCCGGCGTGGTGGTGGGTTACGAGCGCAATACCTACACCAACGAGAAATATGACAAAGCCGGTATCACAGTTCTCCCCATCCCGGGTGATGAACTGGGCCGTGGCCGCGGCGGTGCCCGCTGCATGAGCTGCCCGATGGAACGCGACAGCATCTGATGAGACGGCGTGGCGCCGGCAGAAGCTGGCGCCACACAGAACCAAACTCGAGATTAACCACTATGAAAAAACCAACTGTCGTCGTCGCTCTGGGTGGCAATGCACTGCTCCGTCGTGGTGAGCCCCTGGAAGCGGATATCCAGCGCAAGAACATCGCAACTGCCGCCAAGACTATTGCCCTGATCGCTCAGGAGTACAACGTGGTGCTGGTGCATGGCAACGGTCCCCAAGTCGGTCTGCTGGCCCTGCAAAACAGTGCCTACACCAAGGTATCCCCCTATCCGCTGGATGTGCTGGGTGCCGAGTCCCAGGGCATGATCGGCTACATGCTGATCCAGGAGCTCAAGAATCTGATGCCGAGCCGCAACGTCACCGCGCTGCTGACTCAGGTGCAGGTCGATCCCAAGGATCCGGCATTCGCCAACCCGACCAAATTTATCGGCCCCGTCTACGAAGAGGCTGAAGCCCGCACCCTGGCAGAAGAGAAGCACTGGGTGGTCAAGGCTGACGGCAAGTTCTTCCGCCGCGTAGTGCCGTCCCCGCTGCCCCAGCGCATCGTTGAAGGTGACGCCATCGAGACTCTGATCGCCCAGGGTCACCTCATCATCTGTACCGGTGGTGGTGGTATCCCGGTGACCTGGAACGGCCAGACCCTGACCGGTATCGAAGCCGTCATCGACAAGGACATGTCTGCCGCCTATCTGGCCAAGCAGATCAAGGCCGACGCCCTGCTGATCCTGACCGATGCCGATGCCGTCTATCTCGATTGGGGCAAACCGACCCAGCGTCCACTGCGAGTCACCAGCCCGAACGAGCTGGCCGGGGTCAAATTCGATGCCGGCTCCATGGGTCCGAAAGTCGAAGCCTCCTGTGAATTTGTCAAAGCGACCGGCGGCATGGTCGGCATCGGCTCTCTGGAAGATGGCCTCGCCATCCTCAAGGGTGAAGCCGGTACCAATATCGTCGCCACCCGCACCGTACATGCGTAATTACCGACATCTGTACTGAGAATGCGTAGTCAACACTACTGCCCGAACTGGTCTGAAACATATATAGAGAGAACTCATCATGGCTTTTAATCTGCGTAACCGTAACTTCCTGAAACTGCTGGACTTCACCCCGCGCGAAATCCAATACATGATCGATCTGGCCATCGACCTGAAGAAAGCCAAATACGGTGGCTACGAGCGCAAGCATCTGGTCGGCAAGAACATCGCCCTGATTTTCGAGAAGACCTCCACCCGTACCCGTTGTGCGTTTGAGGTGGCGGCCTTCGACCAGGGCGCGCAAGTCTCCTACCTTGGCCCAAGCGGTTCCCAAATCGGTCACAAGGAGTCCATGAAGGACACTGCCCGTGTACTGGGCCGTATGTATGACGGTATCGAATACCGCGGCTATGGTCAGGATATCGTGGAAGAGCTGGGCGCCTACGCCGGTGTGCCGGTATGGAACGGCCTGACCAACGAATTCCACCCGACCCAGATCTTGGCCGACTTCATGACCATGCTGGAGCACGGCAAGGGCAAGCGTCTGGATCAAATCAAGTTCGCCTACCTGGGTGATGCCCGCAACAACATGGGTAACTCCCTGATGGTCGGCGCCGCCAAAATGGGCATGGACATCCGTCTGGTCGCGCCGAAAGCCTTCTGGCCGGAAGAGGAGCTGGTTGCCAAGTGCCGCCTGATCGCCGAAGAGACCGGGGCACGCATCACCCTGACCGAAGATGTGAAAGAGGGAGTGCTGGGTGCGGACTTCCTCTACACCGATGTCTGGGTATCCATGGGTGAAGCGAAAGAAGCATGGGATCAGCGCGTCAAACTGATGACCCCGTATCAGGTCAACATGGATGTCATCAACGCCACCAAGAACCCGGATGTGAAGTTCATGCACTGCCTGCCGGCGTTCCACAACGACGAGACCACCTTGGGCAAGGAAGTGGCTGACAAATATGGCATGAAAGGCCTGGAAGTGACCGAGGACGTGTTCGAATCCGAGCACAGCATCGTGTTCGACGAGGCCGAAAACCGGATGCACACCATCAAGGCAGTGATGGTTGCTACGCTGGGCGACTAAGGTCGCAGTAGTGGTGCCGGGGGGCGACCCCCGGCTTTTCGACCATGTGACAGCGGCATAATACCTCTAACCCTACAACCCGCAGCCTGCATGGATACCACACCCACAGAAGGAAGCTGGACCATGACCAAATTCAAGTTCCCGTCAGCCTACACGATACTGTTTGTGCTGATCGCCCTAGTGGCCGCTCTGAGCTGGATAGTACCAGCCGGCAAATACGAGATGACCATGAATGAAGCCCTCGGCAAAGAGGTGCCGGTAGCCGGTACCTACAAGCTGGTAGAGGGTAATCCCCAGGGGATTGTCGATGTGCTGCTGGCGCCGATCGATGGTCTCTACAACCACGATACCTATCAGGCAGGCGCCATCGACGTCTCTCTCTTTATCCTGATCATCGGTGGTTTTCTTGGCATTGTGACCAAGACAGGTGCCATCGATGCCGGTATTGAACGCGTGACCGACCGCCTGCGCGGCCGGGAAGAGTGGATGATCCCGATCCTGATGGCGCTGTTTGCCGCAGGTGGCACCATCTACGGTATGGCCGAAGAGTCCCTGCCTTTTTATGTCATGTTGGTGCCGGTGATGATGGCGGCTCGTTTTGACCCGGTTGTTGCCGCAGCGACCGTATTGCTGGGCGCAGGGATCGGTGTGTTGGGCTCGACTATCAACCCTTTTGCCACTGTTATTGCTGCCAATGCTGCTGGAATCTCCTTCACCGACGGTATCTGGCTGCGGGTCGCCATGCTGGTGATTGGCTGGCTGATCTGTGTGGCCTATGTGATGCGCTACGCCAAGATGGTGCGCAATGATCCGAGCAAATCGCTGGTGGCTGACAAGTGGGAAGAGAATCGTGCCCACTTCCTTGGCAATAAGAGCGACCAGATGCTGGAGTTCACCCTGACCCGTAAAATCGTGCTGGGTATCTTCGTCGCCGCCTTCGCCGTGATGATCTACGGTGTGGCTGTGCTGGGCTGGTGGATGGCGCAGATCTCCGGCGTCTTCCTGGCTGCCGCCATCATAGTCGGTGTCATCTCCCGCATGAGCGAGGAGGAGCTGACCTCCAACTTTATCGATGGTGCCCGCGACCTGCTCGGCGTAGCCCTCATCATCGGTATCGCCCGCGGTATCGTGGTGGTAATGGATAACGGCATGATCACTCACACCATTTTGCATAGTGCAGAGGGGATAGTGACCGGCCTCTCCACCATCGTCTTTATCAACGTGATGTTCGTGCTGGAAGTGGTGCTCTCCTTCCTGGTGCCGTCCTCCTCCGGTCTGGCGGTGCTGACTATGCCGATCATGGCGCCGCTGGCCGACTTCGCCAACGTGGGCCGCGAGCTGGTGGTGACTGCTTACCAGTCAGCCTCCGGTTTGGTGAACCTGGTGACCCCGACCTCCGCCGTGGTTATGGGCGGTCTGGCTATCGCCAAGGTGCCTTATGTTCGTTGGCTGAAGTGGGTGGCTCCGCTGCTCGGTATCCTGACCGTGCTGATAGTGGCCTGCCTGAGTCTCGGGGCTGTGCTCTGATTTAGCTGGCGGATAATAACAATCAAAAAGCGGGAGCCAAGGGCTCCCGCTTTCAGTTGCGGCCTGTCGGGGAAGCAAGAGCCTGTGTGTCTGGAAATGGCAGATATCAAAAAGGCGACCCGCTGGTCGCCTCGATGTATTTGGTGGCAAGCATTAACGAGCTTGCGCCAGCGTGCGCAGTACGGCGGTATGGGCCTGACGGGTGCGGCTGATATGGCGCGGTGCGACCAGCACCACGTCATTGCCTGCAACGGCGCCCATGATCTCGGGATTGGCGTTGCGATCCAGCAGGCGAGCCACCACGGTGGCGGCCCCCGGAGTGGTGTGGATCAGCACCATCTGCTGGTTGTGCACCACTTCGCGCACCATGTCGTGGACAGAGCGGGTGCTGCCGGCGGGTTCCAGCTGCTCGTCGACCAGGGTGTAGACCTTCTTGCCGTTGGCATTCTGGGCCTTGGCCACGCCGAGACGGCGCAGCAGGCGCGAGATGGTGGACTGGCTGATGTCGGCAAAGCCGCGCTCCGACAGCTCGCGGCGGATCTCTTCCTGGGTGCTGTAGCAGTGCTGACCGATGATCCGGCGACAGGCATCCAGCTGGGCCAGATCGGGCTCTTGGGCAACGGGACGACTGAGGGTTTTGACCACGGCGAATTCCTTTGATGATGACCGGAGGTAAACGTGCGATATCTGCTATAGCTGTCTGTTATCAGGCAAAAACACTAATAATGCATCCTCATGCAGATAATGAGATGGTATTGCCATCTTGGGATAGGAAATTATAGCTGACTGGAAATTCGGGGATGTGACAGGGTTCAAAAATGGGCCCTGCTGGGCCCATAAATCTATCAATAACGCTCGCTGACGATGTCCTGAGTGAAGGACTTCTCGCAATATTTGCACTTCATCCGTACCACGCCTTTCACTTCGCGCACCCGGAAGTGGCTGTCCACCGGCTCGTTGTGGGAGATGCAGTTGGAGTTGGGGCAGTGGAACACCCCGGCGATGAACTCCGGCAACTCCAGCTGGTGCTTCTTCACCACATTGAAGTCTTCGATGATGTTGACGGTCGCTTTCGGCGCAAACAGCGCCAGCTGGTTGGCCTGCTGTTCGGTCAGGCAGGTGTTCTCAATCTTGATGAGATCCTTCTTGCCCAGTGCGCCGGATTTCAGGTTGAAGCCGACGGTGATCCGCTCCTGGGTTTCAACCAGCTGGAACAGCTTGAGGATCTTGATGCCCTGGCCAGCGGGGATGTGATCGATGACGGAGCCGTGACGGATGGCTTCGACTTGCAGTTGGTTCTTGTCAGACATGATATTCCCCTAAGCTCAGACAGTTTCGTTCAGTACCAGTGCCAGCAGCGCCTGGCGTGCATAGACCCCGTTCTCCGCCTGCTGGAAGTAGCAAGCGTGGGGAGTCTTGTCGACCGCCACATCGATCTCGTCGACGCGGGGCAGGGGATGCAGGATCTTCATGGTGGGCTTGGCCCCTTCCAGAGTCGCCAGCTCCAGAATGAACTTGGCGGCCATGTGCTTGTATTCGGTCTCGTCGAAGCGCTCTTTCTGGACGCGGGTCATGTAGAGGATGTCCAGCTCTGGCATCACCTCTTCCATGGTCTGGTGGACGCTGAACTGGATGCCCTTCTCTTCCAGCTCTTCGCAGATGTAGTCCGGCATCGCTAGTGCTTCCGGGGAGATGAAGAAGAAGCGGCAGTTGAACAGGCTGAGGGCCTGGGCCAGCGAGTGCACGGTGCGGCCATATTTCAGGTCACCGACGAAGGCGACGTTGAGGTTGTCCAGACGGCCCTGGGTCTCATGGATGGTGAACAGGTCGAGCAGGGTCTGGCTCGGATGCTGGTTGGAGCCGTCGCCGCCGTTGATGACCGGCACGCGGGAGAACTCGGAGGCCAGACGGGCCGCGCCCTCTTTCGGATGGCGCATCACCACCGCATCCGAGTAAGAGCCGATGATCTTGATGGAGTCAGCCAGCGTCTCGCCCTTCTTGGCGCTGGTGTTGCCACCGTCGGCGAAGCCGATGATGTTGCCGCCGAGGCGCTGTACCGCGGTCTCGAACGAGAGGCGGGTGCGGGTGGAGGCTTCGAAGAAGCAGCTGGCAACCAGCTTGTCTTTCAACAGGCTGGTGTCAGGTTCAGCCTTCAACCGTTGTGCGGTTGAGACTACCAGTTCCATTTCTGACCGGGTCAGGTCCGAAATGGAGATGACATGTTTCTTGTAGAGTGGATTGGCCATCGTCTGCATTCCCTTTGACATCATTGGAGGTTTTTCGGGCACAAAAAAAAGCCCCTGAAACAGGGGCTTTTTTAAAAATAACTGGGGATCTTTGGGTCGGGAACCGGAAACAACGGGGCCGCTCTGGTGCGCACCACCCGTCTGCAAGGCTGTTTTCTGAATCAAAAACTGCATCGTTTCGTCCCGACCTTTTTCAAAACCGGACAGATTATAGGGCCGGTTTTTTAATTGTCAAAATTTTATTTATGATGCAAATTTCAGCATGAAAAACGTTTAAGTGGCGGGAACATGACGACAAATCCACACGCTGTGCGTCTCTTGCAGCGATTCCCCATCGCGGGCCATGGCGCGCAAATAACCGAGTCTGTGGTGCCCTTCCAGCAGGCAGTAGGGTTGCGGCAGCGGCTGCCCGTTCGGGTAACTGCACCCCTCGGCGGGCGCCAGCACGATGACCGGCTCGGGCCAGGTGCCTTCGCTCAGCATCTTCTCACCGAGCCAGGATCGACGGACATAGCGATTGCTGCGCAGCATCTCCCCCCAGCGCTCAATCACCTCCATATGGCGTGAGTCCACCTGATCCACCAGTTGCGCGGTGGGCCAGCTTTCACAGGTGAACTGATGGCTGGCGAGATCGATAAAGCTCCAGTTGGACTCAAAACCGCGCCAATGACGGTAAATCCACTGGGAGAGCACATTTTCAGGAATAAAGGGCACCAGCGGCGCGACCCGTTCAAGATAGGCGGGCAGGGACTCTGTTTTGCGTTCATCCCTGAAGTTGAGGGGCGCCAGTTGTTGGAGCAGTCGGTAATTGAGCATAAGGAGCCTCCCGGTACCTGCTTTCACCCTACCCCCATTTATGTCCCATTCCTACCCCGGCAGGGCTGCAAATACAGCAAGTTATCCCGCTTTGCTGCACAAACAACCGCGACTTGTTCGGGATTTGTGCAATCGCATTAAAAGTGTGAAAAAAGCCTTTACCTTTGAAACCCGCTTTGTATACTACGCCTCGTTTGTTGCAGGGGCGTAGTTCCAATTGGTAGAACAGCGGTCTCCAAAACCGATGGTTGCGGGTTCGAGTCCTGCCGCCCCTGCCATTTTAAGAAAGGCCAGCTCATTGAGCTGGCCTTTCGCATTTCCGGCATCCTCCCTTCGTCCTCCTTTTGATTGTTCCACCACTGAAAAGCAGTGAATAACGAGCAACCAACTTCTGATCGCGATCCCTGCCCTGTTGTTGATAGATGTAAAAAACACAGATTCACTAAAGTCTGTTCATATTGCGGCCGATAGCCTTTGATACATCAGGGTTTTCCCTGCCTGACACAACAACAAGGATTCGTCGTCATGACCCTCTCTCTGCGCGGCAAGCTGCTGGCCACCAGTCTTGGCGTAGTGCTGCTGATGGCATCACTGCTCGGCATCGTTGCCTTTCACACCCTAAAATCCCGCACCATGAGCGCCATCCAGAGCGAGGCGGTCAACTATGGTCACGCCTACTCGGTGGCGATCGGCGACTGGATGGCAGATCGCAAGAATACCGTCCATGCGCTGGTCAATCTGATCAGCGACAACCCGCAAGCCGATCTGGTGCCGCACCTGAAGCAGGCTTACACCTCCGGTGGATTCGGGCTCACCTATTTTGGCTCCGAGCAGGGGGTCATGACCCGGCAGGACCCGTCCCTCAACACCGGCAACTATGACCCGCGCGAGCGCCCCTGGTATCAGGATGCGGTGAAGGCGGGGCAGCTGATCGTGACCGCCCCCTATGTCAGCGTCACCATGCAGAAGCTGGTGGTCACCCTCTCCGAGCCGGTGCGTCATCAGGGCGAGCTGGTCGGCGCCGTGGGGGCCAATCTGGCTCTCGACAAGCTGATCGATGAAGTGCTTGAAATGACGGTGCAGGGTGATGGCTATGCCATGCTGCTGGACAGCAGCGGTCTCATCGTCGGCCATCCGCAAAAGGATCTGGCGCTCAAGCAGATTGGCGAGCTCTCCCCCGACCTGTCGGCGGCCACCTTCCAGCAGTGGGGCCGCGAAAACAGCGAGCTGCACGCCGCCACCCTCAACGGGCGGGATGTGCTGCTGGCGGTACAACCGGTACCGGGCACCGACTGGCTGCTCGCCATGGTGATGTATCGCGATGTGCTGGAAGCGCCGCTCAGCAGCCTGCTGTGGGAGCTGGTGGGACTGACCCTGGTGCTGATGCTGGCGTTCAGCGCTCTGCTCACCGCCACCTTCAAATACCTGTTCGCCGATCTCGGCCGGGTCGCGCACGCCCTGCATGACATCGCCCACGGCGAGGGGGATCTCACCGTTCACATCAACACTCACAGCAAGGATGAGGTAGGGCTGCTGGCCCAGAACTTCAACCAGTTCGTGGCGCGGCTGCACGGCATCGTCAGCCGGTTGCGGGATGTGACCGTCGAGCTGGCGGCACAGTCCCGCGCCCAGGCGGCCGGGGCGCAGGCCCGCAGTCAGCGGGTGCGCCAGCAGCAGGACGAGATCGTGATGGTGGCAACCGCGGTGACCGAGATGGCCTCCGCCACCCAGGAGATCGCCGGCAACGCCGAGTTTGCCGCCACCACAGCCACCGATGCGGTCGCACTGGCGGTCGCCGGTCAATCCCAGGTGGGTCAGAGTCAGCGCAGCATTACCGGGCTGGCGGACGAAGTGGCCGATGCCAGTCAGGTGATCAACGAGCTCGACAGCCATGCCCAGAAGATCAGCGGCATTCTGGCGACCATCAGCGGCATCGCCGAGCAGACCAACCTGCTGGCGCTCAACGCCGCCATTGAGGCGGCCCGGGCCGGTGAGCAGGGCCGCGGTTTTGCGGTAGTCGCGGACGAGGTGCGGGTGCTGTCGCGCCGTACCCACGACTCCACCGACGAGATCCAGCAGATGATCGAGACCCTGCAGCAGACCACCCGCCGCGCCGTGGGCGGCATGGAGACCAGTCGCCAGCTGGCCGGCACCAGCGTCGAGGATGCGGAGTCCGCCAACCAGAGTCTGGCGCGGATCAATGAGGCGATCGGCTCCATCAGCGACATGGCGACTCATATCGCGGCGGCGGCCGAAGAGCAGACCTCGGTGACCGGCGAGATCAGCCGCAATACCGAGAATATCCGCCACGTCTCGCAAGAGCTGGCCGAGCAGGCGGGCAGCGAGGCGACGCAGGCGGCCGAACTCAAGTCGCTGACCGAGCGGCTGGAGCAGGAGATCGGCCGCTTCCGGCTCTGATCATCTCGCCACGCCAGCAACAGAAAGGGCAGCCCGCGGGCTGCCCTTTGTCATTTCACGACGGGCTTAAGGAGTCTGTTTGACCCAGATAAGCTGGTCGGTGGCAAAGCCCAGCGACTTCGCTTTGGCGACCAGCGCATCCACCTTCGCCTTGGGCGGGTTGGGTGAGCGGGCGAGGATCCAGAGGTAGTCGTGGTTGTAGCTGGTCACCAGCGAGAGCTGGTAATCGGGGTCGAGGTCGATGACGTTGTAGCCGCCGTAGAAGGGGCCGAAGAAACTCACCTTGAGCCGCGCCTCGTCCGGGTTGCCGACGAAGTAGGCTTTGCCCTCGGCCTCGCGCCAGCTGCCATCGCTCTGCTTGCCGCGGTTGAGTACCTTGACGCCGCCATCGTCCCGCAGGCTGTAGGTGGCGCTCACCTGCTCCAGCCCCCGCTCGAAGCTGTGGTCGAGGCGAGCAATCTCATACCAGGTGCCAAGATAACGATCGAGCTGGAAGCCGGTGACGGGGCGAATGCCGTCGGCAATCCCGGTACAGGCCGTCAGCAGTAAAGCGGTGAACAGGCAAAGCAGTGAACGCATAAGTAATCCCTCTCTGGTTATCCCTCAATGATGCGCAGCTGGCCATCCCGGAAGCGGGAGGCCTGATCCGTCGGCGTGCTGCCGAAGAAGCGCTTGTACTCCCGGCTGAACTGGGAGTTGCTCTCGTAACCTACTCTGGCGGCGGCCGCCCCCGCCTTGATGCCATCGTGCAGCATCATCATCCGCGCCTTGTGCAGGCGAAACGACTTGATGTACTGCAGCGGCGAGGTAGCGGTGACCGCCTTGAAGTGGTGGTGAAAGGCGGAGACGCTCATGTTCACCTCTCGCGCCAGCTCCTCCATGGTGAGGTTGTCGGCATAACGGGACTCTATCATACGCAGCACCCGGGCGATCTGGCCCACATGGTTGTGGCGATTGGCGAGCGCCTGCAGCGCCGGGCCGCCCCCCTCGGTGAGGGCGTGGAACAGCATCTCGCGCACCGTTTGCGGTCCCAGTACCCTGGCGTGCAGCGGGTTGTCCATCAGATCGATCAGCCGCTCGGCTGTGCAGAACATGGTCTCCGACAAGGGGACCGAGTAGACGCCGCGCTTTTGCGGAGCAGGGGTGGGTAGGGCATCCCCCAGCTCAAGCAACAGCTCCTGCAGGATGACCAGATCGATCTCGATGGAGAAGCCGATAAGCGGCTGCTCGGGGGAGGCGAAGCACTCGCACTCGCAGGGCAGCGGCAGGGTCATTAGCAGGTAGTGGTTGGGGTCGTAGCGAAACACCTGATCCGCCAGATAACCCACCTTGTGCCCCTGCAGGATCACTATCATTCGCGGCTGGTAGAGCACAGGAGTGCGGCCATGGTGCTCGGTGGTATAGATGAGGTTGACCTGTTTCACCGGGGACGGGGTGATGCCAGGGGCGGTGACGTGGCGGGTCAATCTGGTTGCGAGGTCGCTGTAACGATTTTGCATGGGCGCTCTTTGATTCGACAGCTCCGGTTTTTGCTGCTTTATAGAAATAGGCAAGAATCAAGCAGGATGTTGTCTTGATGGTAGGGTGGTTCTGGAGAAAAATGCAATCACGATTTCGCGGCCAGGCCGCCATGACTATCAGAAAAAGGCAATGTCGATGAACAACTTTACGCTCCATATCCCGACCAAAATCCTGTTCGGCCAAGGGCAGATTGCCCAGTTGCGCGAGCAGCTTCCGAGCGATGCCCGCGTCATGATCACCTATGGTGGCGGCAGCGTGGTACGCAGCGGCCTGCTGGAACAGATCCGCAACGAGCTGGCTGGCATGACCCTGTTTGAATTTGGCGGCATCGAACCGAACCCGGCCTACGAGACCCTGATGGGCGCCGTGGAGCTGGCCCGTGCCGAGCGAGTCGATTTCCTGCTCGCCGTTGGCGGTGGCTCCGTGCTCGATGGCACCAAGTTTATCGCCGCTGCCGCGCACTACGATCTGGCCAAAGAGCCCTGGCACATTCTCGAGACCGTTGGCAGCGAAGTACGCTCCGCCATCCCGCTCGGTTCGGTGCTGACCCTGCCGGCGACCGGTTCCGAAATGAACATGGGTGCCGTCATCACCCGTCGCAGCAGTGGCGACAAGGTGCACTTCTTCTCGCCGTTCGTGATGCCGCGCTTCGCCGTGCTCGATCCGGTGCTCACCTACACCCTGCCCGAGCGTCAGGTGGCGAACGGGGTGGTGGATGCTTTCGTTCATACCGTGGAGCAGTATCTCACCTATCCGGTCAACGCCAGGGTGCAGGATCGCTTCGCCGAAGGCTTGCTGCTGACCTTGATAGAAGAGGGCCCCAAGGCGCTGGCCGAACCGCACAACTACGAGGTGCGCGCCAATATCATGTGGAGCGCCACCATGGCGTTGAACGGCCTGATCGGTGCCGGGGTGCCGCAGGATTGGGCCACCCACATGCTGGGTCACGAGCTGACCGCCCTGCACGGCCTCGACCACGCCCAGACTCTGGCTGCGGTACTACCCGCCCTGCTGCAGGCCAAGCGCAAACAGAAACATGCCAAGCTGCTGCAATACGCAGAGCGGGTGTGGGGCTTGAACAGCGGCAGCGAAGCGGAGCGTATCGACGATGCCATCGCCGCGACCCGCGACTTCTTCGAGCGGATGGGGGTCAAGACCCGACTGCGCGACTACGGTCTGAAAGATCTGGGTATCGACACCCTGATCGGCAAGCTGGGTGAGCACGGCATGACCCGTCTGGGCGAACACGGCGACATCGACCTGGTGCAGAGCCAGCATATTTATCAAGCGGCCTGGTAAGGACAGTCAATCGGCGTCACATCGGAGAAATGATTAAATTGTCGGGGCCCTCTCCCGCCATCTGGAGGCTGAGCGGCCTCGTTTTCGTTGGGAAAATGTTACTTTTCGAGGGGGCACTGCGAGAAGTGAGACGAAAGCGGATTTCGTAAGAACAAAAAACGCTAAGCATAGAGGACCGGTAAAACATTTTTTTTGACTGGTTGGATCACTTTTTTCAGCTGTTTTTACTGGTATAAGCCTCTAATTTGGTTTGTTTTTTTTAATCGTGGTCCGGGATGGGCTGAATTCTGTACGAGTGCCGTTGGGACTGCGGTTGTAATAAAACTCCAAAATTTGATACTAATCACCTTCGCGCCTGAAAAGCGGGGGCCTGACCATGACAGGAGGTTGAGGTAAAGCCTACTGATTTTCATAACAAAGAGCCCTGGACCTGCACTTTGGTCATGTCTTGTTTCGTCAGAAGTGAGACACTGGGCAGCGATTGTTTATTAACCATCAGGGAATAGTCATGCAGATTGGAATACCGAGAGAGAGTCTCGCCGGTGAGACCCGGGTCGCAGCGACCCCGGCTACCGTCGAGCAGCTGAAAAAGCTCGGCTTCGAGGTCGCCATCGAGACCGGCGCAGGCCTGTCGGCCAGCTTCGATGATGCCGCCTTCGAGGCTGCCGGTGCCAGCGTGGTGCCGAATGTCTGGCAAGCCGACCTTATCTTCAAGGTCAATGCGCCGACCGATGCCGAGATCGCACAAATTAAAGATGGCGCCACTCTGGTGAGCTTCATCTGGCCTGCCCAGAACCCTGAGCTGGTCAAGAAGCTGTCGATGCGCAACATTAATGTGATGGCGATGGACATGGTGCCGCGGATCTCCCGTGCCCAGTCCCTCGATGCCCTCTCCTCCATGGCCAACATCGGTGGCTATCGCGCCGTGGTTGAAGCTGCGCACCAGTTCGGTCGCTTCTTCACCGGTCAAATCACCGCAGCCGGTAAAGTGCCGCCTGCCAAGGTGCTGGTGATCGGTGCCGGTGTCGCCGGTCTGGCCGCCATCGGTACGGCCGGTTCCCTCGGCGCCATCGTGCGTGCGTTCGATACCCGTCTGGAAGTGGCCGAGCAGATCGAATCCATGGGTGGGGAATTCCTCAAACTGGACTTCGGCGGCGAAGACGGCGCATCCAGCGATGGTTATGCCAAAGTGATGAGCGAAGAGTTCATCAAGGCCGAGATGGAGCTGTTCGCCCAGCAGGCCAAAGAGGTGGACATCATCATCACCACCGCCCTGATCCCGGGTAAGCCGGCTCCCAAGCTGATCACCAAAGAGATGGTCGACAGCATGAAGCCGGGCTCCGTCATCGTGGACATGGCCGCTCAGGCTGGCGGTAACTGCGAATACACAGTGCCGGGTGAACTGCATGTCACCGCCAACGGCGTCAAGGTGATCGGTTACACCGATCTGCCGGGTCGTCTGCCTGCCCAATCCTCCCAGCTCTACGGTACCAACCTGGTCAACCTGATGAAGCTGATGTGCAAGGAGAAGGACGGCAACGTAGCCATCAACTTCGAAGACGTGGTTCAGCGCAACATGACGGTGATCCAGGCCGGTGAAGTGACCTTCCCGCCGCCCGCCATCTCTGTCTCTGCCGCCCCGCAGAAACCCGCTGCCGCCAAACCGGCCGCCAAGAAGGAAGAGGCCAAGCCCTCCAACAAGAAGTTCGTGTTCGGTGCCCTCGGCATCGCCGCCTTCGGCTGGATTGCGTCTGTTGCCCCGGCAGCCTTCCTCTCCCACTTCACCGTATTCATCCTGGCCTGTGTGGTTGGTTACTACGTGGTGTGGAACGTATCGCACGCCCTGCATACGCCGCTGATGTCGGTCACCAATGCCATCTCCGGCATTATCGTGGTCGGTGCTCTGCTGCAGATCGGGCAAGGGTCGACCCTGGTCACCGCGCTGGCGTTCATCGCCGTGCTGATTGCCAGTATCAACATCTTCGGCGGCTTCACCGTCACTCAGCGCATGCTGAAGATGTTCCGTAAGGATTAAGGGGGTTTAACGTGTCTCAAGGACTGGTAACAGCATCCTATATCGTTGCCGCCGTGCTCTTCATCCTCAGTCTCGCGGGACTGTCGAAGCAAGAAACGGCCAAGCATGGCAACCTGTTCGGTATCGCGGGTATGGCTATCGCCCTGCTCGCCACCGTATTCAACCCGGAGACCAGTGGCGTTCACTGGATCATTCTGGCCATGGTGATCGGCGGTGCCATCGGCGTGCGTCTGGCGCTCAAGGTCGAAATGACCGAGATGCCCGAGCTGGTGGCCGTGCTGCACAGCTTCGTCGGTATGGCGGCAGTGCTGGTGGGCTTCAACAGCTTCATCGATCTGCACCCCTCTGCGCCTGCTGAGGTGGTGGTCTCCGTCGGTTCCAACCTGGATGCTACTTTGGCTGCTGCCCGTGCGGCGTTCGAACAGGCGGCCAGCGTCGCCCAGGTCGAGCACCTCTCCGGCGCCATGCTGAACATCCACCTGGTCGAAATCTTCCTGGGCGTCTTCATCGGTGCGGTGACCTTCACCGGTTCCGTGGTGGCCTTTGGCAAACTGCGTGGTCTCATCTCCTCCAAGCCGCTGATGTTGCCGCACCGCCACAAGCTGAACCTGTTGGCCGTGGTCGCCTCGCTGGCGCTGATGGTCTACTTCGTCAACGCGGGCGGCTCTACCTTCGCTCTGCTGGTGATGACCCTGATCGCCTTCGCCTTCGGCTGGCATCTGGTTGCCTCCATCGGTGGCGCCGACATGCCGGTGGTGGTCTCCATGCTGAACTCCTACTCCGGTTGGGCGGCAGCGGCGGCGGGCTTCATGCTCTCCAACGACCTGCTGATCGTGGTGGGTGCGCTGGTGGGCTCCTCCGGTGCGATCCTCTCTTACATCATGTGTAAGGCGATGAACCGCTCCTTCATCTCGGTGATCGCCGGTGGCTTCGGCTCCGATGGCGTGGCCTCCACGGCTGATCAGGAGATGGGCGAATACCGCGAAACCAGCGCCGAGGAAGTGGCTGACCTGCTGAAGAACTCCAGCTCCGTCATCATCACCCCGGGCTACGGCATGGCGGTGGCGCAGGCCCAGTATCCGGTGGCTGAAATCACCCAGAAGCTGCGTGATCGCGGCGTCAAGGTACGCTTCGGTATCCACCCGGTTGCCGGTCGTCTGCCAGGCCACATGAACGTGCTGCTGGCGGAAGCGAAAGTCCCGTATGACATCGTGCTGGAAATGGACGAAATCAACGACGACTTCGCCGACACCGATACCGTGCTGGTGATCGGTGCCAACGACACCGTCAACCCGGCCGCGATGGAAGATCCGGGCAGCCCGATCGCCGGTATGCCGGTGCTGGAAGTGTGGAAAGCGCAGAACGTCATCGGCTTCAAGCGTTCCATGAACACTGGCTACGCCGGTGTCCAGAACCCGCTGTTCTTCAAGGAAAATACCCAGATGCTGTTTGGCGATGCCAAGGCCAGCGTCGAGGCAATTCTGAAAGCACTGTAAGTGCCGCTCAGAGAGTGAATACCAAGGAGGCTTCGGCCTCCTTTGTTATTGTTGGATACTTGTATATCCTGAGTCCATATGGGTCATGAGGGATCTCCATGATGTGGTGTCAGGGTTGGCGCAAGCTGGGTTGGTGTGGTTGCCTGCTGGTATCGCTTCTGGTCGACAGCGAGGCGGTGGCGGGCGAGCTCCCCCCTCTGATTATTCTGACCGAGATCTGGCCTCCTTATGTGATGCGAGACGATAACGGCAAGTTGGTTGGGGCTGACCTGGAGCTGACCCAGATCGTCCTTGCCCAGTTGGGTTATCAGACCAACGTGAGGGCGTTGCCCTGGAAGCGGGTACTGCAAGAGGCTCACCTCAAGCAGGGGGATGCGGTGCTTGGCGTATTCTTTGAACCTTCTCGCCAGCAGTGGCTCCACTATCCCGACGAGCCGCTCTCTCGCAGCGGCGAAGTGCTCTTCTATCCGGCGGATCGCCCGGTGAAATTCGAGCAATTCTCTGACCTCAAGGGGTTGCGGATCGGCATTCAGGCAGGCTATGCCTACCGCCCTGATTTTCTGGCTGAGGAAGGAGTGATCAGAGTCGCCATGACGGGCGAAGGCAAGATGCTCAAGCAACTGCATCTGATGATGGCCGGTCGACTGGATGGTGTCGTGCTCAACGAACGGGTTGGTCACTATTTGCTGCACAGCCAGGGATTGCAGGGTCTGGTGCGTCACGGTACACCTCTGCTGACCGATGACAATCGCAATTTCCTTGCATTTACCCGCAAGCCCGGCCACGACCAACTGGCTATCCGTTTCTCCTCTGCTCTCAAAGCATTCAAGAAAACCGCTGCCTATCAGCACCTATTGGCTCGTTACCATCTCTAGATGAGCCAGATGTCTGTGGGCTGCTTCACAATTTGTCGCACTTTGTTAAAAGACGGGCATAATTGCGCTAAGAAAGCGATGCAGCGCAACTTAATTTGATTTTATTGACATTAAATTCAAATTAAGTTGATTAGATGGCCTGTCATTAGACGGCCTTTTCTCTGGCGATGCTCCGGCTACGCACTCCTGATTGATGTTGACCCCGTGTCACCCCCTTTGGCCATGTTGTTGCCGGTAGCGATGGCATTGCGCCACCAAGATGAGAATGCACAGATGAAAGCACAATGGAGCGACTTTATTACCCTGCTCAAGCGTGAAGTGGTGCCAGCCCTGGGCTGTACCGAGCCGATGTCGGTGGCGCTGGCGGCGGCCAACTGCCGCAAGCTGCTGGGGGAGACCCCGACCCGCATCAGCGTCTGGGTCAGTGGCAATCTGTTCAAGAACGGCATGGGCGTCGGGGTGCCGGGCACCGGCATGATCGGTCTGCCGGTGGCCGCTGCGGTCGGCATCACAGGGGGCAATCCCGATGCCGGGCTGGAGGTGCTCAAGACCCTCACACCAGAACAGGTGGAAGCGGCCAAGGCGCTGCTGCCGGTGATCAAGGTGGATGTGAAGGATGTACCGGATGTGCTCTACGCCGAGGTGCTGGCCGAAGTGGAGGGTCATAGTGCCCGGGTGGTGATCTGTACCGACCACACCCGCATCATCCTGATGGAGAAGGATGGCGAGGTGCTGATGGAGCAGGCCAGTGCCCCCGGCGTGCAGATCCAGCCAGCCAAATCCGCCAAACCGGCCATGACCCTGCGGGAGATCGTCGATTTTGCATTGGCAGTGCCGCTGGCGGAGATCGACTTTATCCGCGAGGCCGCCACCATGAATCAGGCGCTGGCAGATGAAGGATTACAGGGGTACGGCCTGAAGATCGGCAAGATCCTCACCGAACAGGTGGAGCGCAAGCTGCTCTCCGATGACCTGATGACCCTGGCGATGCGACTCTCCTCCGCTGCCTCCGATGCACGGATGGATGGCGCCATGCTGCCCGCCATGTCCAACTCCGGTTCCGGCAATCAGGGCATTGCCGCCACCATGCCGGTGGTCGCGGCTGCCCGCTTCCTCAAGGCGAGCGACGAGCAGCTGACCCGGGCACTGGTGATGAGCCATCTGGTGGCCATCTACATCAAGACTTATCAGAACAAGCTGTCGGCGCTGTGCGCCGCCAGCACCGCTGCCATGGGCTCCGGCGCGGCCATCACCTGGCTGCTGGGCGGCCAGTTCGAGCAGATCAGCCACTGCATCAACAACATGATTGGCGATGTCTCCGGCATTATCTGTGACGGCGCCGGCAGCGCCTGCTCCATGAAGGTCTCGACCTCCACCTCGGCGGCGGTGAAGTCTTCGCTGATGGCCATTAACAACCTGCATGTCCCCCAGAGCGAGGGGATCGTCTCCGACGATGTGGACCAGACTATTGCCAATCTGGGCCGACTATCCAAAGAGGGGATGCTGGATACCGACATCGAAATCATCAACATCATGCGAGCGAAACAGCAGAAGCAGTGAATCTGTGACAAGGGGGTGATAGACCCCCTTGTTCTTGTCACGACGGCGCAGACCGTCTGACACGGTTGCCAGGGCAAGCATGGCGCTTGCTCTTGTTTCTCGGGTGCAAGCCCGCTCTTTGGGGAGTCATACCATGTCACTTAGCGTTATCGGCAATCTGGCGATCGCCGCCTTCTTGCTGTTTTTCCTCTATCGGTTGCAGGAAAAACATGTGAGCTTCACCCGCCGGGTCTTTGCCGGTCTGGGGCTCGGTATTCTGTTCGGCGCCGCGTTGCAACTGCTTTACGGTGCAGGTTCGTCCGTCATTGTTCAGACCATCGACTATCTGGATATAGTGGGTAGCGGCTATGTGAAGCTGCTGCAGATGATCATCATCCCGCTGATCATGGTCTCCATCATCAGCGCTATCTTGAAGCTCAATGGCGGCACCGCGCTGGGCAAGATCAGCGCCATGACCATAGGCGTGCTGATCTTCACCACCGCCATCGCCGCCGGGGCGGGCATCCTGATGTCCAACCTGTTTGGCCTGACCGCCGAAGGGCTCACCTCCGGGGCCGCCGAAAGCGCCCGTGGCGCCGCGCTGCAGACCACCCTCGGCAGCGTCGAGAGCATGTCGTTCGCCAAGATGATGCTGGAGTTCATTCCGGCCAACCCCTTCCTCGACATGACCGGGGCGCGCAAGACCTCCACCATCGCAGTGGTGATCTTCTCCATCTTCATCGGCCTCTCTGCCACCGGCATCGCCCGCAAGAAGCCGGAGATCTTCACCAGCTTCAGCCACTTCGTGGCCGTGGCTCATGCCATCGTAATGCGAATGGTGACTCTGGTGCTGCGCCTGACCCCGTTCGGCGTACTGGCGCTGATGACCAAGGTGGTCTCCGGCTCCAACTATGCGGATATTCTCAACCTGCTCAGCTTTGTAATGGCCTCTTACGGCGCCATCGCCATCATGTTTGTCGTGCACCTGCTGCTGGTGAGCATGGTCGGCATCAACCCGCTGCGCTTCCTCAAGAAGATCACGCCGGTGCTGGCGTTTGCCTTCACCTCGCGCACCAGTGCGGGCTCCATCCCGATGAACGTGCAGACCCAGACCAAGTCGCTGGGTATTCCTGAGGGGATCGCCAACTTCGCCGCCTCCTTCGGTTCCACCATCGGCCAGAACGGCTGTGCCGGTATCTATCCGGCCATGCTGGCCGTGATGATTGCCCCGACCGTCGGGGTCAACCCGATGGATCCCGGCTTTATCATGACCCTGATCGCCATCATTACCGTCAGCTCCTTCGGGGTGGCCGGGATTGGCGGCGGCGCCACCTTTGCCGCGCTGATCGTGCTCTCCGCGCTGGACTTCCCGGTGGCGCTGGCTGGTCTGCTTATCTCCATCGAGCCGCTGATTGACATGGGTCGTACCGCGCTTAACGTCTCCGGCTCCATCACCGCAGGCACCGTCACCAGCCGCCTGATGGGCGAGACCGACATGTATGTGTTCAACAGCGATCACGAAGTGAGTCTGGACGGCGAAGAGTCCACCGTCTGATTTGCTGTCGGTTGATCTGCCCGTGGAAAGGGGTGACTCTTTCCCGTCATAGACCGCAGGGAGGGCATACCCTCCCTGCGCCATTGAGAGGAAAAACAATGAGAATTCTGATCATCGGTGGCGAAGCCGCCGGTATGAGCGCGGCCGCCAAGGCGCGCCGTCTGGCCATCGATGCCGGCATCGTGGTGTATGAGGCCTCCGAGGTGATCTCTTTCGGTGCCTGCGGCCTGCCTTACTTCGTCGGTGACGAGTTTCAGGAGCCCGGCTACATGGCCGAGTTCACCCCCGAGCAGTTCGCCGCCAAGGGGATCGAGGTCAAGATTGGCCATCGGGTGCTGAGCGTCGATGCGGCTGCCCAGACTCTGGTGGTGGAGCACAACGGCGACACCTTCACCGATCGCTACGATCGGCTGATGATCGCCACCGGTGCCCGCGAAGTGATGCCCCCCATCCCCGGTTTGCAGCAGCAAGGGGTATTCGGTCTGCGCCGGATGGCCGACGGGCTGGCGCTCAAAGCTGCGGTGCAAGACAAGAACAATCGCCGCGCCGTGGTGATCGGTTCCGGCTTTATCGGACTGGAAGTGGTCGAGGCGCTGGTCCATCAGGGCAAAGAGGTGCGTCTCATCGAGCTGGCGGAGCGGGTCATCCCCGATGCGTTTGATGGCGAGATCACCCAGCACATCGAAACCGAACTGCGCGAGCAGGGGGTCTCTCTCCATCTGGGTGAGCGAGTTGAAGCGCTGCTGGGGGATGGCCGGGTGACCGGCGTGCGCACCAGCCAGGGCGAGTACGAGGCCGATATCGTGGTGGTCTGCACCGGGGTCAAGCCCAACACCGAGTTTCTGGCTAATACCGGCATCGAACGACTCGGCAACGGCGCCATCAAGGTGGATCGTCAGGGGCGCAGCTCGCTGGCCAACGTCTGGTCGGCCGGTGACTGTGCCAGCGTCTGGCACAGCGTGAAGCAGCAGCAGGTCTATGTACCGCTCGCCACCATCGCCAACAAGCTGGGCCGCATGGTGGGCGAGAACCTGGCCGGGGCCGAGCAGGAGTTCCCGGGCACCCTCGGCTCTGCCGCGCTCAAGGTACTGGGGTTGGAGGCGGGCCGTACCGGCCTCTGTGAGCAAGAAGCCAAGGCGATGGGCATCGACTATCGTACCGTGGTGATCAAGGACAAGTGCCACACCAACTACTGCCCGGGCCAGTCAGACATTCACGTCAAACTGGTCTATGAGGCGGGCAGCAAGCGGCTGCTGGGGGGCCAGATCCTCGGTCGCAAGGGGGCGGTCCACCGCATCGACGCGCTGGCGGTGGCCATTACCATGGGGGTGACCACCGAGCAGCTCGGCATGCTGGACTTTGCCTACGCGCCGCCCTTCTCCCGCACCTGGGATGCCCTGAACGTGGCGGGTAACGTCGCGAAGTAAGAGTTGCTATGACGGACGGCGTTGGGAAGGCGCCGTTACGTTGCCCCAGCTCTGCAGAGCCCCTGCGGGTAACATCAGTGACTAAATTGCAGCGATAAAAAAACCGATGCCAAGGCATCGGTTTTTTGTTACCGGTTTATCCGTATCACTCAGCTACGGCCGAGGCGGTTCTCCGGGTAGTTCTTGGCCAGCACTTCGCGGGCATGCTTGGCCAGCTGCGGCATCTTCAGGGCGTCGTAAGACTCGACCATGATCTCCAGTGCCTTCTCGGTTTCGGCTGTGTCGGGGTAGGTTTCGACAATCAGCTTGGCCCGGTTGGCGGCTGCGACCAGTGCATCACGCTTCACATAATACTCGGCCACGCTCAGGTCATATCGGGCCAGACGATTCTTCAGGCCAATCATGCGGGCGCGGGCATCGGCGGCATAGACACTGTTGGGGTAGTTTTGCAGCAGGGTTTTGAAATCCTGGAAGGCCTGACGAGCATATGCCGGGTCTTTGTCGTCCCGATCGATACCGAACAGACTCTGGAAGAAGTTGTAATCCGCCGCCATGTTGGTCAGGCCGCGCATATAGAAGACGTAATCGATATTTTTATGCGCCGGATTGAGGCGGATAAAACGGTCGATATTGGCGATCGCCTGAGCGGTATCATCCTGCTTGTAGTAGGCATAGATGAGGTCAAGCTGCACCTGATTGGAGTAGGCGCCGAACGGGTAGCGAGAGTCCAAAGCCTCCAGCAATTCAGTGGCTTGCACGTAATTGCCAACGTCCAGTTTGAGGCGTGCTTTCTGGTACAGGGTCTCCGGCGGTTCGTCGGGTACCTTGGGTTTGGTGCTGGAACAGCCTGTGATCAAGGTAGCGACCAAGGCGAGCGACATCAGCAGGTGAGACTTCTTTCCCATCAACAACATCCGGTCCATTTCCACGAAATTGGCAAAGTATCCGTTATGCTTGGCTAAAAGAAAAGCTAGAATACCCGGATTATTTCGAATTGATACCCCCCGCTCAAGAGACCATACATGAGCCAGCATATTGAACTGACAGGCGAATTCCAGGATCACCAATTCGGGCAGCGACTCGACCAGGCCCTGGCCGAATTGTTTCCAGACTACTCCCGCACCCGCATCAAGGAGTGGATTTTACAGGACAGAGTGACCCTGGACGGTCAGGTTGCCAACACCCCGCGCGAGAAGATTCTGGCCGGGCAGCAGGTGCATGTGAATGTCGAGCTGGAAGCCGATACCCGCTGGGATGCCCAGGAGATCGAGCTCAACATCGTTTATGAAGACGAACACATTCTGGTGATCGACAAGCCGGCCGGTCTGGTCGTCCACCCGGGCGCCGGCACGCCCGATGGCACCATCCTCAACGCCCTGCTGCACCGCTACCCCGGCATTGCCGAGGTGCCCCGTGCCGGTATCGTGCACCGTCTGGATAAAGACACCACAGGTCTGATGGTGGTTGCCAAGACCGTACCCGCCCAGACCCATCTGGTGGAAGCGCTGCAGGCGCGCCAGATCACCCGTGAGTACGAAGCGATCGCCATCGGTCACATGACCGCCGGTGGTACGGTTGATGCGCCCATTGGCCGTCACCCGACCCAGCGTACCCATATGGCCGTGGTGCCCAATGGTCGTCCTTCCGTGACCCACTACCGGGTGCACGAGAAGTTCCGTGGCCACACCCGTCTGCGTCTGCGTCTGGAAACCGGTCGTACCCACCAGATCCGTGTCCACATGGCCCACATCAAGCACCCGCTGGTGGGTGATCCCGCTTACGGTGGCCGTCTGCGCCTGCTGCGTAACGCGACGCCGGAGCTGACCCAGATGTTGCGCAGCTTCAACCGTCAGGCGCTGCATGCCACCATGCTGCAACTGGCACACCCCATCACGGGTGAAGTGATGCAGTGGCACTCCGAGACCCCGCAGGACATGGTTGATCTGATGGAAGTGCTGCGCGCGGATACTCTCGCCAATCCGGACGATTTGGTCTGGAACTGATGTGATAGGGCCTGCTGCGTCGGTTTCTGGCGTCATCCGGCCCGAATAGATGCCAAACGGGGTTCCCTTGCAGGAGCCCCGTTTTTTATAGCGGTGAATTGAAGGAGTCACAGATGAAATGGATCGAACCCGATTGGCCTGCACCTGACAACGTCAGAGCCTTGTCGACCACCCGGGATGGCGGCGTCAGTGAAGGGGTCTTTGCCGGCCTCAATCTGGGGGCCCATGTGGGGGACGAACCGGCGCGAGTCGAGGCCAATCGTGCCCGCTTGCAGCAGGCCGCTGAAATCCCCGGCACCCTCAACTGGCTCAATCAGGTGCACGGCACCGTGGTGCATCCGGTCAGCCGCCATTATCAGCAGGCGCCGGATGCCGATGCCGCCTGTGCCCGTGACGTGGGTCAGGCCTGCATCGTGATGACCGCCGACTGTCTGCCGGTGCTGTTTTGTGATCGGGCGGGTTCTGTGGTGGCCGCCGCTCACGCGGGCTGGCGTGGGCTGAAAGAGGGCGTATTGGAGGCAAGCATCGCCGCCATGGGCTGCGAGCCGGACGAGATCCTGGCCTGGCTTGGTCCAGCCATCGGCCCTACCGCATTTGAAGTGGGTAGCGAGGTTCGCGAGGCCTTTATGGCAGAGCAGGCCGAAGCCGAAGCGGCGTTCGTGTCTTCGTCCAATGAGGGGAAATGGCTGGCGGATATCTACCGGTTGGCGCGGCTGCGGCTGGCCCGTGCCGGCGTCACCGCCGTCTACGGTGGCGAATACTGCACCTTCAGCGACAGCGAGCAGTTCTACTCTTACCGCCGCGATGGCCAGACCGGCCGGATGGCCTCCCTCATCTGGTTGGCCCGCTAAGCAATTACTCACCAAGTAATACCCCGTCTCTCTCAAGACCAGGTCCGTATGAGAGTGGCGGGGATCCTGCATCCTCCCCGCTTTGCAGAAAAAATAACCAGCATCACCCCTTGAAATAGCCCGTACGGGCCTCATCTTTCATCTCAGAAAGTTATGTTGTTTGCCGCGCAAGCGGCGTCTGCCTGTTTGAAGGGGGAGTGCAATGCGCCTCGATCGCCTGACCAGCAAATTCCAGATTGCTATTTCCGATGCCCAGTCTTTGGCACTGGGTCGTGACCACCAATTCATCGAACCCGTTCACCTGATGACCGCCCTGGTCAATCAGGATGGCGGCTCCATCCGTCCGCTGCTCACCCTGACCGGGATGGACATCAATTCTCTGCGCTCGCGCCTCGGCGAGGAGCTGGACCGCCTGCCGCGCGTCAGCGGCGTGGAAGGGGACGTGCAGCTCTCCAACGGCCTCGGCCGCCTGCTCAACGTCTGCGACAAACTGGCCCAGCAGCGCAAGGATCAGTTCATCTCCTCCGAACTGTTCGTGCTGGCGGCCCTCGACGAGAAGGGCACGCTGGGCGAGCTGTTGCGTGCTCAGGGGCTGACCAAGGAGAAACTCGAAGCGGCCATCGACAAGGTGCGTGGCGGCAAGAAGGTGGAGGATGCCAACGCCGAGGAGAACCGTCAGGCGCTGGAGAAGTACACCATCGATCTGACCGAGCGGGCCGAACTCGGCAAGCTCGACCCGGTGATCGGCCGTGATGACGAGATCCGCCGTACCATTCAGGTGTTGCAACGCCGCACCAAGAACAACCCCGTGCTGATCGGTGCGCCCGGTGTCGGCAAGACCGCCATCGTCGAGGGGCTGGCCCAGCGCATCATCAACGGCGAAGTGCCGGAAGGGCTGAAGAACAAGCGGGTGCTCTCCCTCGATATGGGGGCGCTGGTGGCCGGAGCCAAATATCGCGGCGAGTTTGAAGAGCGGCTCAAAGCCGTGCTGAACGATCTGGCCAAGGAGGAGGGCAACGTCATCCTCTTCATCGACGAGCTGCACACCATGGTTGGTGCCGGCAAGGGTGAGGGTGCCATGGATGCGGGCAACATGCTCAAACCGGCATTGGCCCGTGGCGATCTGCACTGCGTTGGCGCCACCACGCTGGATGAGTACCGTCAGTACATCGAGAAGGATGCGGCCCTTGAGCGCCGTTTCCAGAAGGTGCTGGTGGAAGAGCCGAGCGTGGAGGACACCATCGCCATCCTGCGCGGCCTGAAAGAGCGTTACGAGCTGCACCACCATGTGCAGATCACCGACCCGGCCATCGTGGCAGCGGCCCAGCTGTCGCACCGCTATATCGCGGATCGCCAGCTGCCGGACAAGGCCATCGACCTTATCGACGAGGCGGCGGCCAGCATCCGGTTGCAGATCGACTCCAAGCCGGAGGCGCTCGATCGCCTCGAGCGGCGCATCATCCAGCTCAAGCTGGAGCAGCAGGCGCTGATGAAGGAGGACGACGACGCCAGCCGCAAGCGTCTGGAGCTGATCAATCAGGAGATTGGCGAAAAAGATCGGGAATACAACGAGCTGGACGAGGTGTGGAAGGCCGAGAAGGCCGCCCTCGCCGGCACCCAGCATATCAAGGCGGCCCTCGAACAGGCCCGTCAGGATCTCGACGTGGCGCGCCGCGCAGGCGACTTGGGCCGGATGTCCGAGCTGCAATATGGCCGCATTCCGGAGCTGGAGAAACAGCTGGATCTCGCCACTCAGGCCGAGATGCAGGAGACCAGTCTGCTGCGCAACCGGGTCACTGACGTGGAGATTGCAGACGTCTTGGCCCGCTGGA
>NZ_JBODRQ010000008.1:0-55099 GCF_050633025.1 Aeromonas sp.
GATGGTACCGGTGCAATCCATCATGGAGCTCAACCGGGAGCGTCAGGCTTACCGCGCACAAGCCATCAAACAGATAATGGCCAGTACGAGCGGACCGCAGCGCCTAATAGGCCCCGTAATTGTCCTCCCGTATACAAGAGAGCTGATTCTGACCAATGGTAAGGAAACTCGGAGAGAGGTAGAGACACGGTACCGCTACCTCTTGCCAGAACAGTTAACGGCCACAGCGAATATGGAGGTAACACCACGCAAACTGGGGATCTACCAAGCCCAGCTGTATCAGGCTAACGTAACTCTAACCGGCCAATTACCAGCGATCCCTGATTGGCAGCCACCACGTGACAGCATACCCGGCCAACCCTATCTCAGCCTAATCGTCTCCGACGCTCGAGGCATCATTCAGATACCAACCATCACCTTCGCCAACGAGCTACTGACTGTCACCCCCGGTGCACGGCTTGGCAACCGATCCGGCGTGCATGTCCCGCTAACCACCAAACAACAGCAAGGAGGGGGGTTCGATATAAAGATTTCCCTACAGGGTATGGAAAAATTCACCCTGATTCCGGTCGGTCGTGACAGCAAACTAACCTTGTCCGGTAACTGGCCCCACCCCAACTTCCTGGGCGATTTCCTGCCAACCACCCGTACAGTAAAAGAGCAAGGTTTCAATGCTGACTGGCAGACAAGTTGGTTTGCCACAGATATGGAGAATCAGTTCCCTGACATGATCCAAAGCGCCTCCAAACATCTGCCCAGCTTCAGCGTCAGTCTGGTGCAGCCGGTGGATCACTATCAACTCAACGAACGGGCAGCCAAGTATGCCCTGCTCTTCATCGGCCTCACCTTTATCAGCTTCTTCATGTTCGAGCTGCTCAAGGGGCTGCGGGTTCACCCGATCCAGTACGCGCTGGTGGGCATGGGGCTGGCCATCTTCTATCTGGTACTGCTGGCCCTGACCGAGCACCTCGGCTTTGGCTGGGCCTATCTGGTGGCCGCGCTGGCCAGCGTGCTGCTCAACGGCTTCTACCTCAGCCATGTGCTGGGCGGCCCGAAGCAGGGGATCGGCTTCGCCGCGCTGCTCGGGCTGGTCTATGCCATCCTCTACAGCCTGCTGCAGGCCGAAGAGATTGCCCTGCTGCTCGGCGCCCTGCTGCTGTTCGCCACCCTGGCGCTGATCATGCTGCTGACCCGCAAGCTCGACTGGTATCAGGTAATGGACTACAGCGCCCCCGTCACCACATGGGCAGCTCCCCAACCACCGAGCAGTGACGCCAGCCATAAGTCATAAACAAAAAAACCGGCGCCATCAGGCGCCGGTTCTATTTTATTGATCGGGCATCACTTCTTCTTGACCGGGCGAGCCCAGTTCTTGATGTGACGCTGGGGTACCCGGGTGATCACCAGCTCGTTCTCGGCTACATCCTTGGTGATGGTGGAACCCGCCCCCAAGGTAGCCCCCTTGCCGATACGCACTGGCGCCACCAGCTGGGTATCGGAACCGACAAACACATCATCCTCGATGATGGTCTGGAACTTGTTGACCCCGTCGTAGTTGCAGGTGATGGTACCGGCACCGATATTCACCTTGGCACCCACCTCGGCATCCCCCAGATAGGTCAGATGACCGCACTTGGAGCCAACCCCAAGACGGGCCTTCTTCATCTCGACGAAGTTGCCAACGTGGGCATCTTGTTCCAGCACAGCCCCCGGACGCAGGCGGGCAAACGGGCCGACCGAGCACTGATCCGCCACCTGAGCCCCTTCAACGATGGAGTAGGGCTTCACTTCTGTATGATCGCCAATGACGCAATCCTTCAACACGCAGCCAGCACCGATACGGACGTGGTTACCGAGGGTAACCTTGCCTTCGATGATGACGTTGACGTCGATCACCACCTCTTCACCGATCTCGAGGGTTCCGCGCAGATCGAAGCGGGCCGGGTCGATCAGGGTGGCACCGGCGATCATCAGCTTCTCGGCCTGCATCTGCTGGTAGCTGCGTTCAAGGGCAGCCAGCTGGACCCGGTTGTTGGCCCCTTCCACCTCGGCGGCACGCTCCGGATGGACCGCTGCGATCGGGCAACCATCGCCGTGCGCCATGGCGATCACGTCGGTCAGATAGAACTCCCCCTGGGCATTCTTGTTGTCCAGACGCGACAGCCAGCTGCGCAGCTGACCACCGTTGGCCACTAGTACGCCGGTGTTAACTTCGCGGATGGTCAGCTGCTCGGTGTTAGCATCTTTCTGCTCAACGATACCGACCACCTGACCGTTTTCACGGACGATGCGGCCATAGCCAGTGGGGTTGTCCAGCACCACGGTCAGCAGCGCCATGCCATCGCTTGCCTTGGCTGCCAGCAGTCGCTGCAGGGTCTCTGGCTGGATCAGCGGGGTGTCACCGTAGAGCACCAACACGTCGTCTTCATCCTGCCAGAACGGGATGGCCTGGGCGACGGCGTGACCGGTCCCCAATTGCTGCGCCTGCAGCACCCAGTTCACGTCGGCGGCGACAATCCGCTCTTTCAGCAGCTCGGCACCGTGGCCATAAACCAGATGCAGCTGCTCGGCACCGACCTGACGGGCAGTATCGATCACATGGGAAACCATGGGTTTGTTGGCTACCGGGTGCAGTACCTTGGGCAGAACGGAACGCATGCGGGTACCTTTACCCGCCGCCAGGATCACGACGTTGAGAGACATGACTTCGACCTTGAACTTGTGTGGAAATTCTCGGCGGAGTCTATCGAACGGGTAAAAAAAAAGCGACCCGAAGGTCGCTTTTTACATCACCGTTATTAGCGGTAATTCTTTTTGACGATATCGATGACTCGCAGTTGAGCCATCGCCTTGGCCAGCTCGGTGGCGGCCTGGGCGTAGTCGATATCACCATGGGAGCTGTGGATCCGCTCTTCGGCTGCGCGCTTGGCTTCCTGGGCTTTCGCCTCATCCAAATCGTCAGCACGAATCGCAGTGTCCGCCAGCACGGTCACGGATTCAGGTTGTACTTCCAGCATACCGCCGGAGATGTACAGCACCTCTTCAGTTCCGTTCTGCTTCACCAAGCGGACCAGGCCCGGCTTGATGGCAGTCAGCAACGGAGCATGACCGTGGCGGAGACCCAACTCACCTTCGGAGCCTGATACCTGAGCAGTTTGCACGCGACCGGAAAACAGTTTTCCTTCGGCGCTCACCACATCCAGGTGAAAGGAGATCATCTCTGCCATGGGCCCTCCTGTCGAGGCTTACAGTTTCTTGGATTTCTCGACGACTTCGTCGATACCGCCAACCATGTAGAACGCCTGCTCGGGCAGATCGTCATACTCGCCTTTCAGGATGCCCTGGAAACCACGGATGGTCTCTTTCAGCGGCACGTATTTACCCGGAGAACCGGTAAACACTTCTGCTACGAAGAACGGCTGGGACAGGAAACGCTCGATCTTACGGGCACGGGCTACGGTCAGTTTGTCTTCTTCTGACAGTTCATCCATACCCAGGATGGCGATGATGTCCTTCAGCTCTTTGTAGCGCTGCAGTACGGTCTGAACGCCACGAGCGGTCTCGTAGTGCTCTTTGCCAACGACCAGCGGATCCAGCTGACGAGAGGTAGAGTCCAGCGGGTCAACGGCCGGGTAGATACCCAGTGCCGCGATTTGACGGGACAGTACGACAGTCGCATCCAGGTGGGCGAAGGTGGTCGCCGGAGACGGGTCAGTCAAGTCATCCGCAGGCACGTAAACGGCCTGTACGGAGGTGATGGAACCGGTCTTGGTGGAGGTGATACGTTCTTGCAGAACACCCATCTCCTCGGCCAGGGTCGGCTGGTAACCTACTGCGGAAGGCATACGGCCCAGCAGTGCGGATACCTCGGTGCCCGCGAGCGTGTAACGGTAGATGTTGTCCACAAAGAACAGCACGTCACGACCTTCGTCACGGAACTTCTCGGCCATGGTCAGGCCGGTCAGCGCAACGCGCAGACGGTTTCCGGGCGGCTCGTTCATCTGACCGTAAACCAGAGATACTTTGTCCAGTACGTTGGACTCCATCATCTCGTGGTAGAAGTCGTTACCCTCACGGGTACGCTCACCTACACCGGCGAACACAGAGTAACCACTGTGCTCGATCGCGATGTTACGGATCAGCTCCATCATGTTTACGGTTTTGCCTACACCGGCACCACCGAACAGACCAACCTTACCACCCTTGGCGAACGGGCATACCAGGTCGATAACCTTGATGCCTGTTTCCAGCAGATCGTTGCTGTTGGACTGATCTTCGTAGCTGGGGGCAGCGCGGTGGATAGACCAGCACTCTTCTTCACCGATCGGACCTTTTTCGTCGATTGGCTCGCCCAGTACGTTCATGATCCGACCCAGAGTCGCAGTACCGACCGGAACCTGGATGGATTTACCGCTATTCACTACTTCCAACCCACGACGCAGACCGTCGGAGGAGCCCATGGTAATGCAACGAACGACGCCGCCACCGATCTGTTGCTGAACTTCCAGCACCAGACCCTGGCCTTGACCTTCGCTAACGACCTTCAGTGCATCGTACACCTGGGGCACGGCATTCTGCGGGAACTCGATGTCCACCACAGCGCCGATGATTTGGACGATGAAACCGTTACTCATGTCAAATCCTCTAAACCTTTGATAACCCTTGCCTTACACCGCAGCAGCACCGGATACGATCTCTGTCAGCTCCTGGGTAATACTGGCCTGACGGGCCTTGTTGTATACCAGTTGCAGATCGTTAATCAGGTTACCGGCGTTGTCAGTCGCGGCTTGCATGGCAACCATTCGGGCTGCCTGTTCACTTGCCAAGTTTTCCACTACACCCTGGTAAACCTGAGATTCGACGTAGCGAACCAGCAGGGTATCCAGCAGCTTCTTGGGATCCGGCTCATAGAGGTAATCCCAGTGGTGTTTCTTGGCGAGCTTGCTGTCTTCAGTTACGGGCAAAGGCAGCAGTTGATCGACCCGTGGTTGCTGCACCATGGTGTTGACGAACTTGTTGTACACCAGATACAGCTTGTCAATCTCACCGTTGTCGTAAGCCTTCAGCATGACCTTGACTGAACCAATCAGGTCATTGACGCTCGGACTATCGCCCAGTCCTGCGACGTGAGCTTTAACCTTGGCGCCGTGCCGTTCAAAGAAGTTGGAGGCCTTGTTACCGATCAGTGCCAGGTCAACCTTGGCACCTTTCTCGCTCCATTGCTTCATATCATTGAGGGCAGCCTTGAACAGGTTGATGTTCAGACCACCACACAGGCCACGGTCGGTGGAGACGACGATGTAACCCACTCGCTTGACCTCACGTTCGATGAGGTAGGGGTGCTTGTATTCCAAGTTCCCCTGAGCGATATGGCCGATCACCTTGCGCATGGTTTCAGCGTACGGACGGCTGGCAGACATGCGTTCCTGCGCACGGCGCATTTTGCTTGCTGCCACCATTTCCATAGCGCCGGTGATCTTCTGAGTGTTTTTCACACTCCCGATCTTGTTACGTATCTCTTTTGCGCCGGCCATCTCTTACTCTCCATCAGGTGGCAGCTCGCGCTGCCACACACGCTTACCAGGTCTGGGTTGCCTTGAAGTCATCCAGCAACGCAGTCAGCTTGCCAACGACAGCGTCGTTGTAGTCGGCTTTGGCATTGATTTCAGCCATCAGCTCGGCATGCTGGGTATTGGCGTAAGAGAGCAGAGCGGCTTCGAAGTCGACGATTTTGTTCAGCTCGACATCGGAGAGATAGCCTTTCTCAGCGGCGAACAGCACCAGAGACTGGTGAGCCACGCTCAGCGGAGAGTACTGCTTCTGCTTCATCAGCTCGGTCACTTTCACACCGTGATCCAGCTGCTTGCGAGTCGCCTCGTCCAGATCGGAAGAGAACTGGGCGAATGCCGCCAGTTCGCGGTACTGGGCCAGCGCGGTACGGATACCACCGGACAGCTTCTTGACGATCTTGGTCTGAGCAGCACCACCCACACGGGATACGGAGATACCCGGGTCAACCGCCGGACGAATACCGGAGTTGAACAGCTGTGAAGTCAGGAAGATCTGACCATCGGTGATGGAGATCACGTTGGTCGGAACGAACGCCGATACGTCACCCGCCTGGGTTTCGATGATCGGCAGCGCGGTCAAAGAACCGGTCTGGCCTTTCACGGCACCATTGGTGAACTTCTCTACGTACTCGGCGTTAACGCGAGCAGCACGCTCCAGCAGACGTGAGTGCAGATAGAAAACGTCACCCGGGTAAGCTTCACGTCCTGGCGGACGGCGCAGCAGCAGGGAGATCTGGCGATAAGCTACGGCCTGTTTGGACAGGTCATCATAGATGATCAGGGCATCTTCACCGCGGTCACGGAAGTACTCACCCATGGAGCAACCTGCATACGGAGCCAAGTACTGCAGGGCAGCCGCTTCGGAGGCAGAGGCAACCACCACGATGGTGTTGGCCAGGGCACCGTGCTCTTCCAGCTTGCGCACCACGTTGGCGATGGTGGAGGCCTTCTGGCCAATCGCAACGTAGACACACTTAATGCCGGAATCTTTCTGGTTGATGATGGTGTCGATCGCGATGGCGGTCTTACCAACCTGACGGTCACCGATGATCAGCTCACGCTGGCCACGACCGATTGGGATCATGGCATCGATGGCTTTCAGACCGGTCTGGACCGGCTGGTCAACAGACTTACGCTCGATAACGCCCGGTGCGATCACTTCGATCGGCGAGAAGCCGTCGTTGTCGATCGGACCTTTACCGTCGATCGGCTGACCCAGGGTGTTCAACACCCGGCCCAACAGACCACGACCTACCGGCACTTCCAGAATACGGCCAGTACCTTTTACTTTCATTCCTTCTGACAGACCGTCATAGGAACCCATAATCACCGCACCGACGGAGTCACGCTCCAGGTTCAATGCCAGAGCGTAGCGGTTGCCCGGCAGCTCGATCATCTCACCTTGCATGGCATCAGCCAGGCCGTGAATACGAATGATACCGTCGCTCACAGAGACGATGGTACCTTCGTTACGCGCTTCGCTCTTTACATCAAACTGCGCAATGCGCTGCTTGATCAGCTCGGCGATTTCAGTGGAATTCAGTTGCATGCTCTAATACCCCAATCAAGATTGCAGCGCGTCAGCCATGCGATCCAGCTTACCGCGGACTGTGCCGTCGATTACCAGATCACCGGCCTTGATGAGCACCCCGGCCATCAAGGACGCATCGATGCTGCAATTCAGCTTCACTTTGCGCGCGAGACGTTGTTCCAGAGAAGCCTGAATATTGGCTTTCTGCTGGTCGGTCAGTTCGATCGCCGAAATCACGTCAGCCTGAACCTCTTTATCCAGTTCAGCTTTGAACGCTACAAATTCAGCAACGACCGCCGGCAGCACACCCAAGCGACCATTCTCGGCCATCACCCGGATCAGGTTCTGGCCATGCACGTCGAGTTGCTCACCGCAGACACCGACAAACAGCGTTGCCAGCTCTTCGGCGGCCACAGAGCCGTTTACCAGGTTGTGCATGGTCTCGTTTTCCACTACTTGCGCAGCGAAACCGAGCATACCCAGCCACTGGTCAACCGCCTTGTGCTCAACGGCAAACTCGAAAGCAGCCTTGGCGTAGGGGCGAGCGATTGTAGTCAGTTCAGACATAGCCCCGTTCCCGTTACAGTTCTGCTACCAGTTTGTCGACGATGTCGCTGTTGGCAGCCTGGTCGATTTGACGCGCCAGGATCTTCTCTGCACCAGCAATGGCAAGAGCAGCAACCTGCTTACGCAGTTCTTCTTTGGCACGATGACGTTCAGCTTCGATCTCGGCACGGCCCTGAGCCAGGATTTTTTCCCGCTCAGACTGGGCACCAGCGGCAGCTTCATCAATGATCTGGGCTTTACGTTTGTTAGCCTGTTCAATGATTTCAGCAGCCTGCAGCTTGGCTTCTTTCAGCTGATCGGTGGCGTTGGCCTTGGCCAAATCCAGATCTTTCTTGGCACGTTCGGCAGAAGAGAGACCGTCAGCAATAGCTTTCTGACGGGCTTCTATGGCAGCAATCAGCGGCGGCCATACGTACTTCATGCAAAACACTACGAAGAAGAAAAAAGCAATTGCTTGGCCGAGGAGGGTGGCATTGATATTCACAGCCGATGTCCTCTTAAGTTAGTTAATGGGTTATGCCTGGAGAGTCGTAACGACTTAGCCAGCAACCGCAAACATCACGTACAGACCCAGACCAACGGCGATCATCGGGATCGCATCCACCAGACCCATTACGATGAAGAACTGGGTACGCAGAACAGGGATCAGATCCGGTTGACGAGCAGCACCTTCCAGGAACTTGCCACCCAGGATACCGATACCGATGGAAGCGCCGATAGCAGCCAGACCCATCATCATTGCAGCAGCGATGTACAGCAGGTCCATGTTCAAGTTTTCCATGAGGATCTCCAGTTATTTAGATGTAATTGATTGTATAAAAAGGATTATTTGAGTTGCATCAACCATGGTCTTCCTGCGCCATCGACAGATAGACGATGGTCAGAACCATGAAAATGAATGCCTGCAAAGTGATGATCAGGATGTGGAAAATTGCCCAAGGCACGGACAGGATCCACTGTGACCACCAGGGTAACAAACCCGCAATCAGGATAAAGATCAGTTCGCCAGCATACATGTTGCCGAACAGTCGAAGACCCAGAGAAACAGGTTTGGAAATCAGCGTAACAGTTTCCAGGATGAGGTTAACCGGGATGGCCGCCGGGTGGTTGAAAGGCTGAAGCGTCAGCTCCTTCACAAACCCGCCGATACCCTTGACCTTGATGCTGTAATACAGGATCAAGAAGAACACGCCCAAAGCCATGGACATGGTGATGTTAACGTCAGCAGAGGGAACCACACGCAGATAGGGAATACCCATCAATTGTGCAGCGTGAGGGATAAAGTCAACGGGGATCAGATCCATGAAGTTCATCAGGAAGATCCACACAAACACTGTCAGCCCCAAAGGTGCGATGACCTTGTTGCGACCGTGAAAGATGTCTTTGACGTTACCATTCACAAACTCGACCAGCATCTCCACAAAGCACTGCAGCTTACCCGGCACCCCGCTGGTAGCGTTAACGGCTACTTTGCGGAACAGCAGGATAAACAGGGCGCCTAGCACGACGGAAAATATCATTGAGTCGATATTGACCGTCCAGAACCCGGACCCGACTTGAAGGTGGGTCAGGTGGTGGGAGATATATCCCTGAGGAGTCAGGACTTCTCCGGTTGCAGACATGAGTTTTCCTAATAGTGGTTGTTAAGCGTGAATGAAACCATCCACTGTACAACGAGGGCGAGGATATAAGTGGCGAAAAACGAGACGGTAACGACCTCGACTCCCGCACCAAACATCAGGGCGAATAGACCTGTTGTAGAAATGAGCTTAATCCCTGCCCCACCATAAAAGTCCCGCAAAACCAGGCCCACACTCTCGGTTGTCACCTTGCGGCGCAGCACCCAGACAGTAAACAAGGCTTGAGGAACCCAGTACATCCCCCCTCCGTAGAGGGCGGAATAACCGGCGCTGGCACCAGTCAGGTAAAACCAGACGGCACTCATCGCCAGGATCAGGATGAGCTGACAAACGAGCATAACCAAGGCCAGTGTCAAACCTTCCAAGGCTATTTTCTGCTTCACCAACCTACCCCTGAACATTACAGAACTGTAAAAAATCGGGATCCGAAGACCCCATGTTGACAGCTCTTAAAGCCGGTCAAATTATACCCTTGAGGGCAGCTATTGCAATATGACAAAAATCCTTAATTTTTGCGGCTTTCCGCGGCAAATCAGGGTTATGGTCATATCAAAAGGAATGGATGTTTTATTACTACAAAAAGCGTAAAAATCACGATTCCGACACGCCAAAATAGCCCAATATACGGTCCAAATCGGACAAATTCTCGTAACTTATTACTAACTTCCCGCTATCCCGCTTGCCAGGCTGAAGTTGCACCTGATTGCCAATTTTTTCTGCCAGTTGGCGCTCCAGGTAGCCGATCTGCGGATCACGGGCCGGTTCGACCCTGGCTTTTGCCGGTTCGAGCGCTTTTTGCACCAGCTTCTCGGTATCGCGCACGGTCAGCCCTTTCTGGGCAACCAGCTTGGCCAGTTCAGACTGGGCCTGGCCGCTCAGGGCCAGCAGGGCACGGGCATGACCCATGTCGAGGTCACCATGCTCGACGAAACGCTTCACATCGTCGTTGAGCTGGTTGAGACGCAACAGATTTGTCACCGTGGTGCGGGACTTGCCCACCGCCTCGGCCACCTGCTGGTGGGTGAGTTCGAATTCGGTCAGCAGTCTTTGTAGAGCGACCGCCTCTTCGATGGCATTGAGGTCTTCCCGCTGAATATTCTCAATCAGCGCGATGGCGACGGCAGCCTCGTCGGGTACATCCTTGACGATGCAGGGCACCACCTCGAGCCGTGCCAGCTGGGACGCGCGCCAGCGCCGTTCACCGGCGATGATTTCGAAGGATTGTTCGCCGAGAGGGCGTACCACGATGGGCTGGATCACCCCCTGGGCGCGGATGGAGTTGGCAAGCTCTTCCAGTGCATCCTGGGACATGTCCTTGCGGGGCTGGTACTTGCCGGACTGCAACCACTCCACCGGCAGCTTGCGCAGCTCGGTCTGATGGGCTGGAAGCATGGCCTCTTCAGTACGTTGATCGCTCATCACCTGTTTCTGGCGGGCAGCCGTGCTGGTACTGAGCAGGGCATCCAGCCCCTTGCCCAGTCCACGTTTTTTCGGAGTCATATGCTCTCTCGGTCTGCGATGGTCGCCTGACGTTCCTGCTCCTGACGGCGCAGGATCTCGCCAGCCAGTGCCAGGTAGGCCTTGGCGCCCACCGATGATTTGTCATAGTGCATGGCCGGGGCACCGAAACTCGGGGCCTCAGCCAGTCTAACGTTGCGGGGAATGATGGTGCGGTAGACTTTGTCGCCAAAGTGCTGTTTTAGCTGATCGGACACATCATTGGCCAGCCGGTTGCGGTGATCGAACATGGTGCGCAGCACCCCTTCGATCTTGAGCTCCGGATTGACCACGGCGGCCAGCTTGCTGATGGTGTCGACCAGAGCGGTAAGCCCCTCCAGCGCGTAATATTCGCACTGCATGGGCACCAGCACGGAGTCGGCGGCGGCCATGGCGTTCACGGTCAGCATGTTGAGAGAGGGCGGGCAGTCGATGAAGACGTAGTCGTATTTGTCCCGCACCGAGGCCAGCGCATTGCGCAGGCGGATTTCGCGGGCGAAAAATTCCATCAGACGGATTTCGGCCGCGGTCACGTCGGCGTTGGCGGCGATCAGGTGATAGCCCCCGGTGGTTTCGGGGATGATCACTTCGCTGATGGGGGCATCCTCGATCAGCAGCTCATAGGCGGTGCGCTCGACGTCATACTTGTCGACACCGCTGCCCATGGTGGCATTGCCCTGCGGATCCAGATCGATCACCAGCACCTTGCGCCGGGTGGCAGCCAGGGAGGCGGCCAGATTCACACAGGTGGTGGTTTTACCCACTCCACCCTTCTGGTTGGCTATGGCGATGACTTTTCCCACACGATCCCCTAAATGAAACTGCGACCCTATTCGGGCTGGATATGTTTGAATTCCAGCAGATGACGTTCGCCTTCCAGCTCCGGCACCCGCAACTCATGACAGGCTACCAGACGGATATTGGCAGGCAACTGAGCCAGCTCCTGCTCGGGATATTGTCCCTTGAGCGCCAGGAAGCAGCCCTGTTCTGACGGCAGGTGGTGACACCAGCTCAGCATGTCCTCCAGCGAGGCAAATGCCCGACTCAATACACCATCAAACCCCACCTCGGGTTGATACTCTTCAACCCGGGATTTGACCGGCGTCACATTGGTCAGCCCCAGCTCCTGGATCACCTGGCGGATGAAGTTGATCCGCTTGCCCAGACTGTCGAGCAGGACGAACTGCTTGTCCGGGTTGATGATGGCCAGCGGCAGTCCAGGCAAGCCGGGACCAGTCCCCACGTCGATGAAGCGCTCACCGTGCAAGTGGGGGCTTACCACCAGGCTATCGAGGATATGCTTGACCAGCATGGCGTCCGGATCTCGCACCGAGGTGAGATTGTAAGCCTTGTTCCACTTGTGCAGCAACTCGACCAACTGCACCAGTTGGCTCTTTTGGGTATCGGTGATAACAATTTCGGCCTGCTTGAGCAGGCCGTTCAATCTTTCCAGCATGGGATTCCTCAGGCGGTTTTACGCAGCAGGCCGTGTTTTTTCAGGTGAACCAGCAGGATGGAGATGGCCGCCGGGGTGATACCGGATATACGGGAAGCCTGACCAATGGTCTGCGGCTTGGCATCGTTCAGCTTGGCTTTCACCTCGTTGGAGAGGCCGTTCACCTCGCGATAGTCCAGATCCAGCGGCAGCAGGGTGTTCTCGTTGCGCAGCTGCTTTTCCACTTCATCGTGCTGACGCTCGATGTAACCGGCGTACTTGATCTGGATCTCAACCTGTTCGGCCGCGGCAGGATCAGTCACGGAAGGGCCGACACCTTCGATGGCCATCAGCGCATCATAGGTCACCTCGGGGCGACGCAGCAGCTCTTCCAGACTCTGTTCGCGGGTCAGCGGGGTGTTGACCAAGGCGTTGACCGCTTCCAGTGACGGATGTTGCGGGTGGATCCAGGTTGAACGCATGCGCTGACGCTCCAGCTCGACCTGTTCCATCTTGGCGTTGAATTTGCTCCAGCGCTCGTCATCCACCAAACCCAGCTCACGACCGATGGCGGTCAGGCGGATATCGGCGTTGTCTTCCCTCAGCAGCAGGCGATATTCGGCGCGGCTGGTGAACATGCGGTAAGGCTCGCGGGTCCCCAGGGTGGAGAGATCATCCATCATCACGCCCATGTAGGCCTGATCCCGACGCGGGTTCCAGGGATCCTTGTCCTGCGCACGCAAGGCCGCGTTCAGACCGGCCATCAGGCCTTGTGCCGCCGCCTCTTCGTAACCGGTCGTGCCGTTGATCTGGCCAGCGAAGAACAGGTTTGGAATGCACTTGCTCTCCATGTTGGCCTTGAGATCCCGCGGATCGAAGAAATCGTACTCGATGGCATAACCCGGGCGGGTGATGTGGGCATTCTCGAAGCCACGCACGGAGCGAACAATCTGCACCTGCACGTCAAACGGCAAGCTGGTGGATATCCCGTTCGGATAGAGTTCGTGGGTGGTCAGGCCTTCCGGCTCGACGAAGATCTGGTGCGCCGTCTTGTCGGCGAAACGGGTGATCTTGTCTTCGATCGACGGGCAGTAGCGCGGGCCGATCCCCTCGATCACCCCAGCATACATGGGGCTGCGATCCAGGTTATTGCGGATCACCTCATGGGTACGCTCGTTGGTGTGGGTGACGTAGCAGGGCACCTGACGGGGATGCTGGCTGGCATTGCCGATAAACGAGAAGACGGGGCGCGGATCGTCGCCGTGCTGTTCCTGCATTACGGAGAAATCGACGCTGCGGGCATCGATGCGCGGCGGGGTGCCCGTCTTGAGACGATCGATGCGCAGCGGCAGTTCACGCAGGCGCTGAGCCAGGGCGATCGAGGGAGGATCCCCGGCACGGCCGCCCTTGTAGTTTTCCATCCCGATGTGGATCAACCCGTTCAGGAAGGTTCCAACCGTCAGCACCACAGTCTTGCCGCTGATGCGGATCCCGCTCTGGGTGACTACACCGGCAACACGATCCCCATCCATGATCAGATCGTCACAGGCCTGCTGGAAGATCTTCAGGTTCGGGTAGTTCTCCAGCATCTGGCGAACGACGGCCTTGTAGAGCAGGCGATCCGCCTGGGCACGAGTGGCTCGCACTGCCGGGCCCTTGGAGGAGTTGAGGGTGCGGAACTGGATCCCGCCAAGATCGATGGCACGCGCCATGATCCCGCCGAGTGCGTCAACTTCCCTGACCAGGTGTCCCTTGCCGATCCCGCCGATCGCCGGATTACAGGACATGTGTCCCAGCGTATCGATATTGTGGGTCAACAACAGGGTGTTCATGCCCATACGGGCTGCCGCTGTTGCTGCTTCGGTTCCGGCATGACCGCCACCGACGACGATCACATCAAATTGTTCATGGTATTGCATTGGGATCACCTTGATCTGCACGCCTGAAGATCTTTATTTGCCTGGGCTAAAGGGCGGAACATTCTATCTGTTTCGCGTCCTGAGGGGAACGTCTACTTAAAGTTCAGTATGAAGGGAGGATCCACTAATTAGATCTTAAGGATCTTTAGATCGATCTTTTACTGGATCTCTTATTAGGATCCGTCCTTTCTGTTGATAAGCACTTTTTGATCATAAAGATCATTAATTTAAGGACGATCCTAGCTTGTGGAAAAGCTTGGATCCTGGCCCGGTGAACGAGGGGATAACCAGGACTTTTATGCACAGAGAACTGTCGGTCCGGATCTAATACATGGATAACTATAGGTTTTGCAGAGCTTTACACTGTAGTTATGCACATTACCCCTGGGCGTTGTGGGTAACCTTGTAGAACAACTCCCCCGGATCAATCTGTTAATAACATGGTGGATAGTCGATCTGGGGATAAGTGGGGAGATCAAGCTTTTTTTCAGGATCTCCCGCACGCTGATCAGGCGATCATCGTCATCCAGTCGCGGATCCACACTTCTGCGGCATCTTCGGGGATTTCGTGTTGGGTCACATCAATGTCGAGCCGCTCGCCGATCCGGCTGGCACCGCACTCGGCCAACAGTCGATCCAGCGTCTTGCCACCCTGGCAAAAGGTGTCATAACTGCTGTCGCCAAGGGCGATCACGCCATATTTCAATGAATTAAGATCCGGATGCTGCTCGGCAAGATCCTTGGCGAAGGGTTGCAGGTTGTCGGGCACATCCCCGGCACCATGGGTGGAAGTGACCACCAGCAGGATGGATCCCGCATCATCCTGCACCTCTGCCAGCTTGGCCGGGTTGTGGATCCGGGTCTGGTGGCCAGCCTGTTCCAGCAGGTTGGCGACGTGGTCTGCGACATATTCGGCGGCGCCCAGCATGGAGCCGACGACGAGATTGAGTTTGGCCATGGTATGGATCCTGATTTCAGACAAAGAAACGGAAAGCCGGATTCTACCGCCAAAGGGTGTGGATAAATATGGATAAAGCTTGGGGATAATGGATCCAGTCAGATAATGCCGCCGGATCCATCCCGCTGAGCTCCTCTCTGTTTCGGGGCTCTCCTTTGCTGATATCTCTGTATCGAATGATATCCCTTGTGTGAGATCATGGGCTGGTCAGGTCGTGTGTTGTTTCTCATATGAGTAACAATAAAGTTGTTATAGCCACGTTCTGGATTTTTTCTTGTGGTGATATGAGTTGCCCGGTTGCTATCGAAAGCCCGGATTGGCCTGGCCCTTTAGCAGCCTGGCTGAGCGGGCTTTTAGGCCCTCTAGAATGGTGCTGCTGATGGCATCGGGGAAGCCTGCTGGCAATTGCTGGGTGCCCTTCGGTAACCAGCTGTAATGCCCCTACGCTATCCTGGCCAATGCAACTGAGCAGATCGAAGGGTTGGGTTGATGCCGCTTGATAGCGTGCAACAACCCTGTTCCTCACCTCTGTATTATCTGGCAGCAGGTTGTCGCAGAAGTTATAGGCTTCATCGCTCCGGTAGGGCTGATGGCGCAATGGCATGGAGAGTGAGATCGGACGGCTGCCTGGTTGTGCCAGCCAGGACTCATGGTACTGAAACTGATGGGTGCCGCTGGTAGTTTTGGTGAATGTGCCTACCCGATAGCCGTTCATGTAGACAGCCAGATTGGCCATTACCACTCCTCCTTCCAACCCGATGCCGGACTATCGGATGACTCATTGCGGGGTTTGATGTCCAGTGACAATTCGAGTGCCGCGAGGATCTTGAACAGGGTCTCCAGCTTGGTGGACTCAGGATTGAGTTCGAAGCTGGAGACTGTGTCTTGCCTAATCCCCACTTTCTCGGCCACTTTGCCTTGAGAGAGCTTTTGAGAAAGCCTGGCATCCTTGATACAGGCGCTCAGCTGCTTGGCGCTGGTTACTTTCATGATTCGACAACCTGGTAGCGTGCCTTCTTCCAATTTACACGCTATGGCAGGTACATCAAGTTTTACCTGTTGTGGCGGGTAAATGTTGTTTACACGCTATAGGCAGTATTAAAGATTTATCCTATATAGCGGGTAAGCAGGAGGTTAGCAGGGGAGAAACTTGAGCCATCCGAGTTAATGTAGGCTGTGTACTGACATAACAGGATCCGAAAGAAACGAGTATTATCAACAGTCAGTTCGAGCGGCTGTGAGATGATAGTTCTAGCCGGCTCTTCGCATTTGTAGCCATTTTTATATTCAGTGATGAGGAAGTTTATTTATGTCCAGACCCGATATCCGGTTGCAGGATTCGATCGTCGCAGGCTTGATTAACGGTGTGATCAACGGCTTGATTGCACACTGGCATTTCAAGGGGGTCGATTCTGTACCCTTGTCGGTCAATGCCATTGCCCATGAGCAGACGTCGGTGTGGGGCGAGGCGGTATCCCTGACCTTTGGTCTGGGGATCATACTGTCGCTGATCACCGCCAAGCTGTTCGTCAACCATCTGCACAAGGCTCGACCTGCGCTGCAAAGCAGCTTCAATCCCTCGTTTTTGCGCACCATGCTGCCTATAGCGATTACCCAGTGTGCTGCCCTGTTCGGCTGGTTTGTTGCGCTGGCGGTGATCTGGACCAAATACATGGGTGAGATGGCCGTCTCCAGCTTCTGGGCCGCCATCCTGGTCGGTGGATTTGCGTTTGTTATCACCCTGTTTATTGAATATCGCACCAAGCAGAATCTGATCTTCAAGAAAGTCAGCCTTCTGGATTGATTCTGTCTCCCCATTTATTTCAGAAAAGGAATAACCCTCATGAGTGATCCGAAGAGCGCGGCAACCGAGAAAACGGCCGCTACCGTGGCTGCCGCACAGGACAAGACCAAGCAGGCCCGTTCGCTGACTTATGGTATTTTCCTGGCGGTTTTTATTCTCTGGATTTACAGCCTGTGGGCCGATCGGGTGACCCCCATGACCGATATGGGAAGAGTCAATGGCGAGGTGATCCGTCTTGCTCCGCAGGTATCCGGCCCGGTGGACAGCATCCATGCTGCCAACAACGATGAGGTCACGAAGGGGCAGCTGCTGGTCTCTATCGAGAAGGCCCCCTTCATACTGGAGGAGAAGGCAACCGAGCTCGCGTTGCAGCAGGCGGCTCAGTCTTACCAGGCTGATTCGGCCTCCATCAAGGTTGCGAAAGCCAATGAGGCTTCCGCCCGCGCTGCGGCCAATAACGCCAGATTGCAGGTTGAGCGTTACCGGGCCCTGCTGAAAAAGGGCACCATCAGCCGTGCAGCCATGGATGACAGCCTGACCCAGCTGCAAACCGCCGAGGCCAATCTGGCACAAACCGTTTCTGCGCTGGAAAAGGCCCGTTTTGAGATTGGTCCGCGCGGTGAAGAGAACCCCGAGATTCAGGCCGTGCTCAACAAGCGTGCCCAGGCCCGCCTCAATCTCGAACACACCGAGCTGAAGGCACCCGCCAATGGCGTCATCACCAATCTGGCGCTAGCCAAAGGCAACTATGCCAGCGCCGGCCAGCCGCTGTTGACCTTCATCAATACCGATAAGCTCTGGCTGACCGCCATGGTGCGGGAGAACTCGCTGGCCTATTTGAAGCGGGATGATGCCGTCAAGGTGGTATTTGATGCTTATCCGGGTCAGGTCTTCACCGGCAAGATCACTTCCATCGGCTTTGGCAGCAGTGGCAATGGTAGCTTGCAGGCCAATGCCGGCACCGGGTTGCTGGACTCCCCCACCTCCCAGCCGAGTGCCCAGCGCTTCCCGGTCAATATCCAGTTTGATGACCTTCCGCCCGGTGTGAACCCGCGTTTCGGTGGTCGTGCTGTCGTCGCCTTCTACCCGGGAGAGTCCTATCTGGGTGAGCGGCTGGCAGATATCTGGATATGGGCATGGAGCTACATAAGCTATGTTTCATAGTCCAGCCAATGCCTTGCTGCGGGTAGCGCTGTTTCCGGTGCTACTGCTGTTTTGGCAATTTGTCTTTGGTACGGATTTACCGCTGTTGGCCCCGGCCATGTGCGCGGTATTTCTCACCACCACCCATAATCCGCCACCGCTCATCATGGTGTTTCTGATGGCCGGGGTCTTGTATCTGACCTCCTGGATACAGGCATGGCTGGCAACCTTGTTGCTGGATTACCCCCATGTCTATTACCTCGCGCTGCTGGGCGTATTCTACTGGTGCATGGAGCGCACCCGTAAAAACGCGCAGGACCTGATAGCGATCCTGCTCATCGTGGCGACGGCCATGATTGCGGTGTTTGTCAAACAGAAGGGGATTTCGGTCGACCAGATACCGCTGGCGCTGTTGAAGAACATCTTCGTGGCAGGGTTTACCGCGTATCTGGCCTATTTCATCTTCCCGGGTGGTGAGCCGCTAACGGATACCGCTGCTGCAGCCAACAGTGCAGGCAAGACGTCTCATCAGGATTGGCACACCCTGTTCAAGGCAGTACTGGTGCTGACCACTCTCTGTGTCGGCATCACCCTCGATCTGGAGCAGAGCACCATCATTGCCATCGTGGTCGCGCTGATTATCAAGGATCCCAATCCGGCGCTGGGGCACGACTACGGTATCCGGCGGTTGCTGACCACCTATGCCAGCGTGCTCTACTCGGTGCCGCCCCTGATCATGTGCGTGTTTCAAACCAACCTGATTGGCCAGCTGGGGATCACCCTGGTGTGCGCTCTGCTGATGGGGATCCATGCGGTCGAGAAAAAGGCCAGCTACAACTCGATCCAGCTGCTCTATTCAAGCTATGTCGTGCTGGTGTTCTACTCGATCACCTCGACCAGCATCGATGCGCTGAGCGATGGCATGATCCGCTTTGGCTCGGTGATGCTGGCGGTGATCCTGGGGGTAATGGCACTGATCATCATGCAGCCCAGATCGCCTGCCGAGGCTGCAATGCAGCGAGCCGACCACCACCCCGACTAAGAAGCTGCTTCTATCACTTCTGCCGTCGTCATAAAAAAGAGCCCTTGAGAAATCAGGGGCTCTTTTTATTGGCAAGCGAGGGTTAATCGATCACTCGATGTGATGGATCTGATTGTATGACTGTAAATGGCTATAAAAATCATAGGCATGATGTAATTTTTCTTATTATTTAAGAAACACTATCCAGGCCATGATGATAGCCCCGGTTTATGGTTAACCATCCCCAAAGGGATTCCTGATTTGTAGCTGGTCAGGATCTGCTCGAGCTCGTCATCGGAAAGTGCTTTGTAGTCGATTCGCCTGACATCTGGAACGTCGTGCCCTTCGGTAACCAGCTGTAATGCCCCTACGCTATCCTGGCCAATGTAACTGAGCAGATCGAATGGCTGGGTTGATGCCGCTTGATAACGTGCTACAACAGGCAAACAGAAAGATGACGTCGAAGTTTCAATCAATATGGGCAGCCAACCAGTCGAGACCTTGCTCTGCAAACGTGAACAGCTGGTCGCTATAGCCTTGAGCAATGACGCTACGGATGATCTCGGGGTCAATATTCAGATAGTCGTGCACCAGCGCATTGCGAAGGCCAATGATCTTGCGCCAGCCGATTAAGGTGTCGGGGAATAGCTCACCACGCTGGGCCAGTATTTCGAATGCCTGATAGGCATCCTGTGGGGTATGACTTGCCAATGCTTTAGCCCAGTGCTTTGCCACGCCAATACACGCTTCGATAGACACTTGTAGAGTTCGCTCAGCTGCGCGGTACTCCAGATTGGAAAGCGCCCGCAGCGCCAGAATAGCCCGTATCTCTGACAACTCGGCCTTATAGCGCGACAGGCTGATACGTAAAGCTCCTATATAGGCGTTATCACTCATCTTTACTCCACTCCTCAGAATGATGTTTGCTGATATAGGCTTGGCGACGGGGATAACCAAGTTCCATCTGCGACATTATCCGCGCCTCCTCTTGCAAACGCCGCCCCTCATCACGGCTATAGAGAGGACGATTTGCATCTACTACCGCAAAAGCCAACGGAATCGGGGCCTGATTGATATCGACGACCGAAAGTTTCCCCTCTGCCAATCCCAGGGCACGTTGCCACTCCAGCGCGAGCAGTTCAGGGCGCAAGCGGTTTTCCAGTGCAGTACCCAGTGGTCCACTCTGTTTGATTGGATCAAAGGCCACCGCCAGATCCCAGTCGCTGGCAGGACCAGCAGTCCCCTTGGCACGGGAGCCGTAAAGCCAAAGCACCTGCACCTGGGGGTTGCTGTTGGCGAGGGTAATCAGCTGGTGAATAACATCGCTGTCGGGTTTCATATTGGTACGGCCATTTGGTCGTTTGAGACAGAGTTCTGGTTAGTATGGTGCCACATGGTTGGGCTTTTGTACGTAACTTCCAGTAGCCTGCCGCGCTGCGCTTGGCTGCTGGTTTGTTCGGTGAGTCGAAAAGATGACTGACGAGAACGCAGCCTGTGCCGTGACGCAGGTACTGGGTCAGTTGGAACGGCTGGCCATGGGGCTGGGATGCGCTGTACTGTTTGTACACCACACCAGTAAATCTGCGGCATTCCAAGAAGCTGGCGATCTGCAGCAGGCAAGCCGTGGTTCGTCGGTACTGGTGGACAACGCTCGCTGGCAGGCCTATCTCGCCACTATGACCAAGAAAGAGGCGCAGAAGCTGGGCGTATCGGTAGAGAAGAGCCTGCTTTACGTGCGGTTTGGGGTAAGCAAAAGCAATTATGGACCGCCACTACCGGAGCGCTGGCTGGAGCGGAGGGAAGGTGGCGTGCTGTACCCCGCTGGTTTGGACGAAATACGCTGGGCTGGAGGCAAACGTGCCTTGCTTTGAATTGACTCATGCCCGGCACGACCATATGCACTGCCTTGCTCCCGGGTTGTTTAGGGCGATCTCGCATGGCCAACGCCGCCGAGACAAGCTGGAGGTGATTTACCGTTTCGGTGGTGGCAATCAGATCGAGTTCTCCGGGCCTGAGCCGTTGGGTGCAGATGACCTCCGTGTGCTTCAGGGGTTGGTTGCCATGGCTGGACTTGAGTCACAAAGTAACGAGATTGAGCCAGTTGCAGTGAGCGAAACTGGGACGATATTGCGAGATCTTCTGGATCTTCGTTGGGATGCCAACCAACAAAGGGTATTGGTGGTCAGAAGCAGCCTGCGCAAACTGGCCAAGGAGATTGGATACGCCAATCCTCGGGATACCAATACTGTACGTTGCTGTATCGAGCGGTTATGGAAGGTGTCGGTGATCGCAAAGGTGGCTGGCCAGCGTAGCGGATTTCGCTTATTGGCGAACTATGTCAGTGACACTCAGACTGATGGGCTTTTTGTGGCGCTTAATCCCTTGCTGACCTACGCCATTATGGGTAATGGTCGCCATGTTCGTATCGACATGACAGAAGTTCGGCACTTGAATGGCAGCATCGCTCGGTTGTTGCATCAGCGGCTATGTGCCTGGGTGGATTGTGGTCAGAAAAGGGCAGTGCAGTTAGACACCTTGGTCGCTTATGCCTTTCCCGATGAGGTCAGCACGGCCACCCATCGCAAGCGGCAATCACGAGTTCGCAAGGCATTGGATGAGCTGACTGCTTTGGGCTGGTCTATCTGCGAACATGCCAAGGGGCGGTTTACCATCGGCCGGCCTGCACTATCACGATAACGGTCACAAGCAAATTCAGTGAAACCCAGTTACTGCTTGGGCTGCAGGGCGATCCTGGAATCCGATATATGTTATCTAATATAATCTAGGCCAGCGCATGGTTGCGCTGGCCTATTTGTTGGCTCTTCCTGGCCATGATCTCGTCGAGGGTGCTTCTATCACCCCAAGACATTGGGGAAATCGAGCATGGCATCTCTGCGCCGCGATTCAAGAATGTCGGCGTAGATCTCGGTGGTTCTCAGCTCACTGTGTCCCAGCAAGCGGGAGAGGGTATAGATATCGACGCCGCGGTTAAGCTGGATGATGGCGAAGGTATGACGCGCGCTGTGGAAGGTGACCTTCTTGGTTATACCCGCCTGCAACGCCCACCGGGTGAGCTCCATGTTGTGCCAAACCGAGTACTTGAGGCCCTTGAAGATCAGCTCTGTTGCCTTGTCTGGGCGCCCCATAAGCTGCATCGCCATGTCATTCAAATCCAGGTATTGCAGGCCGCTGGTCTTTTTCTGGGTGAAGACGATACGGTAATGGCCATAGAAGGGCTCCAGCTCGGCCCAGGTCAACTTGTGAATGTCGGACCAGCGTAAGCCAGTGCAACAAGGGAACAGAAAGGCGCGCTTAAGAACGTCGTAGCGGCACTCGGCCTGGGCTAGCGCTCGTACCTCGTCTTCGGTCAGGTAAACCCGTTTGTTCTTCTCCCCCTGGATCGCTTTGACACGTCTTACCGGATTATCCGGTAAGACGTGCCTGCTCTGCCTGCTCTGCCTGCTCTGCCTGCTCTGCCTGGTTCAGGGCTGCCCTTAACTTGTTGAAATAGGCACTCTGGGTGTTGCGGCTCAGTGGTGTGCCGCTTTTTGGTCTGTAACCTCTTGGAAGTACTCGAAGAAGCTGGCCTTGTTGGCGTTCGAGAAATCCAGATGGTGTTTACCAGTCTCGTACTCGAAGAGTCGCTTGGCGCGGATGGCTTCGGCTGCTCGCTGGGTTTCTTTGTTGTGGAGCCGCTGTGCTGGGGTACGCGGCTTGTCATACAGGAAGAGATCCAGGGGCTCTCTGCTGCGTTTGTGCTGGCGGATGCCCGTGGTTGGGTCAAGGTAGGAGCCGGCGTAGTAGGTTAAGCGCAGATCGCGCTTGCCTTCGGCGTCCGGTTCGCGGAATTCGATGCTGATCTTCATAAGTGTGTCCCCCGAAAGTACCCCGAGAGGTTACTTCGGGGTACTCTCGGGGTAAATTCTCACGAAACAAGATCAGGCAAGAATAGCCAGTAAAAAACAAAGTCCAACATTTACAATGTCTTATGTTCTCACTGGCTACTTTTTATTGCTGATTTTTCACCACATTACTTGCCGATGCAGAAGCTGGAGAAGATGCGGCCCAGCAGATCGTCGGAGCTGAATTCGCCGGTGATCTCGGAAAGGGACTCCTGCGCCATGCGCAGCTCTTCGGCCACCAGCTCGCCAGCTACGAACACATCCAGCTGCTCCTTGGCCACCAGCAGGCGCTCGGCGGCGCGCTCCAGCGCATCCAGATGGCGGCGGCGGGCCATAAAGCCCCCTTCGGTGTTGCCCTGGAAGCCCATGCAGGCTTTCAGGTGCTCGCGCAGGGCGGGCAGCCCCAGCTCGGTCTTGGCGGAGATGCGGTAGACGGCGTGGCCCTGCTCCTGGCTTGGTGCCAGCTCCTCGCCGGTCAGGTCAGCCTTGTTGCGAATGACGGTGAGGCCGATATTTTTTGGCAACCGATCAACAAATTCCGGCCAGATCTCCCGCGGGTCGACCGCGTCTGTGGTGGTGCCATCCACCATAAACAGAACCCGATCGGCCTGTTCAATTTCGGCCCAGGCACGCTCGATACCGATCAGCTCCACCTTGTCCTGAGTGTCGCGTAGGCCGGCAGTGTCGATGATGTGCAGCGGCATGCCATCGAGATGGATGTGCTCGCGCAGTACGTCGCGGGTGGTACCGGCGATCTCGGTGACGATGGCTGACTCGCGCCCAGCCAGGGCGTTGAGCAGGCTCGATTTGCCAGCGTTGGGACGACCGGCAATCACCACCTTCATCCCTTCCCGCAGCAGGGCGCCCTGTTTGGCTTCCCCGCGCACGTCGTCCAGCTCGGACATGATGGTGTAAAGGTCGCCCGCCACCTTGCCGTCGGAGAGAAAATCGATCTCTTCATCCGGGAAGTCGATGGCAGCTTCCACATAGATGCGCAGCCGGATCAGGCTCTCCACCAGTTGCTGGATTTTATTGGAGAACTGCCCCTGCAGGGAGTGCATGGCGCTGCGGGCGGCCTGTTCGCTGGAGGCTTCGATAAGGTCAGCGATAGCTTCGGCCTGGGCCAGATCCAGCTTGTCGTTGATGAAGGCGCGCTCGCTGAACTCGCCGGGGCGGGCAGGGCGGATGCCATCGATTTTCAGAATGCGGCGGATCAGCATGTCCATGATGACGGGGCCGCCGTGGCCCTGCAGCTCCAGCACATCCTCGCCGGTGAAGCTGTTGGGCGCTTTGAACAGCAGGGCGATGCCCTGATCCAGTACCTGGCCTTGCTCATCCTTGAACGGCAGATATTCGGCGTAGCGCACCCGCGGGAGCTTGCCGAGCACTATCCCGGCGACCTGTTCGGCTGCGGGGCCGGAGACCCGGACTATGCCGACGCCACCACGGCCTGGCGCGGTGGCCTGGGCCACGATCGTATCTGTTGTCATCTTGCTTGGCTCGTTTGTTCGCTGATAGGAAAACGTAGTGGGGACATTGTAATAAAAAAGGCGGCCCGAAGGCCGCCTCTTTTGTCATCACGGGAAGATTAGCTGCGTGAATGCAGTCCTTTCTTCTCCAGCTGACGATAGATGATGGTCTGCTGGATGATGGAGATGACGTTGCTCACCAGCCAGTAGAGAGTCAGGCCAGCCGGGAACCAGAGGAACATGAAAGTGAAGATGATCGGCATGAACTGCATCACTTTCTGCTGCATCGGGTCGGTTACGGTGGTCGGGCTCATCTTCTGCAGATACCACATGGAGGCACCCATGAGGATTGGCAGCACGAAGAAGGGGTCCTTCACTGACAGGTCAGTGATCCACAGGGCAAACGGCGCGTGACGCAGTTCAACAGACTCCATCAGTGCCCAGTAGAGGGCGATGAAGATCGGCATCTGAACCAGGATCGGCAGACAGCCACCCAGCGGGTTGACCTTCTCCTTCTTGTATAGCTCCATCATGCCCTGAGACATCTTCTGGCGGTCGTCGCCGAAGCGCTCGCGCAGGGCCGCAATCTTGGGTTGCAGCATGCGCATCTTGGCCATGGAGGTGTACTGGGCCTTGGTCAGCGGGAACATGATGCCGCGCACCAGCAGGGTCAGCATGATGATGGCCAGACCCCAGTTCTGGACGAAACCGTGGAACACGGTCAGCAGCCAGTGCAGCGGTTGGGCGATGAACCACAGCCAGCCGTAGTCGACGGTCAGGTCGAGGTGGTTAGCCACCTTGGCCATCTGGTCTTGCAGCTTGGGACCGACCCACAGTTTGCTGGTCACTTCAGCCTGTTGGCCGGCAGCCACGTCAACCAGCGGCGCCTTGTAACCGATGATGGCCTGGCCTTTGCCTGGGATCACGCGGCTGTAGAAGCTGTTGGTATCGTCGGCATTCGGTGCCCAGGCAGAGACGAAGTAGTGTTGCAGCATGGCGACCCAACCACCCTTGGTGGTCTTGTTCAGGTCGGCATCCTTCATCTCGTCGAAGGTGTACTTCTTGTAGCGGGTATCTTCGCTGGAGAAGGCACCACCACGGTAAGCGCTGGCTACCATGGCATGACCTTCCTGATCCTTCGGTGTGGCTACGGTCTGCTTCAGCTGACCATAGAACTGCACCTGAACCGGCTCGGCAGATTTGTTGTCGATCTTGTAATCAACGCCAACGGCATAGTCACCACGCTTGAGGACGAACTCCTTGGTGAAGACCACACCCTTGCTGTCGGTCCAGGTCATCGGAACGACGACTTGATCCTGACCATCGGCCAGCTGATAGCTGGTCTGGGTGGCTTCATAGGTAGGACGACCTTCGGCCTGACTGTCCGGACCGTTGCGACCCACCAGACCACTCTGGGCGATATAGAGGTGCTCTGGCTGGCTGGTCAGCAGCACGAACGGTTGGTCCTTGCCCTCTTCCCGTTTGTGAGACAGCAGTTCGGCAGATACAACGTCACCACCCTGGGTATCCAGGGTTAGCTTGAGCACGTCGGAGGAGACGGTGATCAGCTTGCGTGCGGCAGTCGCGTTGGCTTGCTCGGAAACCTGAGGAATATCACCGGTCTGACCGGCTTCAGGTACGAAATGTTCGGTTTGGGCCACGGTAGTCGGGGCCGGCTTTGGAGCCTTGTCGGACTCCCACTGTAGCCAGAGCAGAAAGCTCACGCACAGCAAACCGATCAGGAGTAGATTGCGTTGTGATTCCATAGTCTTCAGTTTCTTCGCTTTGGTTGCGGAACCGGGTCATAACCACCCTCGGATAAGGGATGGCATTTTAATAGACGTTTGCTAGCTAACCAAACGCCTTTTATGAAACCGTGAAGTCGGATGGCTTCTATCGCAAATTGGGAACAAGTTGGAGTAAAACGGCAGCGCGGCCCCAGCAGAGGGCTAATGATTAGCTGATACAGTCGTATCAGTTTGATAGCTATCCATTGCAACGGCGTGACAGAGTGCGCCATAGCTTTTCCAGTAACTTGAACAGTTCCTCGTTATCCATCTCTTTCACACCGGCCTTGGCGATCACCACGATGTCGATAGCGGGTAGCTGATGTTGTTTGAGGCGGAAACTTTCCCGGACCACCCGTTTGACACGGTTACGCCAGACGGCACGCTTGAGTGCTTTTTTGGGCACAGCGAGACCAAGACGAGAGTGTTCGAGTGAATTGGGGCAGGCGAGAAGCGTAATTTGCGGGGAAGCAGCCCGGACAGGCTCGGCGAAAACGCGTTTGAAGTGTTCGGGAGTTAACAGACGTAACTCCCGAGAGAAGGTGTGCTGGGTAGGCATTAGACTACCAGGCGGGCACGACCCTTGGCACGACGAGCGGCCAGAACTTTACGACCGTTGGCAGTTGCCATGCGGGCGCGGAAACCGTGAGAGCGCTTGCGCTTCAGGTTGGACGGTTGAAAAGTACGTTTCATGATTCGATTCCGTATTTCTGTACAGTTTTGATTGTCACACTTAGCCGACGCGCCAGCTATAGCGTGTGACGACTAGCAAAAGAGGCCGAATTCTAAACAGAGTTCGGCTTTTAGTCAATCCGCCGTTCCCTCTCGTCCTGCCATGGTCTTGAAAAGGCCGCTGCCGAGCGTGAGGATCCAGAGGATCAAGGGCTCCGGATTATACTGGCAACCCGGGGTTAAACAAGGGATCCCTCAATAAAAAAGGCGGCCAGGCCGCCAAAGAGAGAGCTATTTAAGGACTTTCCGCAAGAACTCCCGGGTACGGGGATCCTTGGGATCGACCAATATCTGATCCGGCGGGCCCTGCTCGACGATCCGCCCCCCTTCCATGAAGATCACCCGATCGGCAACATCACGAGCAAATTCAATCTCATGAGTCACCACCACCATGGTCTGGTGCTGGCGGGCCAACTCTTTCATCAGTCCCAAAACCTCGTCGACCCACTCGGGATCGAGGGCCGAGGTGGGCTCGTCAAACAGGATCACCTTGGAGTGGGCCGCCATGGCGCGGCCAATGCCGACCCGTTGCTGCTGGCCGCCGGAGAGGGAGGCTGGATAGGCATCCTGCTTGTCGGCAAGACCAATGTCCTTGAGGATGCCGAGCGCTGTGGCGCGGGCCTCCGCTTTTGGCTGCTTCCAGACGGTGATCAGCCCTTCGGCGATGTTGTCGAGCGCTGTTTTGTTGGCAAAAAGGGCGTAGTTCTGGAACACGAAGGAGGCCCGCTTGCGCAGCTCGATCGCCTGCTGCTCGCTGGCATTTGCCAGATTGAGCTGCAGATCGTCGATGGCAAGCGAACCTGCATCCGGGGTCTCCAGCAGGTTCAGGCAGCGCAACAGAGTCGACTTGCCGGTGCCGGAGGGGCCGATGATGACGACAATTTCCCCCTTTTTGACCTCCAGATCGATGCTGTTGAGCACCTGATTGCCGTGATATGCCTTGGAGAGGCCGGTTAGCTTGATCATGAGAGCCCTCCTTTAATAGGCACGGTTGAGACGAATTTCCAGCAGATGCTGCAAGCGGGTAAAGAAGATCACCACCACCCAGTAGATCAGCGCCACCGCCATAAAGCTCTCGAAGAACTTGAAGGAGGAGGAGGCTTCCATCTGCGCCTTGCCCATGATCTCGGCCACTCCCAGGGTGAACGCCAGCGAGGTGCTCTTGATCATGTCGATGAAGTAGTTCATCAGCGACGGGGTGGCGATACGGGCCGCCTGCGGCAGGATGATCCGCTGCATTGCCTGATAACGGCTCATGCCAATACTGAGCGCCGCTTCCATCTGGCTTTTGTGAATGCCGAGGATGGCTGCGCGGATCGACTCGGCCATATAGGCGGCGAAGTGCAGGGTCAGACCGATGATGGCGGCGGTAAAGGCATCCATCCCCACGAAGATCGGGAACAGCTGCGGCAATCCGTAGTAGAGCAGGAACAGCTGAACGAGTAGCGGTGTACCCCGAAAGAACGAGATATAGAGCATTGCCAGCCAGTGGATCGCGGGGACGCGAAACACCCGTACTATCGCCAGGGCCAGCGACAGTACGAGTGCCAGCACGAATCCCCACAGGGCCATTTCCATCGTGGTGCCCAGGTATTTGAGCAGGATGGGAAACAGCCCCAGCGTGTATTCGAGGTCAAATTCCATCATTTATTTGTCGGTGATGTCGGACGCGAACCATTTCTCGGAGATCTGACGCAGGGAGCCATCCTTGCGCATGGCGGTCAGGGCCTCGTCGACCTTCTTCAGCAGCGCCTGTTTCTCCGGGGTCTTCAGGAAGGGCAGGGCATTCTCGATGGTTTCGAATGGTTCGCCAACCTGTTGCAGCGGCAGCTTGGACTCCTTGATCAGCTGGGCGGTGGAGACGCGGTCCATCACGAAGGCGTCGATGCGACCCAGGGCGACATCCTGCTCGAAGGCGGAGTCATAGGTGCGTATATCGATCTTCTTGTTCGGGTCGCTCTTGCGCAGCAGCTCTTCAAAGTTGGATCCCAGGTTCACGGCAACACTCTTGCCTTCCAGATCCTTGATGCCGTGGATGGTGCTGTTGCCCTTGCGGACCACGATCTGGGCGCCGTCATAGACGTAGGGCTGGGAGAAGTCGTACTTCGCCTTGCGCTCGTCGGTGATGGTGATCTGGTTGGAGATGGTATCGATGCGGCCGGTTTCCAGCATGCCGAACAGGCCGGAGAAGCTGGCTGTCACGAATTCGACCTTGTAGCCGGTGCGCTCGCCGATCTGGGTCCACATATCCACTTCAAAGCCTTGCAGCTTGTCCTGCTTGACGAAGGTGAACGGGAAATATTTGCCAGACATGCCGACCTTGATGGTCTCCTGGGCGATGGCCTGACCGGACAGGGTGGCGAGCAGGATGGCTGCGCCGGAAATCAGTTTGATGGATGTTTTCATGGGGTTTCTCTCTCTAAATGTCTTGTATTTGTAGTTGTAATAACTGGTTTGGCCCTGATGTTATTGGAATAAAATTTAAAAAATAAATGACATTTGGTTATATGAAATAACAGAAGAGAAGCACGGGATCGACTAATCCGGATGGTGGATCAAGCTGTGGGTAACTTTGGGGATGAAATCCGATCCAAAGGCGCTGGATCCTTGAAAGTCAAGGATCTTATTTGCTGGATCCGCCGGGCGATGGCTGGAGATCCGGCGGCTAAAAACGTAGAATAGCCGGTCTTTAGTTAATCAATAGACAGGAGTTTAGAGTGACTGCTTCGCTATGGCAGCAGTGCCTTAACCGGCTGCAAGATGAGTTGCCCTCGGCAGAATTCAGCATGTGGATCCGGCCGCTTCAAGCGGAGTTGAGTGACAATACTCTGACCCTGTATGCACCGAATCGCTTTGTTCTGGACTGGGTACGAGACAAGTATCTCATCCGGGTGAATGGCATCATCAACGAACTCTGCGGGGTCGATGGCCCCGCCCTGCGTTTTGATATAGGCAATCGTCCCCATCCTGTTGCTGTCGCCCGAGCGCCGGTACAGGGTGCCGCGCCTGTGAATAACTTGCAGAAGAGCTGGGAAAGCAAGGCTGAAGCCAAGCCCGAGCCGAACCACAAGAGCAACACCAACGTGAACTATACCTTCGAGAATTTCGTCGAGGGTAAGTCCAACCAGTTGGCGCGTGCGGCTGCCCGCCAGGTAGCGGACAATCCGGGTGGTGCTTACAACCCGCTGTTCCTCTATGGCGGCACCGGCCTGGGTAAAACCCACCTGCTGCACGCCGTTGGTAATGCCATCAAGGAGAGTAAAAAAGATGCCAAAGTCATCTATATGCACTCCGAGCGGTTTGTTCAGGACATGGTGAAAGCGCTGCAAAACAACGCCATTGAAGAGTTCAAGCGTTACTACCGCAGCGTCGATGCCCTGCTCATCGATGACATCCAGTTCTTCGCCAACAAGGAGCGCTCCCAGGAGGAGTTCTTCCATACCTTCAATGCCTTGCTGGAAGGTAACCAGCAGATCATCCTGACCTCGGATCGCTATCCGAAGGAGATCAACGGTGTCGAGGATCGCCTCAAGTCCCGCTTCGGCTGGGGCCTGACCGTGGCGATCGAACCGCCGGAGCTGGAGACCCGCGTCGCGATCCTGATGCGCAAGGCAGACGAGAACCAGATCCATCTGCCGGACGAAGTGGCCTTCTTCATCGCCAAACGTCTGCGATCCAACGTCCGTGAACTGGAAGGCGCCCTCAACCGGGTGATCGCCAACGCCAACTTCACCGGCCGTGCCATCAACATCGATTTCGTGCGCGAAGCGCTGCGCGACCTGTTGGCGCTGCAGGAGAAGCTGGTCACCATCGACAATATCCAGAAGACGGTGGCGGAGTACTACAAGATCAAGCTGGCGGATCTGCTCTCCAAGCGTCGTTCCCGCTCCGTTGCCCGTCCGCGCCAGTTGGCGATGGCGTTGGCCAAGGAGCTGACCAACCACAGTTTGCCGGAGATAGGTGATGCCTTTGGTGGCCGTGACCACACTACCGTTCTTCATGCCTGCCGCAAGATCGAGCAGCTGAAGGAGGAGAGTCACGACATCAAGGAGGACTATTCCAACCTGATCCGTACCCTTTCTTCCTGATAACGGAATTGAGTGGACAGATGCAGCGCGAATATTCCAACCTGATCCGAATCTTTTCCTCCTAATCACAACGGAGAGCACAGATGCAGCTCGAAATTAGCCGTGAGGCCCTGTTACGTCCTCTGCAACTGGTGTCCGGCGCCCTCGGCGGCCGACCGACCCTGCCGATCCTCGGCAACGTGCTGCTTGATGTCAGCAACGGTCTGCTGTCACTGACCGGTACCGATCTCGAAGTAGAGATGAGAGGTTTGGTCTATCTGAACGGGGCCAGTGAAGATGGCCGCACCACAGTACCGGCGCGCAAGCTGCTGGATATCTGCCGTGGTCTGCCGGAAGGCGCCGAGATCCGTCTCAATACCGAAGGCGAGCGCCTGATCATCCGCTCCGGTCGCTCCCGCTTTAACCTCTCGACCCTGCCGGCGACCGAGTATCCGAACATCGAGGATTGGGAATCCGTGCTCGAGTTCGATATCAGCCAGCTGGAGCTGAAGAAGCTGATCGATGCGACCCAGTTCTCCATGGCCAGCCAGGACGTGCGTTATTACCTGAACGGCATGCTGTTCGAGAGCGAAGGTCACGGTCTGCGCACCGTGGCGACCGACGGTCACCGTCTGGCCACCTGCCGCCGCGAGGTAGTAGGGGAATCGCTACCCGATCATCAGGTTATCCTGCCGCGTAAAGGGGTACTGGAGCTGGTGCGTCTGCTGGAAGCGGAAGACAAGCCGGTGCGGCTGCAGATCGGTCGCAGCAACCTGCGCGCTGCGCTGGACGGCTTCATCTTCACCTCCAAGCTGGTGGATGGCCGCTTCCCGGATTGGCGCCGCGTCATTCCGCGCAACAGCGACAAGGCCCTGATCGCCGGCCGTGAGGATCTGCGTCAGGCGTTTGCCCGCGCCGCCATCCTCTCCAACGAGAAATTCCGTGGGGTGCGTCTCAATCTGCAGGAAAACCTGCTGCGCATCACCGCCAACAACCCGGAACAGGAAGAAGCCGAAGAGCTGCTTGACGTACAATATGCCGCTGGCGAGATGGAGATCGGCTTCAACGTCTCTTATGTGCTCGACGTGCTGAATACGTTAAAATGTGACCAAATTCGGATTAGCCTGAGCGATTCCATCAGCAGTGCCATTATTGAGGATTTTGAACATCAGGATGCTCAGTATGTGGTGATGCCGATGCGGATCTAGTCGTGTCCCTGGTCAAACTCCAGCTCAGCGACTTTCGCAATATCCAGCAAGCCAGTCTCAAGCTGTCGCCCGGCCTCAACATTCTGGTCGGGTGCAATGGCAGCGGCAAGACCAGCGTGCTGGAAGCCATTCACTACCTTGGTCTGGGGCGCTCCTTTCGCACTCATTTGACCGGGCGGGTCATCCGCCAGGGGGAGAGGGCCTTTACCCTGTTTGCCCAGTGTGAACTGGAGGGGCGTCAGGTACCGATCGGTCTTGCCAAAGACAAGAGTGGCGAGACCCAGCTCAAGATTGCCGGGGCGCAGGCCCAGCGGCTGGCCGATTTGGCGGAGTTGTTGCCGGTGCAGTTGATCCATCCCGATGGTTTCAACTTGCTGACGGGCGGGCCTCAGGCTCGCCGCGCCTGGCTCGATTGGGGCGTTTTCCATCAGGAGCCGACCTTCTTTGCCCTCTGGGGGCGAGTGCGGCGGCTGCTGAAACAGCGCAATGCGCTGTTGCGCCAGAGTACCCAATACCGCCAGCTGGCGTTCTGGGATCAGGAGTTGGTGCGGCTGGGTGGTGAGCTGGCCGAGTTTCGCGCCAGTTATTGTCAGGCCATTACGCCCCTGATCAAGGAGATGACGGCGGATTTTCTGCCGGAATTCGATATCAGTCTCGGCTTTTACCGGGGCTGGGAGAAAGATACTCCCCTCGGCGATCTGCTGGAGGCGGGGTTTGAGCGGGATCGGGCGCTGGGCTATACCGGTGTCGGTCCACAAAAAGCCGATGTGCGCCTCAAGGCGAACGGGGTGCCCGCTCAGGATATTTTGTCCCGGGGTCAGCTGAAGTTGCTGGTCTGCGCCATGCGACTGGCCCAAGGGCTCTATTTGAATCAACATAGCAGCCGTGGCTGTATTTTTTTAATTGACGATTTTGCCTCTGAACTGGATGTCGACAAGCGCCGCTTGCTGGCCGCAAGGCTGAAGCAGTGTGCGTCCCAGGTGTTTATTACCGCCATCGACACCGGTCAGCTCGCAGACATGATGGATGCGAATGACTGCAAGTTGTTCCGCGTGGAACAGGGTAAAATCTCCGAAACGTTAGAGAAGGCAGAGAGTAAGCTATGAGTGAAAATACTTACGACTCCTCGAATATCAAGGTGCTGAAGGGCCTGGATGCGGTCCGCAAGCGCCCGGGGATGTATATCGGCGATACGGATGATGGCTCGGGTCTGCACCACATGGTGTTCGAGGTCGTCGATAACTCCATTGACGAGGCGCTCGCTGGCTACTGCTCCGATATTCTGGTCAAGATCCATTCCGACGGTTCTGTCTCTGTGCGTGACAATGGCCGGGGTATCCCGGTAGACATGCACGAGGAGGAGGGCCGCTCCGCCGCAGAGGTCATCATGACCGTGCTGCACGCAGGCGGTAAGTTCGATGATAACTCCTACAAGGTATCCGGCGGCCTGCACGGCGTGGGTGTCTCCGTCGTTAACGCCCTCTCTGACAAGCTGTTGCTGACCATTCGTCGTAACGGCCACGTCTACGAGCAGACCTATCATCTGGGTGAGCCGCAGGCGCCGCTCAAGCAGATCGGTGACAGCACCGGCACCGGTACTGAAGTGCGCTTCTGGCCGAGCCCGACCATCTTCAGCGATACCCTGTTCCACTACGAGATCCTGGCTAAGCGCCTGCGCGAGCTCTCCTTCCTCAACTCCGGTGTCTCCATCCGTCTGCAAGACGAGCGTGATGGCCGCGAGGCGCATTTCTGCTACGAGGGTGGCATCAAGGCATTCGTTGAATACCTGAACCAGAACAAGACCCCGATCCACCCGAAGGTGTTCCATTTCACCACCGAGCAGGATGGCATCGGCGTTGAAGTGGCGATGCAGTGGAACGACGCCTATCAGGAAGGGGTCTACTGCTTCACCAACAACATCCCGCAGCGGGATGGTGGTACTCACCTCGTTGGTTTCCGTACTGCGCTGACCCGTACTCTGAACTCCTATATGGACAAAGAGGACTACAGCAAGAAGGCCAAGTCTGCCGCCAGTGGCGACGACGTGCGTGAAGGTCTGATTGCCGTTATCTCCGTCAAGGTGCCGGATCCCAAATTCTCCTCCCAGACCAAAGACAAGCTGGTCTCTTCCGAAGTGAAGACCGCCGTTGAACAGGCGATGGGTGAGAAGCTGGCCGACTTCCTGCTGGAAAACCCGGGCGATGCCAAGATCGTGGTCAACAAGATCATCGATGCGGCCCGTGCCCGTGAAGCGGCCCGCAAAGCTCGCGAACTGACTCGCCGCAAAGGCGCGCTGGATATCGCCGGTCTACCCGGCAAGCTGGCTGACTGTCAGGAAAAAGACCCGGCTCTCTCCGAACTCTACATAGTGGAAGGGGACTCTGCTGGCGGTTCAGCCAAGCAGGGTCGCAACCGTAAGAACCAGGCCATCCTGCCGCTCAAGGGTAAAATCCTGAACGTGGAGAAGGCCCGTTTCGACAAGATGATCTCCTCGCAAGAGGTGGGCACCCTGATCACCGCACTGGGTTGCGGTATCGGTCGCGACGAGTACAACCCGGACAAGCTGCGTTATCACAACATCATCATCATGACCGATGCGGACGTCGATGGTGCACACATCCGAACCCTGCTGCTGACCTTCTTCTATCGTCAGATGCCGGAAATCATCGAACGTGGCTACGTCTACATCGCCCAGCCACCGCTCTACAAGGTGAAGAAGGGCAAGCAGGAGCAATATCTGAAAGACGAAGACGCGCTGCTGCAGTACCAGACCACCATGGCGCTGGATGGTGCCACCCTGCACGTTAACGAGTCTGCCCCGGCCATCGGTGGCGAGGCGCTGGAGCGTCTGGTCAACCAGCACCGCTCGGTGACTCACCTGATCACCCGCATGTCTCGTCGTGCGCCGGAAGCCGTGCTGACCCAGCTGATCTATCAGCCTGAGCTGAACGAAGCGCTGCTGAACAGCGAGAGCGATCTGCTGGCCTGGTGTCAGGGTATGGAAGCCGTGCTCAACGAGAGCAACCACGGTATCCAGTACCAGATCCAGGTTCGCCGCGATGAAGAGCGCCGCCTGTTCGTGCCGCATGCCGTGGTGCGTCAGCACGGTGTCGACCGCGAATATCCGATCAGCTACGACTTCCTGCAATCCTCCGAGTACCGTCAGCTGGTCTCGCTGGGCAAGGAGATCGCCAACCTGATCGAGGAAGGTGGTTTCATCAAGCGTGGCGAGAAGGTGAAGCCGGTCTCCAGCTTCGTCGAAGCGGTCGAGTGGCTGATGGGCGAAGGCAAACGCGGCATCTACATCCAGCGCTATAAAGGGCTGGGTGAGATGAACCCGGACCAGCTGTGGGAAACCACCATGGATCCGGAAGCCCGCCGCATGCTGCGCGTCACCATCGACGACGCTGTCGGTGCCGACCAGCTCTTCTCCACCCTGATGGGTGATGCCGTTGAGCCCCGTCGTGACTTTATCGAGACCAACGCCCTGCGCGTAGCCAACCTCGACGTCTAATCGACGCTGTCAGCTCGATATAAAAAAAGCCGCTCCCTGTGAGCGGCTTTTTGTTTTTGGGCGGAAGAAGTTGCACGTTCCACGTGAAACATCGAGTCTGTGTATCAGGGGTTGTGGCTGCGAAAAGATCGTCGCCACTCGCTGGGGGAGATGGCAAAGCGAGAGCGGAAGTGATTGCGCAGGGAGGTGGCACTCTTGAAGCCGACCAGCTCGGCAATGCGATCGATGGAATGGCCGCTTACCTCCAGCAGCTCCTGACTGCGCCTGAGCCGTTCCGCCAGCAGCCATTCACCCACCGAGAGGCCGGTTGCCTGATGAAAACGGCGGGTAAAGGTGCGTCGACTCATCAGGGTGAGATCTGCCAGAGAATCCAGGGTATGGGGGTCAGCCAGATGGGCACGCAGGTGATCGAGCAACTGGTTCATCCGGACATCGCGAGTGGAGGCGGGCACCGGCTGCTCGATAAACTGGGCCTGACCCCCTTCCCGGTGGGGTGGGATCACCAGCCGCCGCGCCACCTTGTTGGCGATGGCCGAGCCGTGGTACTGGCGTACCAGATAGAGGCAGCAGTCCAGTCCGGCGGCGGTGCCTGCCGAGGTGACCAGCCCTTCGTCATCCACATAGAGGGCATTGGTATCGAGCTGCACGCAGGGGAAGCGGCGGCAGAAATCCTGTTCGTACTCCCAGTGGGTCGATGCCTTGCGACCATTAAGCAGTCCGGCGTAGGCGAGCACATAGGTGCCGAGGCAGAGTCCGACCAGTCGGGCACCTCTGGCTCTGGCGGCAATCAGGGCATCGAGCAGCGCTGCGGGTGGCCGTGCTGCCGGGTCGTGCCAGAAGGGGATGACGATGATCTCCGCCTCGGCCAGCACCTCCAGCCCATGAGGCGCCTGAATGGTGAAGCCTTGCGCCGAGTGTGCGTGGCGGTTGCCATCACCGCAGCAGATCTTGAGCTCGAACAGTGGCTGGCCCGGCAGGATATCGCCGAAGATGAGGCAGGGAACGGCGCAGTGAAAAGGGCTGAAGTGATCGAAGGTCACCACGGCAACGATCGGGGTGGGCATTATGTTGGCTCCTCTCTGTGCGCAGACCACTCATCATAAGCGTCTGGCAGTGAAAGCCGAAGGGCCATGTCTGACATGGCCCTCTTGTGGATCATAGCGATATCGCCTCGCCATCTTGCGGCACCCGTACCCGATCCGACATGCCCCGTTCCGCCAGATAGTCGCGCAGCTCCTGGCGTGACAGCACGGCGTGGTTGACCGCCTCCATATGGCTGGCGATCAGCGTGGCTTGCGGTGCGGCCTGATAAACGGCGGCGACATCCTCCTTGCCCATGATGATGGAACCGAGTCCGGGCACCTGTGCATCGCCGCAGTTGAGGATGATGACCTCGGGTTGATGCTGTTGCAGGGCTTGCTCGACCGTGGGATGCCAGATGGTATCACCGGCCAGATAGAGGCACTGTTCATCGGGGTGGGAGAAGACCACGCCGCACACTTCTCCCATGCGCTCGCCCAGTACCGCCATCAACTGGTCGTTGCCGTGCTGGCCACCGGTCTGCTGCAGGCGAATGCCGGCAAACTCGGGCTGGTCGCTCAGCAGGCGCACATCCTCAAAGCCACTGGCACGAATGGCATCGGCATCTTTCTGATGTTGCACCAAGAGCGGCAGATGCTTGGGGATTCGGGCTCTGGCGGCATCATCCCAGTGGTCGGGATGGTCGTGGGTGACGATAACGGCATCCACATCGACCAGCTCATCGATCGGTAGCGGCAGCTCGACCAGCGGATTGCGCAGCTGGCTGTTGGCGGTGCCCTCAAAGCCGGGGAAGGCACCTTTGGCGGATAGCATGGGGTCGATCAGAAAGCGGGTGCCGGCATAGTCGAGCAGCAAGGTGGCGTTGCGAACCTGGGTAATCTTCATGGGATGGCTCCATGTTGGCTGGTGGATATGCAACCAATTATGGGAGACGGAGCGAGTTGCCATCAGTGGCCCACGGGTCGATTATCATCACTATCGGGCCAACAGGTTGATGTTCTACAGGTCGGTGCGGCCATTTAAAAAATTTGAAAAAATCCCCTTGAAAGGAAAAAGTGAGCCCCTATATAGGTAACAAGGCCGGAACGCTCGACAGAGGTTTCGACCAGGCGCCCGTCCATCAGGAGGGCAAACAATCCGTTATCGCTCATAAGAGGGTAATACTATGCGTTCTATCGACTTTTCTCCGCTCTATCGTTCTGCCATCGGTTTCGATCGTCTGGCCAATCTCATCGAATCTGCGGCCAGCAATGGCAATGCCGGTTATCCCCCCTACAACATCGAGCAACTGGGTGACAACGACTACCGCATCAGCATGGCGGTGGCTGGCTTTACCCAGGAAGAGCTGGAGCTGAGCTTCCAGGAAAATCTGCTGATGGTGAAGGGCAACAAGCAGGCCGACACCGGGCGCAACTATCTCTATCAGGGGATCGCCGAACGTGGTTTCGAGCGCCGCTTCCAGCTGGCCGACTATGTGCGGGTGAAAGGGGCCGACCTGAAAAACGGCTTGCTGCACATCGAGCTGGTGCGTGAAGTGCCCGAGGCGATGAAGCCGCGCAAGATAGAGATCAACGGCTGATAGCCTGAATTCACTGAAATTTTAAAATTTCCCGGGTGCCGATGACGGGCCTGTGGAGAGTTGAACCTGTTGCTTATTAGAAGGATAGGATTATGCGTAACCTCGATTTTTCTCATCTCTATTCCAACGCCGTCGGCTTCGAGCGGATGGCCCGTGAGCTGGAAGGTCTGTTCGAGCAGAAGACCGCCGCTTACCCCCCGTACAACATTGAAAAGCGCGATCAGGATGGCTATCGCATCACGGTCGCCGTGGCTGGCTTCGAGCGCGAAGAGCTGGAGCTGGAGACCGAAAACGGCACCCTCAAGGTGAAGGGGCGCAAAGGGGCTGCGGCCGGTGAGCGTCAGTTCCTCCATCAGGGGATTGCCGAGCGCGACTTCGAACTCGCCTTCAAGCTGAGCCAGCACGTGGAAGTGCAGGGGGCCAAGCTGGAGCATGGTCTGCTGACCATCGATCTGGCGCGCGAACTGCCGGAGGCGCTCAAGCCCCGCGCCATCCCCATCGGCAAACCCGAGCAGCTGGCGCTGCCCGGCTAAGCAAACCGGATCGCGATAAACAATAAAGGCCTGCATCTGCAGGCCTTTCTGTTTTTGTATCGCTGGATTGGATTAACCAGCGTAGAGGGCGTTGATCTCGTCGGCCAGAATGGCGATGCCGCGACGCACCAGCTCCTCGCTCTGGGAGTAGTTGAGGCGGATGCACTCCTGGCTGTGGCGCCACTCGGGGTCATCAATGCCGGGGAAGAAGTAGTGACCCGGCACGATCAGCAGGTTCTTCGCCTTCAGTCGCTCGTACAGCTCCTGACAGTGGATCGGCAAGCCTTCAAACCAGAGCCAGAGGAAGAGGGCCCCTTCCGGTTTGTGAATATGGAAGCGCGGGTCGGGGATCGCTTCGCGCAGCAGCTGCACCGCCAGCTCCGCCTTCTGCTGATAGAAGGGCTTCACCACCTGTTCGCTGAGGGCGATGATCTCGCCGCTCTCGATCATCGGGATGGTGATGGCGGGCCCCAGACTGCCCGGCGCCAGATTGATGATGCCGCTCAGGTTGGTGATGGCCTGAATGATCTTCTCGTCGGCGATGACGATGCCGCAGCGGGTGCCCGGCAGGCCGAGCTTGGAGAGGCTCATGCAGAGGATGGTATTGGCGTTCCAGAACGGCTTGGCTTCGCTGAAGATGATGCCCGGGAAGGGGACGCCGTAGGCGTTGTCGATCAGCAGCGGAATGCCCTTGTCGCGGGCAATCTGGTCGAGGTGTTCGATCTCTTCATCGGTCAGCACATTGCCGGTGGGGTTGGTCGGGCGGGAGACGCAGATCACCCCGATATCGTCACCTACCTGCAGGCTCTCGAAATCCACGTGGTATTTGAACTGGCCATCGGGCAGCTTCTCGATGGTGGGCTTGTAGGCCACGAAGTAGTCGTCGGCCAGCGCCGAGTCGGCATAGCCGATGTATTCGGGGGCGAGCGGGAACAGCACCTTTTTCTTGCGGCCATCGGCAAATTCACCGGCCAGCAGGTTGAACAGGTAGAAGAAGGCATTCTGGCTGCCGTTGGTCAGGGCGATATTGCGGGCCGAGATATCCCATCCCAGCTCCTTGCTGAGCAGGGCTGCCAACGCTTTGGTGAACCTGTCTTTGCCCTGTGGGCCGTCGTAGTTGGCCATCGCTTTGACCAGCTCGCCGTTGTCGAGCAGGCTCTTGGCCTCGGCCTGAAAGCGCTCCAGCATGGCGGGGATAGGGGCCGGATTGCCGCCACCCAGCATGATGGCGTCCGGATTGGTCAGCCCCTGATTGAGGTCATCCATGAGTTGGGTAATACCGGCGTGGCGAGTGAACTTCTCGCCGAACAAGGAAAATTCCATTCGGTGACAGATCCAGAGTCAGTTACGAAGATGTAGCACCATAGCTCAGTTTAAAAGCGGGTGTCGATCAAAAAGATGTGACGTTCCACGTGGAACATGGCAGAGGGGTTCATCAGGATTGGCTGTGTTTTATCAGGTATCTCCCCGCTGGTAACGTAGCGGAGTTTGACCGGTTTGTTGTTTGAAGAAGCTGATGAAGGCGCTGTCGCTGGAGAACTCCAGCGTAGCGGCAATCCGGCTGATGGACTCGCTTACTGCTAGCAGCTCCATGGCGCGCAACAGCCGCCACTGCTGACGCCAGGCCTGATAGCTCATGCCGGTCTCCCGCATAAAGATGCGGCCAATGGTCTTGTCACTGGCACCTACCTGTTCGGCCAGCCGGTTGAGCCGATCGGGCAGGGCATCCCCCCGCTTCAACTGCTGTAGCCAGTCGCCCAGTCTGGGATCGGTCGGCAGCGGTAACTGCCACGACTCCCGCGGCGCCTGCCCCAACTCTTCCATAAACAGCGCTACCGTCCGTTGCTGCTGCTCTTGCGGTTTGTCCCACGGCCAGAGCGCCATCCGTTCGATCAGTTCGTGCAGCAGCGGATTGACCGCCAGCACCTCCACCGTGCCGGGTAACTCGGGGTGCGGCTGGAAGTAGAGTGAGCGATAGGCCACCACACCACGCATCAATACCCGGTGGGCAGTGCCTGCAGGCAGCCAGGCGGCGCGGGTGGGCGGCAGCAGGCAGACCCGGCCTTCCAGCTCCATGGTCATGCAGCCGGATTGGGCGAACAGCAGCTGGTGGCGCTGATGCTGATGCAGGCCCGAGTCGTGCCAGCCGAGGGCGGAGGCAATGCCGATCACGCTGCCCGTCAGCTGGTCGGGGTCAAAAGGGTGATCGGGAAGAATAAAGGCCATATGTCCGATTTTTGATGTTTATAGTCCTGCTTATTGTAATCAGACAATCGGCATCTCTCTAGAATGGCGACCTCTTGTGAAGGAGGTTTGTCATGAACAACAAGTTGCCACCGCTCTGGCTGGTGGTGGGATTGATGATGTTTCCCCAAATTGTGGAGACCATCTACAGCCCGGTCCTGACCCACATCGCTACCCAGTTTCAGGTGAGCGAAGGGCAGGCATCCCAGACCCTGTCGGTCTATTTTCTGGCGTTTGCGGTGGGCGTGGTCTGCTGGGGACGGCTCTGCGATCTGGTCGGGCGCCGTCCCGCCATGCTGGCCGGTCTGATCACCTATGGTGTCGGCACCTTGCTGGCGCTGCTGGCTAATCAGTTTGAAACCCTGCTGCTGGCCCGGGTTATCTCGGCCTTTGGCGCTGCGGTGGGCTCCGTGGTGACCCAGACCATGCTGCGCGATAGCTATCAGGGTAGCGATCTGGCGCGGGTCTTCTCGGTGATGGGCATTGCGCTCTCCCTCAGCCCAGTGTTGGGGCTGCTCAGTGGCGGCCAGCTGGCGAGCGGGTTCGGCTATCTCGGGGTGTTCAGTGGTTTGCTGATACTGGCGGTAGGCTTGCTACTGGTGACCTGTTGGCAACTGCCGGAAACCCGTCCGGCCACTACTGAGCGAGTCGCACTCGGGCCGCTGGCGTGCCGGATGACGAAAGATGGCGGGCTCTGGCGCAGTGCCATGCTGGTCGCCCTGTTCAACACCATGCTGTTTGGTTACTACAGTCTGGCGCCGTTCCTGTTTGCCGGATTGGGATTGAGCACCAGCGAGTTTGGTTATTCGGGAATCTTGCTGGCGCTGGCGACCCTGCTTGGCAGCCTGCTCAACAAGCATCTGCTGGGGAGGGGGTGGCTGCCGTCCTCTCTGATCAGACTGGCTTGCGCTCTGGCGCTGGTCGCCGGGCTGCTGGTCTGGGCGAGTCAGGCCAGCCTCTGGTTCCTGTTGCCCATGATGGGTGTGGTGGTGGCCTTCGGACTGGCGATCCCCAACGTGCTGAGTCAGGCACTGTTGGCTTATCGCGAGGTAGCAGGCAGTGCAGGCGCCCTGTTCGGGCTTGGTTACTACCTGCTGCTCAGTCTGGGATTGGCGGTGGCGGCCGGATTGCAGGATCTCGGCCTGTTGCTGAGTGGCTGCGGTCTATTGGCGCTGATTTGCAGTGGGCGTCGTTCCACGTGAAACATCAGTTGCCGATAAAGCGGTAGCTGATGCCGGGCTTGGTTTCGATGAGGGTTGGCTGCTGGGTTTGCAGCACCAGCTTGCCGGAGGCGTACCAGAACCTGCACTGCGGCTGTATCGGGGTAAAAGCGAGGGTGTTGGAAGGATAGGAGGATGAAAAAAGGTTCATCGCGGCTTTCCGGGGAAGGCCGCCTTGATTTTCAGGAAGAAGTAGTCCGAGCCCCTGAAGCCTTAGGCCATCCGCTTGATCACCTTGATGTGGTTGTTCACCCCCTCCAGCAGGCTGGTATGCATATGGAAGCGAGCACTGGTGAGGACACCTCGGGCGTAGCGTTTAAGGTTTCGGGCAAAGCGCTGTAGCGGGGCCAGCCCGCTCTCCTGTGCATGCCGTAACCAGCTCCTCCAACGTCGCCACCCTTCACGCACACTCGAGGCATACCGGATCTCTTTCAGGGCATCCTTGAGCACGTAAACCGTGGCCAGTGGTTGATTGGCGGCCAGTAGCTCCTGCAACTGCACCGCCTGCTCAGCGCTGAGCTTGTCCCGGTTACGCAGCAGCAGCCAACGACTCTGCTTGACCAGTTTGCGGGCAGGCTTGTCATGGCGCAGTGCGTTGGCCTGATCGACCCGGATGCGGTCTATCACATCGCGACCATAACGGACCACGATATGGAACAGGTCGTACACCACCTCGGCCTGAGGGCAGTGCTGCTTTACCTCCCGATCGAAGGCCGTGTTCATATCCATCGCCACCGCCTCGATCTGCTTGCACTGCTCGCCGAGTTGCTCGAAGAAGGGGCGTATGGCCTCACGGCTGTTGTCTTTGCCCACCCACAGTACGCGAGTGCGCTCGGCATCCATGATGACGGTGGCATAGCGATGCCCCTTGTGCAGGGCGAACTTGTCCATGACCAGGCGGCGCACATCACCGGGATTGAAGTCGCCCACGCTGGCTTGCAGGCGACGCTTGTCGATGGCCTTGATCGTGTGCCAGTGCAGCCCGGTGAGTCGACTGATATGGCTGATCGGCAGCATCTGCAGCAAGGTTTCGACCCATGCACACAGCCTCTGGGTCAGGCATGATAAGGGTTCAAGCCAGTCGATGTGTTCGGATACGCGGCCACAGTTCAGGCAGTCCACGCGGCGGACAGGCACCTGCAGTTGGACATGCTGCTCGAACAGATCGCGCTCCCGTACATGGCGGATACGCCGATCATGGATTAGAGGGCTTGGTTTAAGACAGCGACCACAGCGCGGCAGCTCGATAGTGAGCGGCTCGAGAGTCAGCGTGAGGGTGTCTTTGACGTGTTGGTGGCTGGCTACGATGGCGTAGCCTGGCCAGAAAGCGGCAAGATCGATAGGATGCATGATGACAGTAGGACTCAAGGGGGGTTGTTTGGCGACTGCCAATTTACCTGAGTTCCTGACTGTCAATCCTCTCTTCCCCGCGATAATGCGAATAACCTGAAAAAACCCGGCCTTGGCCGGGTTTGAGATGCAGGATTCTATCAGTGATAGTTTGTGATTACTTCGCCGCTATCGCTTATAAATCAGCAAGTCTTGTCAGAGCTTAGCGCATGGTTACAAACTCTTCCGCACTGGTGGGATGAATCGCCACGCAGTTGTCGAAGTCGGCTTTGGTGGCCCCCATCTTCATGGCAACGCCGAAACCTTGCAGGATCTCGTCCATCGCAAAGCCGATGCCGTGCAGACCGACCACCTTCTCTTCCGGGCCGACACAGACCAGCTTCATCCGGGTGGGCTGGCGATGCTGGGTCAGCGCCGAGTACATGGCGGTGAACTGGCTGCGGTAGACCTTCACCTGATCTTCGCCGTATTCGGCGATGGCCTCCGGTTCGGTCAGGCCTATGGTGCCTACTGGCGGGTGGCTGAACACCACGGTCGGCACCAGATCGTAGTTGAGGTGCTCGTTCGGCTTGTTGTTGAACAGCCGCTCGGAGAGGCGACGGCCCGCAGCGATGGCCACCGGGGTGAGCTGGATGCGACCCGTGTTGTCACCCACAGCATAGATGTTGGCGACTGAAGTGTTCTGGTACTTGTCGGTCGGGATAAAGCCCTTCTCGTCCAGCGCGATGCCTGTGGCGGCAAGATTGAGTTTGTCGGTAGCCGGTACCCGGCCGATGGCCCAGATCAGGCAGTCGACGGTGAGGTGGCGACCATCTTCCAGTTGCAGGGTCAGGCTGTTGTCAGCGTTCTTGAGCACGGCTTTGGGAATGGCGTGGGTGTGCAGCTTGGGCCCTTCCTGTGCCATGATTTCGACCAGTGTTTCGTGGATCATGGGGTCGAAGTTGCGCAGCGGCGCGTGCTTGCGCACCACCAGATGGGTCTCTGAGCCGAGCGCCTGCATTACCCCAGCGATCTCGACTGCGATGTAGCCAGCGCCAACTACTGCAACCCGCTTGGGTTGGCTTTGCAGTTCAAAGAAACCATCGGAGTCGATACCCAGCTCGGCTCCCGGGATCGCCGGAATTTCCGGGCGGCCACCGGTAGCGATCAGGATGTGATCGGCCGTGTAGTGCTCGCCATTAACCTCGATGGTGTTGCTGCTGATGAAGCGGGCAAACCCCTTGATGACGGTGATCTGGTTCTTGCCCAGCACATTCTGATAGGACTGGTGGATACGGCCGATATAGGCCTGGCGGGACTCGATCAGCTTGGCCCAGTTGAAGTGGTTGAGGGTAGTGTCAAAGCCGTAATCGGCGCCATATTTCAGAGCATCGGCGATTTGGCCTGCATACCACATGGCTTTCTTCGGGACGCAGCCTACGTTGACGCAGGTTCCACCCAACTCTTTGGCTTCAATCAGGGCAACTTTCTTACCGTACATGGCAGCCCGGTTGGCAGACGCAATACCGCCGCTGCCGCCGCCGATGGCGATATAGTCAAAATGCTGTGCCATTGCGAGGTTCTCCGCTCATTAAGAATGCAATCACAGCATGATGGGGATAAAGCGGCTGGCTCACAAGAGCCAGCGCTCACTTATGTTGGGTCGGCAGGCGAATATGGAACTGGGCGCCCTGGCCCGGCTCGCTGGCACAGTGGATGCGACCGCGCAGCAGTTGCACCACCAGGTTGTAGATGATGTGGGTCCCAAGGCCGCTACCGCCATGGCCCCGCTTGGAGGTGACGAAGGGATCGAAGATCCGTGGCAAGATGTCGGGCGGAATGCCACGACCGTTGTCCGAATAGTCGATAAACAGCTCCTCTCCCTGCTGCTCCACCTTGATAGTGATCTTCTTCGGTTTGTCCCAGTTATCGAACCCGTGGTTGATGGAGTTGAGGATCAGGTTTGAGTAGATCTGGGTAAAGCTGCCGGGGAAGGAGAAGATCGACAACTTGGGATCGCACTGGATATCCACTTCGCACTGGGCCTTTTTCAGCTTGTGGCCAAGCGAGACCACTACCTGATGGAGGTTGTCGGCGAGGCTGAAGTTGTAGCGTGCTTCCGATGATTGGTCGACAGCCACCTGCTTGAAGCTGGCGATCAGCTCCGAGGCGCGGCGCAGGTTGCTCTGCAGCAGTTGCATCGACTCGTCGAGGTTGACGGTGAACTCGTTGAGATAGGAGCGCGACAGCTGCTTGGAGTCGATATGGGACTTGAAATCGGCGACCCGCTCCTGCAGGTAGGAGGAGGCGGTCACGCTGATGCCGATGGGGGTATTGATCTCGTGTGCCACCCCGGCCACCAACGAGCCGAGGGAGGCCATCTTCTCCGACTCCACCAGGGTCTGCTGGGCCTGTTTCAGGTCGTCGTACGCCTTGCCGAGCTGGTTGTTGGCTTCGCTCAGGCTGCGAGTTCGCTCCACCACCTTGCCTTCCAGCTGCTCGTTGAGCTGGATTATCTCCCGCTCGACCTTTTTCAGTTGGGTGATGTCGTAGCCGAAGCCGATCTGGTACTTGAGGTTGAGGCCATCGTAGAAGGGGACAAAGGTCCACTGCAGCACCAGCTCGTGGGCTTCCTGGTCATGCATTATGACCTCTTTGTCGGCCAGTGAGCCTTCCGCTGCCAGAATATTATTCAGTTCGCCGCGCTGGGCCGGGCTGACAAAGATATCCAGCCAGTTGTGTTGCAACAGCTCCTGCTGATGGTAGCCAGTCAGCAGTATGGCTGCCGGGTTGATGCTGGCGATGGTCAAGTCCGGTTCCATGCAGCAGATGACCATGTTGGCGGAGTTGATCAGGGTTGCGGAGAAGTCCCGCTCATGTTGCAGCTGTTCGGCCGCCTGATGGCGAGCCTGCAGCTCATCGCGCAGTCGGGTGCGCATCTGGTTGAGGGTGGCGACCAGGGTATCCAGCTCATCGGGCTTTTTACGTGGTAGGGGGCGACCTTCCAGCTCCAGCGTCATATCTAGCCTATCCAGATTGAATTTCTGGGCATAGATGGCGATGCGGTTGATGTGTCTGACCACCAGATAGTAAATGATGATCAGGATGCAAAATGAGACCACCAGCGTCTTGATGGTCTGGCTGACCATGATGAGCACCGATTTTTCGATGAGGCGCTGGTAGATCTGTTCGAGAGAGGCGGCAACGAATAGCTTGCCTACCACTTCGCCCTGATAGGTGAGGTTAAATTCGCTGGAGATATCGTAGCTTTCCCGCTCGATCCCCTGGGTCAGCAGCGGTACTTCGGAGTGGCCGAGCATCTCCTTGACCATCACGAACTGCATGTTGGGCAGGTTCATGATCCCTTCAATTTGCACTTTGACCTGCTCTTCATCCAGGTTCCACAAGCTGGCTGCGATGGGTTGCAGGAACGAGGCCTCGATCTGACCGATGCTGTCTTCGATGACTGCGACATCCTTGCGGTAATCCCACGCGAGTTGCAGCGCCGTAATGATCATCGCCAATACGGTACTGCACACCAGAATGTAGGAGAGTAGACGATATGAGAGCCCGTTGCGTCCTATGGCCCTGGCGGTCTTGGAGAAGAATCCTGGCATGGCGTCCTTGCAGTCTGGATGTTGTGCTGTTTAGTTTAACTGCTTCATGCACTTATGTCGTCTTTCCTGCGAAGCTGAAAAAGGCCCCTTATCGGGGCCTTCGCATGTGATTGATGATTAATGTCCGCCGTTTGCTTTGGGCGGAATGGTTTCATCGAAAACCGGCAAGGGTTTGTGCTCGGAAGCCAGATAGGTGTAGATCACAGGTAGCACGAACAGGGTGAACAGGGTACCGATGGCCAGACCTGCCACGATGACGATACCGATACTGAAACGCTGAGCGGCCCCTGCGCCAGCTGCATAGAGCAGCGGGATCAGACCGGCAATCATGGCGGCAGTGGTCATCAGGATCGGACGCAGACGCACCTTGGCGGCTTGCATCACGGCTTCCATCCGGTTCATGCCGCGCAGCAGCTGCTCTTCCTTCGCTACTTCACAGATCAGGATACCGTGCTTGGTAATCAGACCCACCAGGGTGATGAGGCCCACCTGGGAGTAGATGTTCATGGTCGCCATACCCCATGCCAGGGCAATCAAGGCCCCGCTGATGGCGAGCGGTACAGAGACCATGATGACCAGCGGGTCACGCACCGACTCGAACTGGATTGCCAGCACCAGGAAGATGATGGCCAGTGCCAGCGCGAAGGTGGCATAGAGCGCATTGCCTTCGGTGACGAACTGACGGGCTTCACCCATGAAGTCGTAACGATAGCCTTGCGGCAGCTTCTCGTCGGCGGTGGTCTGGAACCAGTTGATCGCATCACCCATGGCCACGCCCGGAGCCGGAACGGCGCCGATGGTGGCGGAGTTCAGCTGGTTGAAGTGGGGCAGGGCGCGGGGCTCGCCAACCACTTCAATGGTGATCAGGCTGCCGAGCGGGATCGACTTGCCATCTGCGGCCCGCACGTAGTAGCCCTTGATGGACTCCGGATTGAGACGGTATTTGCGCTCGACCTGCGGGATCACCTCGTAGGAGCGGCCATCTAGGTCGATACGGTTGACGTAACCGTCCGCCATCATGGTGCCCATGGTGATACCGATATCCTGCATGGTGATGCCGTAGGCACCCGCCTTGTCCTTGTCGATGCGGATCTTCATGGTGGCGGAGTCGTAGTTCAGATCGAGATCCGAATAGACGAACTGACCGTTACTCTGCGCCGCTGCCAGAATTTCACCGGCCACCAGGAACAGGCTTTCGAAGCTGTTCGGGGTGGTGATGACGAACTGGATAGGTAGACCACTCGATGCACCCGGCAGTTCCGGGAACTGGAAGGTGGTGATGGCCATACCCGGGATGTCTTTCACCAGATTGGCGACCCGGTCCAGCACCTCTTTCTGGCTCGCTTCACGCTGGCTCCAGGGCACCATGGAGGCGATACCGAACGCCTGGTTGGCGTTGAACACCCCGGAGAAAACCTGGGAGAAGGCGATCTCGGGCTGGTCGTCCAGGATCTTGTTCACATCCGCCATGGTGTTTTCGATGTAGTCCAGGTTGGCGTTGGACGGTGCGGTACCCAGCACGGCCATTACCCCCTTGTCTTCTGACGGTGCCAGTTCGCTCGGGATGAACTTGAACAGCAACGGCAGGCTGGCGAAGACGATGACGGCGAACACCACGATGACGGGGCGCTTTTTCATCACGGCGTGCAGCATGCTGTCGTAGCGATCGGTCATCCGCTCCAGCAGGTGATGGACTGTGCTCTCGAACTTGCCCGGTTGCTCGTTGGCCTTGAGCATCTTGGAACACATCATCGGTGACAGAGTCAGGGCGATGATGCCCGAGACGAACACGGCGCCAGCCAGCGTCAGGGCAAACTCCTTGAACAGGGAGCCGGTGATACCCCCCATCAGGGCGATAGGGGCATAAACCGCGGCCAGGGTAACCGTCATGGCGATAACCGGCACGGCGATTTCGCGAGTACCAATAATGGCTGCCCGGAACGGCTCTTCCCCCTCCTTGATATGGCGGTCCACGTTCTCCAGCACCACGATGGCGTCATCCACCACCAGACCGATCGCCAGCACCATGGCCAGCAGGGTCATCAGGTTTATCGAGAAGCCGAACATATCCATCATCATCACTACGCCGATAAGACTGAGCGGAATGGTGATGATCGGGATGATGACCGCGCGAAACGAACCGAGGAACAGGGTGATGACCACCAGAACGATGGCGGCTGCCTCCAGGATGGTCTTGATAACCTCGTGGATGGACTCGTTGATCGCCACGGTAGAGTCATACATCACGTTGAGACGCATGGTGCTCGGCATATTGCGCTCAAGGCTCGGCAACAACGCCAGCACATCGTGGGCAATGTTGATGGGGTTGGCTGTCGGGGCGGCGTTGACCGCCATGACCACCGCTTCGCGGCCGTTGGCGCTGGCTCGATAGACATCATGGCTCTTCTCGAGGGTTACCTTGGCGATGTCCGCCAGACGGATCACCTTGCCGTCGCGGGTAGCCACCACCAGTCGCTTCAGCTCATCGACATCTTTGACCTGGGTCTCGGCATTGCCATTGAACAGGGTGAAGTAACCGGTCGCCTGACCTGTCGCGGACTGATAGTTGTTGCTGTTGAGCACCGTCATCACGTCGCTGGCAGTCAGGTTGAAGGCTGCCATCTTGGCCGGATCCAGCCATACACGCAGGGCAAACTCGACACCGCCGTAGAGGTCAACCTTGGAGACCCCGCCGACAGTAAAGAGCTGCGGCTTGATAACCCGCTCCAGATAGTCGGTGATCTGGCTGGAGTTGAGCTCCGGGCTGGTAAAGCCGAGGTAGAGCACAGCCGTGGTGGAACCGGTGGAGGAGGTGACCGAGGGGTCTTCCGCCTCTTTCGGCAACTGGGAGCGCACCGAGTTCACCTTCGCCAGGATGTCGGACAGCGCGGCGTTGGGGTCGGTGTTGAGCTTCATGTACGCGGTGATGGTGGAGCTACCCAGCTGGCTGGAGGAGGTCATAAAGTCGATGTTGTCGGCTTGCGCGACCGCCTGTTCCAGCGGCTGGGTGATGAACCCCTGGATCAGATCAGAACTGGCGCCATAGTAGCCAGTGCTGACGGTGATCACCGTGTTGGTCACCTCGGGGTATTCCCGTACCTGCATCTTGAAGATGGCCTGAAAACCCAGCAAGGCGATCAGGAAGCTGAGCGAGATCGCCAGCACAGGCCGTTTTATAAATATGTCAGTAAATCGCATCGCAGATCTCCGCGCTTACAGCATCGGGGTTTGTGCCGGAACGGCCAGGGCATCGTTTTCGACCACATGCACCTTGGTGTCGTTGCTCAGGCGAACCTGACCCGACAGTACGATCTGGTCACCGGCCTGGATGCCGGAGAGCACATGCACATCGTTGCCACGGCGCTCACCCGCCTTGACCACCACCTGCTTGGCTCGCAGCACTTTCACCTTGTTACCCTCTTTGTCCGTCTCTTCGCCCTCTTTGAGCACGTAGACGTTCTGACCGTAAAGGGTGAAGGAGATAGCGGTTTGCGGGATCACAATCTGATCTTTCACCGTCGGCAGAATGATGCTGGCGCGGGCGAACATACCGGAACGCAGCTGACCGTCGTTGTTCGGAATGTCTGCCTGTACCTGGATCAGGCCGCTCTGGAAGTTGACCGCAGGCTCGATGGCGGTGATGTGACCGTCAAACTGGGTTTGCGGATAGGCATCCACATTGATCTTGATGGTCTGGCCCAGCTTGATTTTGGAGATATCGGTCTGGGGTACGGTGAAGCGCAAGCGCATCACGCTGGTATCTTCCAGGCGCACGATATCTGTGCCCGGCTGCAGATACTGACCGAGGAACACATTACGCAGGCCGACCACGCCGCTAAAGGGCGCACGCACTTCACGACGGGCAATGGTCGCCTTCAGACTCTCGATATCTGCTTCCAGCGAGCGATAGGCCGCTTCCGCCTCATCCAGCTGCTCTTTGGAGATGGAGCTGGTCTTGTAGAGGTTCTGGAAACGATCGAACTTGGCTTTTGCAGCCGGCAGCTTGGCCTGGGAGGCGCGCAGATTGGCCCGCTCCACTGTGGAGTCCAGGCTCAGCAGCAGCTGGTCTGCCTTGACCGGTTTGCCTGACTCGAAGGTGATGGCGTCAATGGTACCTGCCAGTTCGGTGGAGAGGGTTACCCCCTGATTCGGCTCGATGAAACCGATCGCTTCGATGGTCGGTACCCAATCCTGAGCCTTGGTCACCATGGCGGTGACGGGGAACTCGGGTTCCGGCCGGTTGGCCATGTATTGGGCAATCATCTTCTGTTTGAACAAATTGAAGCCGATGACGCTGCCAAACAGGGCAATCGCTATCAGCAACATAATGGCCATCCACTTTTTCATGAACAGGCTCCTGAGGTGGAAAGATTGGGGGATAAAATGGCATTCCAGCTGGCCCGGATCGCGGTTTCCAACTGCGATTCGGTCAGCATGATGTTGTGAACCCTGCACTGCAGGGCCAGATGCATGACACTGTCCAGGCTCAACACCTGGAGTGCCAGTATCGGTAAATCAATAAACAGTCCTTGAGCAACGCCCTGTTCAAAAAATTGGTCCAGAGGCTCCCAGGCGGCCAGAACAACAGGATTTGTCTCCAGTTCTGCCCCTAGTGGAGAGCTTTCGTACTGTAATTTGCACCGGATAGCGTTGGGTTCATTAACAAAAATGGCGTGAATATTGAGCCATAATTGGCGAAATTGTTGAAATGAAACTGTATCTATTTCTACATTGGCCATGACCATGGGCACACACTGCAAGATAGTGTGCTGATGCAGTTGCCGGATCAGATCATCCTTGTCACCGAAGTAGCGATAGATGGTACCGGTGGCAACATTGGCCTTTTTGGCGACTTCTGCGATCGACAGACCATGAAAACCCCGTTCACCCAGAACTTCATGGGCCGCGTTGAAGATGCTCTCTTTTTTATCCAGAATCATCAGTGTGACTTTCGATTGAATGAACGTTCATTCATTCTAGGTGGGCATCAAATCAAGTCAAGGCAGCAAGGCGATTTGCGACTGAGATCTGCCCCTTTTGGGCTGTCCGCAGGGGAATAGTGGAAGAAAAGTGCGCGGTGTGCTGAAAAAAACAACGAACGATATTTCTGTGACAGAAAAAAGTAGACAAACCGGCAAGCATCATTAATAATGCGCCCCGTTCGACAGCGTAGCGCCCGTAGCTCAGCTGGATAGAGCGCTGCCCTCCGGAGGCAGAGGTCACAGGTTCGAATCCTGTCGGGCGCACCATCCAAAGTGCGCCGGTTAAACGGGCGTTGTTGTGGAACGAAAGCAGCTGTGGTGGCTGTAGCTCAGTTGGTAGAGTCCCGGATTGTGATTCCGGTTGTCGTGGGTTCGAGCCCCATCAGCCACCCCATTTTACAGCTTGTCAGGTACGCGAAGGTGGCGGAATTGGTAGACGCGCTAGCTTCAGGTGTTAGTGCCCCCCGGGTGTGAGGGTTCGAGTCCCTCTCTTCGCACCATACTTGCTGTATGACGAGGATGACCATCGGTCGTCTTTGTTTTTTTGAAGTAAACTATTTTGAAAGAAGTAGCCTCGGTGATTAGCGCAGTCCGGTAGCGCATCTGGTTTGGGACCAGAGGGTCAAAGGTTCGAATCCTTTATCACCGACCACATTTAGAAAAACCCCGCTTCGGCGGGGTTTTTTGCTTTCTGGCCTTTGCCACGTCTGTGCACGTTCTCTGTTACGTCTGTTTACACTCTATCCGGGCAGAGCCCCCGTCTTTAGGTTATGCTGCCATATCGAGTCATTGACAAGCGGATGTCATCGGCCCATTTCAGGCGTTTTTCCATGAATAACAAAATTTCCTTTGCTTGCTATCCCGCCATGCTGGCCACCTTGCTGCTGGGGGGCTGTGCCATCACGCAGCCATCAACCGATGAGATGATGGGCTCCATAGCTTCACGGCCACAGGAGGAGCGAGCCCGCTCTCCCTTGCTGACCAGCGGTGATTTTTGCGTTGCGGTGTCCCGGCAGAAGGTGCTGACACAGTCCTGCAGCGGACAAGAGGATCAACTGTTCGAGTGGGATCTGGGTGAGCTGCGCCTGCAGGGTCTCTGTCTGCAAGCCAAGAGCGACAACGAACTGATGCTGGCTTCCTGTGACGGCGAGGCACAGTGGGAGTGGCAGGAGGATAAGTTGTTCAACAGCAAGGTCTCCCGTTGCCTCGATGTGGCCGGGCGACGCCATAGGCCTGGCACACCGCTGCGGTTGGCCGAATGTTACGGTGGGGCGAACCAGAGCTTCAGCTGGCAGCCGCCCAATCCTTGGTTGGAGACCCTGAAAAAGCAAAGCCTCACATGGTGAGGCTCTGCTGAATCGGATGGTGGGCTGAAGAGGATCAGGCTACGCTGACGCTCTCCAGCTCGAACAGCTTTTCCAGATAGACGGCGACGCCATCTTCATCGGAGGTGAGGGTCTGTTCATGCTCCGGTAGCGCCATTTTCAGGCGGTCGTGGGCGTTGCCCATCACGATGCCGCGTCCCACCATGGTCAGCATCTCGAAGTCGTTCATGCCATCGCCGAAGGCGATCGCCTCCGACATATCGAAACCGTTCTGCTCCAGCACGGCCCGCACTGCATTGCCCTTGTGCACCCCGGCATGCATCACTTCGAGGCAGTCCGGCAGGGAGAAGGTGACGTTAAGCCGATCGCCATAACGCTGGTTCAGTTGTTCTTCAATCTGCACAAGTTTTTCGTGCTCGCCGATGTAAAACACCTTGTTGACCTTGTCCAGTGGATGGCTGGCGAAATCGGTCAGGCGGTATCTGAAACCGGATTCATTATGGAACTGCAGTAACCTGGGGAGTTCTTCTTCCACCAGCCACTCATCGCCGTAGTAGAGGTTGAGGTGGATGGAGGGATCGCGTTCCAGTGCGATCAACTCCGCTGCCATGCTGTCAGGCAGGGTCTGGTTGAAAATCAGCTGATCCTGCTTGTCATGAACCACGGCGCCATTGGAGGTGATGAGATAGATATCGAGCCCGAGCGTGTCGCGGATGCTGCGTACATCCACATGGTGACGGCCGGTGGCGACCACGAATTTGACACCCTGATCCACCAGGTGGTGCAGGGTATCGCGGGTGCGGGGGGAAATCTGGTGCTGCCCGTTGAGTAGGGTACCATCGAGATCGGATACAACGATCTTATACATCATCACCTCAGGGTTACGAATGAAAGCGGGAGCAGTGTACAGCAACCGTTCCCGCGACCCCATTTATTTAGGGGTACAAAAAATAACCAGAAGCTAGTAGCGTGTGAAGAAGTTCAGGGTCGCGTTGAGTGCGCTCTGGCGCTGGAGATCGGCCTCCATGAACAGCTCGTGCCAGGCCCCCTCGATACGCAGCGGCTTGCCCCCTTCGCATTTTGCCAGAGAGCAGAAGCGATCCTGGGCGGTATTGTCCACAATCTTGTCGTCGCCAGCCTGCAGCACCAACAGCGGGGTCTTGATGGCGCCCGCACCGGCGATGGCGACATCGGCACCTGTGATCCCCTGATAAATCCAGTGGGCGGTCGCGCCACCCAGCTTGATCTGCGGGTGCTGTTCGTAGAGGTCGCGAAATGCCTGATAGCGGGCTGTGCTATGGCTCAGACCGTTGTCGGTAAAGTCGCGGCTTTCGTACGGGCCCTGACCCGGCCCATAGGGTGGTTCGCCAAGCCAGCCGCCGACCGTACCTATGGTAGTGGCCAGTCCCATGGCCAGCCACTTGGGCAGACTGCCCAGATTGATACCCAGCATGGGGGAGGAGAG
>NZ_JBODRQ010000009.1:0-53286 GCF_050633025.1 Aeromonas sp.
GGCGGCTTGCTGGCGATGGGGATCATCGGTCTGTTTATCGGCCCCGTGGTGCTGGCGGTGGGTTACACCCTGCTGGATGCCTGGATCAAGGAAGATGACCAACCGGCGCCTGTGGCTGTTGAGTCCTCCAAGGCAGAGTGACTCTCTTACAGCACCTAATGAGGACGGGGCTTTACCTTTGGCACATCAAGCCGGTTAAGGATGCTGCCAATCCGCTTCGCAACTGTTACTATGACCGTCACATGCGTCTGCGGGTGATTGCGCCCCGCACACAGCAACTAATCAGGTATCTAGTCGTGTTGGACCAGGTTTCGACCTGGCCGGTAAATAAGGTGGAAGAGAGATTATGGCCAGTCGAGGCATCAATAAAGTCATTCTGATCGGTAACCTCGGGCAAGACCCGGAAGTGCGCTACATGCCGAGTGGCGGTGCCGTGACCAACATTACTCTGGCCACCTCTGAAACCTGGCGCGACAAGCAGACCGGTGAGCAGAAAGAGCGCACCGAGTGGCACCGCGTCGTCTTCATGGGCAAGCTGGCCGAAGTGGCTGGCGAATACCTGAGGAAAGGCTCCCAGGTCTATGTCGAAGGCAAACTGCAGACCCGCAAATGGCAAGATCAAAGTGGCCAGGATCGTTATACCACTGAAGTGCTGGTCGATGGGTTCAGTGGCGTGATGCAGATGCTGGGTGGCCGTCCACAAGGTGGTCAGGGCATGGGCCAGAATATGGGTGGTCAATCCCAGGGCAACTGGGGTCAACCGCAGCAGAGCATGCCAGCCCAGCAGCCGATGAATCAGCAGCGCCCGGCGCCGGCTCCGCAGCAGAACATGCAGCCGCAAGGCGGTTATGGCCGTCCTGCCCAGCAGCCACAATCTGCGCCGCCGGTATATAACGAGCCGCCGATGGATTTCGACGACGACATCCCGTTCTAAAAACAGAAACATTAAAAAGCCCTGATAAATCAGGGCTTTTTAATGCGATCAAGGCTGAGCTACTCAACTCGAAAGGGATATGACTTTTTATGGCTGCCAGCCCAGTGATGGATATTCTCGACAGGAGCACTCTGTGAAAAGTGCAATGCAACTGCTCACCTCTTTGTTGCTACTGCTGACCAGCTTACTGCCTGGCCAGTTGTTGGCCAAGCCACTCAAGGTTGGGGTCAGCTTTGCCATTCCCCCCTATGTCATCAAAGGTGATAATCGTGGTATCGAGCTGGACCTGCTGAAAGAAGCTTTTGTTGGCAGCGGCTATGAGACCAGCTTTGTATTTCTGCCACTGGAACGAACCTTCCGCCTGTTCGAGTCAGGAAAGCTGGATGCCATCATCAACGTCAGACCTGGCATGGTTGCTCCCCAATTTTTGACTCGCCCCGTTATTACCTTCCATAACAGGGTCTTCACCCTGCACGGCACCCATATTCGGACCCTTGACGATCTGCATTCAAAGCGGGTCACCGCCTTTCAACGGGCAAGGATCATTCTGGGGAGTGCATTCGCCACCATAGTTAATCAGAATCCTAACTATGAGGAGGTAGCCAAGCAGCAGGTGCAGGTACATCAGCTAATGCGCGGCCGGGTCGATGCAGTCGTACTGGAGGAGCGGGTGTTCTACTACTACCTCGACCAGCTGATTGCCACCGCCCAGGCAGGCGAGCACTACGAGCGCAATCAGGTCAGGCAGGCAGACCTCTTCCCGCCCACCGTCTATCACTTTGCCTTCCGAACGGCCGATGCCCGCAATCTGTTTGATAAGCGCCTTGAGGCGATGCGTCAGGATGGTCGTTATCATAAGATTTTCGCGGCTTACGGCGCCACACCGTGAGCCACAAACATAAAAGCCAGCCGGTAAGGGCTGGCTTTGTACTGGCTCCGAAGGCACAGCAGTATGGGAGCGTTACTTCATTGCGCTGCCGTTTTTCAGTTCTGCTTTCTGACGTTTGGCTTCGCGTTTCTCTTTCAGTGACATCTGCGGTTTTTTCTTGGCATCTTTGCCGTTGTGATGTTCTTTGTTACTCATCATCAAACTCCAAAAATGTTACCCAGACAGTTGGTTCCTCATGGGAGCCAGCATGCCATCCGAATTATCGACTTCAGTACGCTTGGTGCGATAGTGCATGACCATCACCAGAACCAGCATACCCTCCAGCGGCATCCGGATCCAGCCTCATTCTGGGCCAAAAAGTGTAGGGTAATGCCTCCGATCGGTTGAGCTGGTGTGGTGAGTTCCTTTGAGGCTTATTGCTTCATGGCATCCATCACCGTTCACTGCCTTCGTTGCAACTCTGACCACGTATATCGTAATGGGAAGACCCCTGCTGGCCATGTTCGCTATCGTTGCCCCGCCGGTCCCCACGTGTTTCAGCTCACCTATACTTATGAAGCCCGCAAGCCTGGTGTCAAAGACGAGATTGTTGATATGGCGTTCAACGGCTCAGGTGTTCGTGATACCGCTCGCGTCCTCACAATTGGCATTAACACTGTCATACGCGCCCTAAAAAACTCACCCCAAAGCCAATGACGGGTCCCTTGGCGCCGAGCTGACAAAGCCAAAATTGTCATCGTAACGTATTAATTTTAGTTGATGAGAAAGTCCTGTTTTTCTGAAATCAAGGGTGGCAATAGCCTGAGACCGCACAATGCGGCCTCTTTTTTATCTCTTTGTTCTGCTCTCGTCAGGTGGTGAGCCGCTCCAGCTCGCCGATCAGCCAGATGGCCTCGGCGCGATGGCTGCCGCACACATCCATCATGGGGCGAAAACCGCCGCACACCGCTGGCCGCTCCGGTTGACCGAAGATTTTGCAGCCAAGGGCGCTATCGAGCTGGATACAGGGGACGCCAGCCGGTTTACCATCTGGCATACCGGGAATGGCACTGCTGATACTGGGGGCGATGCAACAGGCAGCGCAGCCGCTACGACACTCCATAGACTCCACTCCTTTGGCACGGTCTGAACCACCATAGCCGAAGCGGCGGCACAAACGTAGCTGGCGCACAACAAAAAGCCCGACCGCACGGGCGATCGGGCTTCAAACCACACAGCCGGTTCAGCGAGCCATCATCACAGGATAATGTCGCGAACCACGCTGTCTTTGCGCTCAAGGTAATGGATCGACTTGATACGGCGAATGGTACGGGATTTACCACGGATCAACAGAGTCTCGGTGGTCGCCATCACGCCATCGCTGGTGATGCCATCCAGCAGATCACCCTTGGTGATGCCGGTAGCGGAGAAGATGACGTTGTCATTCTTCGCCATGTCTTCCAGCTTGAGCACCTTGTTCACATCGATGCCCAGCGCTTCGCAGCGGGCAATTTCCTGCTCGCCCAGTGCACGCACTTCCGGGCTGTCGCCCTTGACGCGATGACGCGGCACCAAACGGGCCTGCATGTCGCCATCCAGCGCGCGGATCACCGCCGCGGAGATCACCCCTTCCGGTGCGCCGCCGATGCCATACAGCATGTCGACTTCGCTGTCCGGCAGACAGGTGAGGATGGAGGCGGCAACGTCACCATCAGGAATGGCGAACACCCGCACGCCCAGACCCTGCATCTCCTTGATTGCCTTGTCATGACGCGGCTTGGCCAGGGTAATGACAGTCAGACGGGAGAGCGGCTTGCCCAGCGCCTTGGCCACGGACTTCAGGTTCAGCTCGAGAGCCTGATCCAGGTCGATGGCGCCTTTGGCCTTGGGCCCGACGATCAGCTTTTCCATGTACATGTCAGGCGCTTTCAGGAAAGAACCCTTGTCGCCCACCGCCAGTACGGCCAGCGCGTTGGCCTGACCCATGGCAGTCATGCGGGTACCCTCGATGGGATCGACCGCGATATCCACCGCGTCGCCGTGTCCGGTACCGACCTTCTCGCCGATATAGAGCATCGGCGCTTCATCAATTTCACCTTCGCCGATCACAATCTCACCATCGATCTCGATCTGGTTGAGAATGTGGCGCATGGCCGCTACGGCCGCACCATCAGCGATATTCTTGTCACCACGTCCGAGCCACTTGTAGCCAGCCAGTGCAGCCGCTTCCGTCACTCGGGAAAACTCGATTGCCAGTTCACGTCTCATCGCATATCCAACCTATGGAGCTCGAAAACGGGCGGCATTCTACCACAAGGGCAAACCTTTGCGCACAAAAGTAGCTGACAGGAGCATAAATCTAGCTAATTCATCCAATTGCAATCTCACTGCCATCGACTCTTCATCCAGTTGTCACCCCTGCTACCTTACATGGCCCCGCTTTCCCAACAAAAGCTTGAAAAACAAGGGATTAAGATGAAAAAGCTGACTACTGTGGTGGCACTGACAGCCGTTTTTCAGGCACAAGCCGTTGAAGTGTATAAAAACGACACCTCTTTGCTGGATCTCTATGGCCGCATCTATGCCGGCCACTTCTTCGGTGACAAGAAAGAAGGGGTCGATGCCCCCCGAACGGCACTCAGGATTACAGTGCCAAGCAGGGTGCCCACCAGTTTGTTCGCTTCTGGCCCAATACGAAGTACAGACGTATATCAACGACAGCGAGAACTCAGACAACCTGCGCACCCGTCTGGCGTTCGCCGGTGTCGGCGTTGACTGGGGTACCCTGACCTTCGGCCGTCAGAAATGGGCCCCCGGCCTCCTGGCTGACTGGACCGATATATCCCTCTCCGATGGTTATGGCAACGATGCGCTGGGCTACAACTTCGAGAACGGCTTCGGTCTGATGGCCCTGTGGAATAAGCAGGATCAGGACAAGGCGGGCGTGAAGAATGACAACGTGGATTACTAAACTCTGGGTGCCCAGTACAAGTTCAACAAGAACCTGCGCGTTATCGGTGAGTACCGCATCAACAATCTGGACCGCGTGGCCGGTACTGCGACCGCCAACAAGGATAACTTCCAGCTGGCTGCCCGTTACGACTTCTAATCGGGTCCGGATGAAGACCAAAGGCGCGCTGACATGCCACTGCGCTTTTGCTGGGCATAGCAAACGACCGCAGACAATGGCCCAGGCGTATCAGAGAAGGGGTTGCATGGGCGAAGAGCCAGAAACGCCGAAGCCTTGATAAAGATCTCGGTCAATCAGGCTCCTGAAGGGTATTCTTTTGACCCCCCATCGCCCGAGAGCCTGCCTCCATGAGTACCACCGTCTTTTTCGCCGTTCTGCTGGCAGCCCTGCTTCACGCCAGCTGGAATGTGCTGGTCAAAATTGGCGAAGAGCGGTTGGTGGGTGTATCACTGGTGGCGATCTTCTCCGGGCTTATCGCCGCCGTGGCGCTGCTGCCCATGGGGCTTCCCTCTGCTGCCGAGCTGCCCTGGCTAGGCCTCTCAGTCCTGCTACATACCGGTTACTGCCTGTTTCTCAGCCATGCCTACAATCAGGGCGATTTTGGCCAGATCTATCCGCTGGCCCGTGGCAGTGCCCCGCTGCTCGCCATGGCGTTAAGTGCCATATTGCTGGGGGACTACCCCGGTTACGGCGGCATCGTCGGTGCCTGCGTGCTGATCATGGGGGTCTTGCTGATGGCCTGGCGAGGTGGGCAGCAACGCCTTGACAGCAAGGCAGTTCGGGCGGCACTGATCACGGCCATGTTTACGGCGACCTATACCCTCTCGGATGGAGCCGGTGCCCGCGCAGGGGGTGAACCGGTACGCTACACACTCTGGCTCTTTGCCTGTACCGGGCTGGCGATGCTGCTGGTGCTGATCGTCCACCAGAAACGCAACGCATGGCGCCAGATCCGTCAATATGCACTGGTTGGCGCCACCGGAGGTGCCATGTCACTGCTCGCCTACGGGATTGTTATCTGGGCCATGACCCAAGTTCCCATTGGCGTGGTCGCGGCGCTGCGCGAAAGCAGTGTGCTGTTTGCCATGCTGCTTTCGGTCTGGCTGCTGAAAGAACCGCTCGGGCGCATGCGGCTGACGGCAGCAGCCATCATTACTGGCGGCGTGCTGCTAACACGGTTGGGGGGATAAGACCTGTCGCCATTGGCTCCGGTCAATCTGGCGGTCGGCGCCATCATACGCCGGAGCACTGTTCCGAGCGGGGGAGCACTTCCCGCTGAGTCCTCTTCATCAGAATGCTTGATTCGCTAGTCATCTCGGTCGTAAATGGCAGGGCCTGCTCTTTATGCACTTTTTGCCAGACTTGGCATCTTCCTGCTCAACCGGGTCACCTGCAGTAACCTCTTTACCGTAGTGTCCCCCTTTATCTCCGGCGATATATCCACCTGCGTCTGGACCATCATTGACCCGCTACTGTTCGTGGTGATCGCCATGCGATTCAAGATCAAGCAGGAAGATGTTCACTAAACGGTGAGCAATGCTCCATGCCAATAAGGTCTATTTTGGTCCCGATTTTTTTAGCGCTGGCACCCTCTTACCATAACGGCCAGCCCATAATGTCAATGCCAGAAAGGGACCCTATAGAGACCACTTTCACGTTCTCTTCGTCGTCAGAGCACGCTCAATGCCGTAAATTATCAATATCAAGGTGAGAATGATTGTGAAGCGCCAGTTCACGACATATAACTTAGCGAGATATCCCTGTATTTCGTCCGGTAGAGCTGATCATGATGATGCGTTCCCTCCTTCCCCTGTTGCTTGGCGCAGTAATGCTGCCAGCCGCTATGGACAGTGCCCATGCCAACCCCTTTTCCGCCAGCAGCAAGAGCAGCAGCGGCTTTCTCGAGCGACGGGATGTGCCCAACCTCAGCTCGGCCGCTTTCGTGGTGGCCAACCACAGAACCGGCGAGGTGATCTCCGAGCGCAACGGCAACCGGGTAATGCCCATCGCCTCACTCACCAAGCTGATGACGGCGCTGGTGGTGCTGGATGCCAACCTGCGCCTGAATGAAATGCTCACGGTGACCAATGCCGACATCGACCGCATCAAGGGAACCGGCTCGCGCCTGGCCATAGGTTCCAGGCTCAGTCGCGCCGAAATGCTCCATATCGCCCTGATGTCCTCTGAAAACCGCGCCGCCTCGGCGCTGGCCCGCCACTATCCCGGCGGCCAGCGCGCCTTTGTCGAGGCGATGAACGCCAAAGCCCGCATGCTGGGAATGTGGAATACCCGCTACGCCGACAGCACAGGGCTCAACCCACGCAATGTATCCACCGCGCAGGATCTCGCCAAACTCGCCGCCGCAGCGGCCTCCTATCCGCTGATCCGCCAGTACTCCACCGACGAGCAGAGTTATGTGCGCACCAACAAGCGTCAGCTGCACTACCTCAACTCCAACCGGTTGATCCGCGAAGGGCAATGGGAGTTCACTCTCTCCAAGACCGGCTATATCCGCGAAGCGGGCCGCTGTCTGGTGCTGGGCACCAAGGTCAATCGCGAGCCGGTGATCATGGTGTTACTCAATGCCGAGACCACCAACGATCGGGTCGCCGATGCCAAGCGGCTCAAAACCTGGCTGGAGAGCTCGGGCAGAACCACCCTGGCAGCCAACCAGAGCAGCATGCTGACTCACCAGTAAGCTCGAGATCCCCAACCAAGCGAGGCGCCCGCCTCGCTTTTTTACAACAAGGCCTTCCCCACAACGGGTGGCGAACTGATCAGCATGCTCTTGGGTGATAAAAACCATGCGCTGATCCCCCCGGAGCCATTATCGCACTGGCACTTGCAAGCAACCTCGGTTCCCCTGCTGTTTTCCCTGCCCTGATAGCGTGGAGTCAATGCTCTGACGCAGCAAGATTTGGCAAGAAAACGGCAATAAAAACTGTCAGCTGACGCTGCTGCCACATCAAGAACAGGAAATAACGAAAGCGGGAAAAGAGAAGGGATGCCAGACGGTAACGGGAGGTAGTGCCTGACCAGCTGCAACACTCCAACACGCAGGAACACAAAAACACAAAAGGCCATCATTGCTGATGGCCTCAGACTATTGAAAAAAACCTGATTTCAGAAAAACAGGGCTTTCTCATCAAACAAAATCAATACGTTACGATGACGATTTTGGCTTTGTCAGCAATCTGAGGCCGCATTGTGCGGCCTCTTCTCTTTTTGCTGTTTGCAGTTTTAGGATCAGATCCCCGCCAAGTCCAGCGCCTGACGGTAGTACTCGTTGGCCTTGTTGGTGAGGCGGCGCTTGTCCATCAGCTGGCCGAGAGCGTGATAGGCGGCGGCGCTCGGCGCCCGCTCCACCTCCTGCTCCAGCAGCTTCTGGGCATCGTCCAGTTGGCCTGCCAGCAGATAGAGCTGGGCCAGTGCGGTGTCCACCTCCGGTTGCCCCTGCTGTTTTTGCAGCAGTGCCAACAGCGGCTGGTAGCTGTCGAGTTTCAGCTTGGGCAGGCGAGCCAGCAGCTGCGGCATCGGCTGTTTGCGCAGCGCCTCCTGCCACAGGGTGGCAGCCTCGCTGTCAGCACCCAGCTGGCGCAGCAGATCGCCGTAGCAGGCTAGCAGTTCTGGCTCGAGGCGCAGCTTGCGCGGCAGATCCTGCCATACCGCTTTGAGGGTCTCGAGGCTGCCGGCAGCCTGTTGCAGGCGGCCACACCAGGCCTGTTGCAGTAGATCTTCTTCCTGTTTCGGGGTCAGCTTGCCCACCTTGTGCAGTGCCGGGATCAGGTCGCACAGGGCGCTCCAGTCCTGACGGGCCAGATGCACCTGACGCAGCTGATCCAGCACCATGGGATGGCGCGGGTTGAGGGCGTAGACCGACTCCAGCATCGCCAGCGCGGTATCGTACTGGCCCTGCTCGATCTGCAACTGGGTCTGGGTCAGGGTGAGCGCCAGCTCGGCTTTGGGATTCTCCTCCTGCGCTTTTTGCAGGTATTGATCCCGGCGGGCGTCGTCACCACGGGCCTGTGCCGCCTTGGCGGCGCTCAGGTAGTTGAGCAGCGGGGTGTCGCTGTTGCTGGCCCCCTTGATCATCAGCTTTTCAGCCTGACTGTAGTGCCCTTCGGCCATTGCCAGGGTGGCGGCGACGGTCTGTTGATTGGCTTTGCGGCGGCGGCGCGAGCCGTACCAGCCGAGGGTCTTGCGGCGCAGGCCGAATGCCCGACCCAGCAGCCACTCGACGATCAGCAGGGCGCCGTAGAACAGCACTGCCAGGATCACCGCGCTGGTGACGGAAGATTCGATGGTGTAATTGCCAAGGGCAATCAGCACATAGCCCTTGTTACCGGAGGCTTGCGGGCCAAAGATCAGCCCTGCGACCATCACTGCGACCAGAATGATTATACGGATCATGGTGCCCTCCTCAGCTGCTGGCCAGAATGCGTTGCAGGCGTTCGGTCAGCACCTGCTCCAGCATCGCCTGGGTCTTGAACTGGGCCGGATAGTCGATCTGGATCTGCTCACCCTTGAGCTTGTCGATCTCGCCCTGCATGTAGCGGGTGGCGCTGTTGTCGGTGTCGAAATACTGGGTCAGCCAGCGCTGGGCCTTGTCCAGGCTGTCTTCGTAGAGCGCCTGCTGCTCGCGATAGACCGAGAGCTGGGCCTGCAACAGCTTGGTCTTGAGGTTTTCACGCAGGAAGATCTCTTGTTGCGGCGAGAGCAGCGCCTCTACCGCGCCATCGCGGCGACGGATGGTGACGAAGTTCTCGGTGAACTTGACCCAGTTTTTCTTCAGGTTGCTCTCCCACTCGTCGGGATTGGTGCTGACCGTCTGATCCGGCTCGGCCTTGGCTTCCGGCATGCTGACGGTGGAGAGGGGCAGCAGCTCGATCTGGTCGGACAGTGCAGCCAGCTTGAGGGTCAGCCCCTCGCGGTCGATGCGCGGCATCCCCTTGAGCTTGGCGATATCCTCGGCCAGCGCCTTGCGGATCGGCATCAGGCTGGGGTCGTTGAGGGAGGCGATCCGCTCGTCGGCGTTGCCGAGCAAGGTGATGGCGGAGACGAGGTCATGTTCCAGCCACAGTTTGCGGCCCGCCATTCGTACCAGATATTCGGATTCGGCCAGCATCCAGTCGTTGGGGCGCTTGTCGTTGAGATCCAGCACCCGGTTCTGCAGACCCTGCATCTCCCCCTGCAGCCGCTGCTGGGTTTGATCCAGTGCGGCCAGCTGCTCGGCATCCTTGCTGCTGGTCTGGTCGATCTTGCTCAGGGCGCTCGCCAGCTGCTGCTTGAGCTGGGCCAGTTCGGCCTGCTGGGCCACGGCGTTCTTGTGACCGTGCAGATAGAGGCCGCCGGTCAGGCCAAGGGCCAGCAGGATGGCGACCCCTCCCAGTACGGCACCGGAGCGGCTCTTGCTGCCATTGACCACAGCGGTCGGCTGGGGTTTGACCTGGGATTCTTGTTGTTCTGTCATTCCATCTTCCTCAGTTCCAGTGCGGCCGTCAGGGCCTGGTTGGATGCACCTTGGGCAATCGTGATATGGATAAAGCCCGCGGAGTGGGCCATCTCGGCCACGCGCGGGCTGGGGACCACCAGCAGGCGGTCAAAAAGCCAGGGCCGCTGGTGGTCGGGAACCAGCTCCAGCAGCCGTTGCAGCAGTTCACCACTGGTAATGAGCAGGCTGTCCAGCCCAGCTGCCTGCCAGTGGCGGGTTAATTTGTCCCCGTCTAGCTCGGGGTAGTGGCGTTCATAGGCCGCACAATAGTGCACCAGAGCACCGCGTGAGGCCAGCGTGCTGGCGATGAGATCCCGCCCGCCATTGCCGCGCAGGATCAGTACCCGTTTGCCTGCTACCTGCTGCAGGGCGGGCAGGGCCAGCAGCCCTTCGCTGCGCGGGTCATCCGGGCAGCTTGCCGTGATGCCGATGGCGGTAAACGCATCTGCGCTGGCCTGACCCACCGCAAAGTACTCAATATGTGGCCAGGTCTGACCAGTTTGCAACAGAAAATCGTGTGCAAAATGAACGGCATGGATGCTGACGGCGATAACCGCGTCAGCACTGCGCAACAGGTCGGGCAGTAGAGGGAGTTCACTGCCCGCCACGGTTTCCAGCAGCGGGCAGCAGAGTGGTGCATGGCCGTGCTGGCACAACAACTGCACCAGCTCGGCGGCCTGGGCGGCCGGACGCACCACCAGCGGGATCATGCGCGGTAGACCTCGGCCAGGATCTCGTCGGCACCGGCGGCCAGCAGGCGCTGGGCCAGTTGCTCGCCGAGGGCCTCACCGTCGGCCAGCGGACCGCGGATCTCGTCACGGATCACCTGGCTGCCATCCGGGCTACCCACCAGACCGCGCAGCCAGATCTGCTCGCCTTCGACCAGTGCGTAGGCACCGATAGGCACCTGACATCCCCCTTGCAGGGCGCGATTCATGGCGCGCTCGGTCAGCACCCGGGCGCGGGTTTCGGCGTGCTCCAGCGGCGCCAGCAGGGCGTGCAGCTCAACATCGTCGAGGCGGCACTCGATACCGACGGCGCCCTGACCGTTGGCGGGCAGGCTCTGTTCCGGCTCGATAAAGGCGGTGATGCGGTGCGCCATCTCCAGTCGTTTCAGACCGGCGGCGGCGAGGATAATGGCGTCGTACTCACCGGCATCCAGCTTGGCGAGGCGAGTGTTGACGTTGCCACGCAGGTCGCGGATCACCAGGTCCGGGCGGGCGGCGCGCAGCTGGCACTGGCGGCGCAGGCTGGAGGTGCCGACCACGGCCCCTGGCGGCAGTTCGGCAATGGTCTTGAAACAGTTGGAGACGAAGGCATCGCGGGGATCTTCCCGCTCGCAGATGGTGTGCAGACCAAGTCTCTCGGGGAACTCCACCGGCACATCTTTCATGGAGTGAACGGCGATATCGGCCCTTCCTTCCAGCATGGCGGTCTCCAGCTCCTTGACGAACAACCCCTTGCCACCGACCTTGGCCAGCGGGGTATCGAGGATCTTGTCACCCTGAGTGCTCATGGGCACCAGTTCGACCTGCAACTGCGGGTGCAGGGCTTCGAGCTGTTCTTTGACAAAGTTGGCCTGCCACAGGGCCAGCGGGCTCTTGCGAGTGGCAATTTTCAGGGTTCGGGCTGCCATATCAATCAGTTGTTTCATTTTTAGAAGGAAATCGATATTACCACCCTTTGCTCGGGCTTTCATGGCGAAGCCGGCAAAAGCGGGCTCAAGCTCAAAAACGCATGCTGAAAATGATTTTCATTAAGCAGGATTGTTATTTTAATTTATTGAATATATTGGGATTTAATGATTTCCAATGATACTTGATAGGGTCATACTAGAAATAATCTGGCGTTTAGCTGAAGGCTTGTTTACCACCGAGGTTTGCATTGTTAACATGATCACACTTTTTTGACGTATCCCCGTTTTGGTGCGTCATTTCACTCAGGTGATAGGCAGGGCATTGCAGGAACACATCGATACGCTGGTTGCGCGTTATGACGAGATTACCCGTCTCAAGACGCAGCGGGCGCTGGGCCTCATGAGTCGCTACGGGCAGCAGGTATTTCAACTGCTGCCTGTCATGCTGCACTTCAATCATCCCCTGTTGCCCGGTTATGTATCCGGTGATGTCCCTCATGGCATCTGGAGCTTCACAGCCAGCGCCGAGCAGCAAGCCTTCATCGATGATCTCTGCCAGAATGCCAATTGCCTGAACGGGCTTGCGACCCATGATCGAGCTATTCAAGGGCTCTACTCCATGGGCAGCACCTCCTCCATTGGCCAATGCTGTCACTCGGACCTTGATATCTGGGTTTGCCATGTGGCCGGCTTGTCGCAGGAGCGGCTCGATCTGCTGGAGCTGAAGTGCCAGCAACTCTCCAAGTGGGCCGAACAGCGCGGGGTCGATCTCAACTTCTTTCTGATCCCGGAAGACAAGTTCCGCCAGACCAATGATGCCCAGATGCAGGGGGAGAGCTGCGGCAGTGCCCAACACCTGCTGCTGCTCGACGAGTTCTACCGCAGTGCCATGCGTATCGCGGGCAAACGCTTGATCTGGTATCTGGTACCCACCGAGTGTGATGATCACTACGATGCGTATGTGAACGAACTGTTCGAGAGCGGCAAGCTCAAGCAGGAAGACTGGCTCGATCTCGGCAGTTTTGACCGTATTCCGGCCGAAGAGTATTTCGGCTCCGCCCTGTGGCAGCTCTACAAGGGGATTGACTCCCCTTACAAGGCGGTGCTCAAGTCGGTACTGATGGAGGCCTACTCCCACGAGTACCCCAATACCCGCCTGCTCTCGATGATTGGTCGCGACTGGTTCCAGCACAACGAGGGGATGCACTACCGGCTCGACAACTACTGCCTGATGCTGGACAAGGTGACCAACTATCTCAAGTCCATCGGCGACATGGCGCGACTCGATTTGGTGCGCCGCTGCTTCTACCTCAAGGTGTGCGATGGCCTCAGCCATCCTAAGGATGATCACTCTCCCGAGTGGCGCCGCGAGCAGATGAACCAGCTAGTCTCCTACTGGGGCTGGAATCAGGAGAAGTTGTGCCACCTCGATCAGCGCCACGAGTGGAAGGTCGAGGAGGTGAAGATCGCCCATGCAGAGTTGCTGGAGGCCCTGATGCAGAGCTACCGCAACCTGATCCAGTTTGCCCGCCGCAACAACATCAGCGAATCGATCAACCCGGAGGATATCGGCATTCTGTCGCGCAAGCTCTACGCCGCGTTTGAGAGCCTGCCGGGCAAGGTGCAACGGGTTAACCTCAAGATAGCGCCAGATCTGAGCGAGCCGGATCTCAGCTTCGTGCAGGTGCCCCACGGTCGCCTCAACCGCGCCGGCTGGTATCTCTACAAACATTCGCTGGAGCCGGTGGACATCATTGGTCGCGCACCGCTGGAGTTCAACGGCTACATCAGCAAGCTGGTCTCCTGGGCCTATTTCAACGATCTGCTGACGCCCCAGTCGCGGGTGCACCTGTTCAATCAGGGCTCGGATCTGCACATCGACAATCTGCACCAGTTCTGCCGTGATCTCTCCGGCTGCTTCCCCGAGAAGTACCCACTCGCCACCAACCTGGCGCTCAGTCGGCCGTGCGAGATCCGTCAGCTCTCCATCTTCCTCAATCTGGAGATGGACCCGACCAGCCACTGGGTCGGACAGGTGATCGAGTTCGACGCCAATACCGTGGATGTCTTCTCGTTTGGCCGCAATCAGGAATGTCTGGTCGGTTCGGTGGATCTGGTCTATCGCAACTCCTGGAGCGAGATCCGTACCCTCCATTTTCAGGGGGACGAGGCGGTGGTCGATGCCCTCACCACCATCCTCGGCAAAATGCATCAGGATGCCGCTGCCCCCGAGATGATCGAGGTATTCTGCTACAGCCAGCACTTCCGCTCTCTGGTGCGCACCCGCTTCCAGACCCTGGTGGCGGAGTGTATCGATCTGCGCCTGGCTCGCGACAAGCAGCAACTGGTCAAAACCATGGCGCTTGGCAAGGAGAAGTACGGTATCTTCTTCGAGCGGCGCGGGGTGTCGGTGAAGAAGCTGGAGAACGCCATCGATTTTTACCGTCATATCTCCCACAACAAGCTGGATCACCTGCCGCTGCGGCTCGACAAGACCCACAGCCAGCATCTGCCTGGCATCGTCGATGCTTATGCCAGCGAAGGGCTGGTGCAGTTCTTCTTCGATACCCGGGATGCGGGCACCAACATCTATATCCTCGATGAGGTGAACCGGGTCGAGATCTACCAGCACTTCGCCGGTAACAAGGATGAGTTGGTGGCGGGGGTCAATCGCTTCTACACCTCCAATAACGAGAGCTTCAGTGATGACGGTCAGTTCATCAACTTCAACCTGCCCCAGTACTACGAAATAGTGCAGCAGAGTGGCGAGCTGGCGGTGATCCCCTATCGCAGTCAGGGGGGCGGGCGTGAACCGGTGCCACCTACCTGGGAAGTGGGTTGATCTGCCAGTTGGAATCGCCATAAAAAACGGCCTGCAGTTGCAGGCCGTTTTTATTGCGGTTGTTCAGGCGCTGAGACGGACCAGCAGCCAGCTGCGAATGTCGCCGAGCTGCGGACGGCAGATCTCGTGGCGCATCGGGTACTCATGCCACTCGGGGGCCAGCCCCATCTGTTCCAGCCGGTTCTTGGCATCCCAACCGAGCGACAGGCTCACCACATCGTCGTAGATGCCGTGCATGTAACAGATGGGCAGGGCGCGAGCAGCCTCGCTCATCTCGCCGAGCAGTTTGTCGGGGGCGGCCAGATAGGTGGACATGCAGAGCAGGCCCGCTAGCGTTGCTTGATAGCGCAGCGCGGTGAAGGAGGCAATTACTCCGCCCTGTGAGAAGCCCGCCAGCACGATCTGTTCGGGGGCAAACCCGTCGGCCACCAGCTGATCCAGCAGGGCGCTGATCTGGCTGGCCGATTCACGGACATGGGACTCCACGGCCCGCTCGGCGGGATCCTCGAAGCTCTTGATGTCGTACCAGCCGCGCATCTTGTAGCCCATGTTGATGGTGATGGGGCGCTCCGGCGCATCCGGCAGCAGGTGACGCACCGGCAAGTCGGCGGGCAGATCCAGCGCGTCCACCAGCGGGGCGAGACCGGCGCCGGAATCACCCAGCCCGTGTAGCCAGATCACCGCATGACGGGCGCCCTGCGGGTGCAGGTCAATCATGGGAACACCACCTCTTCGCCCGCCTGGGCGGAGCAGGATTGGCTCAGCAGCGCCTTGAGCTCGTGGCCGAAGCGGTTGTCGATCCAGGTGTCACCCTGCAGTTCGAAGTGGAAGCCGTTCTCGCGGGTGGCGACCCAAATCTGGTGCAGTGGCTCCTGCTTGTTGATGATGACCTTGGTCTTGTTCTCGAAAGAGAGGGTCAATACGCCGCCGTTGCGTTCGCAGTCGATATCCGGATACCCCTCGTCGAGCGTGTCTTCCACATATTGGAAAAAGGCGTCGGTCAGGGCGTGATACTCGTGATCCTTCATCGGTTTATCCTGTTGCTTTTAACAATGTGAGTGCGATTATAGAGGGCCAAAAATTTTTTCGCAGCGAACCATTATGATCACTCAGTTCACCAAGTGTCTGCTTGCTACTCTTCTGTCCCTCGGGTTGGCCGCGTGCGGTCTGAAGGGGCCGCTCTATATGCCGCCCCCCGAGCAGCCACAGAGCCAGAGTACACCGCAAGCAGCACCGCCTGCGACCACTGAGGCTGCCACCGAGGCCGCGCCGCACTAATGCCGCACCCATTCTAGGAAGGAACCGCCCCCTTGGATCACTTTAACTACGACGCCGACGGCCAGCTTCAGGCCGAGCAAACCTCGCTGCAACAGCTTGCCGAGCAGTACGGTACCCCGCTTTACGTCTACTCCCGTGCGACCCTCGAGCGCCACTGGCACGCCTTCGACAAGGCCGCTGGCGATATTCCCCATCTGATCTGCTATGCGGTGAAGGCCAACTCCAACCTGGCGCTGCTCAACCTGCTGGCCCGTCTGGGCTCGGGGTTTGACATCGTCTCCGGTGGCGAGCTGTCGCGGGTACTGGCGGCGGGTGGTGATCCGGCCAAGGTGGTCTTCTCAGGCGTGGCCAAGAGTGAAGCGGAGATGCGCCTCGCGCTGGATAAAGAGATCCTCTGCTTCAATCTGGAGTCGGAAGCCGAGCTGGAGCGCCTCAATCGGGTGGCGGGCAGCATGGGCAAGAAGGCTCGCGTCTCGGTGCGGGTCAATCCAGATATCGATGCTGGTACTCACCCCTATATCTCCACTGGCCTCAAGCAGAACAAGTTCGGCATTCCCATCGAGCTGGCCCCCGCCATCTATCGCAAGGCGGCCGCGATGGCAAACATCGAGATCGTCGGGGTGGATTGCCATATCGGCTCGCAACTCACTGAATTGAATCCCTTTATGGAAGCGGCTGACAAGCTGCTGCGGCTTATTGACGGTCTGGCTGCAGAAGGGATTCATATCCATCATCTGGATGTGGGGGGCGGCCTTGGGGTCAACTACGGTTCCGAGCAACCACCCCATCCGACCGAGTATGCCGAAGCGCTCAAGCAGAAGCTGGCGGGCCGGGATCTGACCCTGCTGTTCGAGCCGGGCCGCGCCATCGTCGCCAATGCCGGCGTGCTGCTGACCCGGGTCGAGTACCTGAAGCCGGGCGAGACCCGCAACTTCGCGCTGATCGATGCCGGCATGAACGACATGCTGCGTCCTTCGCTCTACGGTGCCTGGATGAACATCATCGAGGTGGATAGCCGCGCCGGTCATGCTCCCGCGCTCTATGACGTGGTGGGCCCGGTGTGCGAGACCGGCGATTTCCTCGGCAAGGAGCGCACCCTGGCCATTGCCGAGGGTTCACTGCTGGCGGTGCGCTCGGCCGGTGCCTACGGCTTTACCATGTCATCCAACTACAACACCCGTCCGCGCGCCGCCGAAGTGCTGGTGGATGGTGCCGAGGCGCACCTGATCCGCGAGCGTGAGCAGTTGGCCGATCTCTGGCGCGGTGAGCACCTGCTGCCCTGATGGCGCGGTCTGGGACAATGACTCTATGGCGTTTGACGCCTCTTGGTTCGGTGAATTTTTACAGCCCTAACAGCACAGGAATGCACGATGTTGATAGATTTTTCCAAGATGCATGGCTTGGGCAACGACTTCATGGTGGTGGATGGCGTCACCCAGAAGGTATTTTTCAGCAATGACGTCATCAAGAAGCTGGCAGATCGCCACTTCGGGATCGGCTTTGACCAGCTGCTGCTGGTGGAGCCGCCCTATGACCCTGAACTCGACTTTCACTATCGCATTTTCAATGCCGATGGCAGCGAGGTGGAGCAGTGCGGCAACGGCGCCCGCTGTTTTGCCCGTTTCGTGCGCCTCAAGGGGCTGATCAACCGGGATCGCATCGCGGTCAGTACCGCCCGGGGTCGCATCGTGTTGCAGCTGGAGGGGGAGAATCAGGTCACGGTCAACATGGGGGTGCCCCAGTTTGAGCCGGGCAAGATCCCGTTCCGGGCCCAGAAGGCAGAGAAAACCTATCTGCTGCGGGCACAGGAGCATACCGTGATGTGTGGCGTGGTCTCCATGGGCAATCCCCACTGCGTCATCGAGGTGCCTTCGGTCGCCGATGCGCCGGTCGAGACGCTGGGCGCCATCATGGAGCGTCACGAGCGTTTTCCCGAACGGGTCAACGTCGGCTTCATGGAGATGGTCAATGCCACCGAGATCAAGCTGCGTGTATTCGAGCGGGGCTGTGGCGAGACCCTGGCCTGCGGCACCGGTGCCTGTGCGGCGGCGGTGATTGGCATCAGTCAGGGCAAGCTTAAGGAGCGGGTCACCGTCAGCTTGCCGGGCGGCAAGCTGACCATCGCCTGGAAGGGGCCGGGCCAGCCGGTCTATATGACAGGCCCCGCCGAGCATGTGTTTGACGGCCAGATAGAGGTTTAGCCGATAAAGGTTCAGGTACGGGGGGCGCAGGCCCCCTTTGCCCATGATGTCGGGGCAGTGAGCCCCATTTCTCTGATGGATCAACCAATTTATGAGCGAACTCAAACGGCAGGAGCAATCGGTGGATGAAGCCACTGTGCTGGAGTACCTGGCCCGTTATCCCGAGTTTTTCCAACGCCATGCCGCCGTGCTGGACCGGATCCGCATTCCCCATGAACGCAAAGGGTCGGTCTCGCTGGTCGAGCGCCAGCTGGAGCGGCAGCGCGAGCGGATCGAACAGCTGGAGCAGGAGATCACCGAATTGATGGGGATCGCCAGCGAGAACGAGCGGATCTTCCGGGTCTATGCCGATCTCTACGGCGAGCTGTACGGCTGCCAGACCCTGTTCGAAGTGAGTGCCGTGATGGGCAAGGCCTTTGTCCAGCGGCTGCGCCTGACCGGGTTGCGACTCTGGCTCAATCCGAAAATATTCGCCCTGAGCGGGCCCGAGCAGCGCTTTCTGGCACAGGGCAAGCAGCTCGAATCCCTGCTGGGTCAGCGTCTGCCGGGGCAGGATTACTACTTTGGCCGCCTGAGCCAGAGCGAGAAGCAGGCGCTGTTTGGCCATGATGTGCTGGTCAACTCGGTGGCCCTGATGCGGCTCGGCGATCTCGGCGTGCTGGCCTTCGCCAGCTCGGATCCCGGCCACTTTACTCCCCACAACGACACCCTGCTGCTGGGCCAACTGGGGCGCCTGCTGCAACTGCGTCTGCCCGAGTTGACTCATGGCTAGAACACCGGCCAGGGCGCCCGCCAAAGCTCCCGTCGTCGCACCGCCACTGCCTGCGGCACTGGCGGACGAGCTGGCGGCCTTTATCGAATACCTGAGGGTTGAGCGTCAGCTCAGCCCTCATACCCGCAATAACTATCAAGCCCATCTGGAGGCGATGACCGCCGAGCTGGTGAAGCAGGGGCTCGAAACGTGGAGCCAGCTTGAGTCGAGCCAGGTGCGCACTCTGGTGACCCGGATGCACAAGGGGGGACTTGCTCCTCGTTCCCTTTCCACCAAGGTCTCTGCCCTGCGCAGCTTTTGCGACTGGCAGGTGCGGCAGGGGCGGCTGACCGCCAATCCGGCCCGCGGTATCGTCACCCCCAAACAGGGTCGACCGCTGCCGAAAAACCTCGATGTGGACGAGATGCACCAGCTGCTCAACATCACCGACGAGCAGGATCCGCTGGCGGTGCGGGATCGCGCCATCATGGAGCTGATGTACTCTTCAGGGCTGCGTCTGGCCGAACTGGTGGGGATCAATCTGGTGGATCTGAAGCTCGACGACCGTCAGCTCAAGGTGACCGGTAAGGGCTCGCGGGAGCGGGTGCTACCCATCGGCCGGATGGCGGTCGAGTGGCTGCAGAAGTGGCTCAAGGTGCGCCCGCTGCTGGCCGGGGACGAGAGCGAGGCGCTGTTTGTCTCCAGCCGCAAGCAGCGGCTGTCGGCCCGCTCGGTGCAGGCCCGCCTCGATGGCTGGGGCAACAAGCAGGCGCTCAACGCCCACGTCCATCCCCACAAGCTGCGCCACAGCTTTGCCACCCATATGCTGGAGTCCTCCGGCGATCTGCGGGCGGTGCAGGAGCTGCTGGGTCATGCCGATCTCTCCACCACCCAGATCTATACCCACCTCGACTTCCAGCATCTGGCAAAGGTTTACGACAGCGCTCACCCCAGGGCCAAGCGTGACCCGGATGCGCAGGACGATGAATAACGGGCACTGAGCCCGTGATGCAGAGGAGAGTCCATGCACTTCTATCGCCGCTGGCAGCCGGTTGCTGCCATCTCGTTTGACCTCGATGACACCCTCTATGACAACGGCCCCGCCATCGTGCGGGCCGAGCAGTGGATGCTGAGTCATCTGCGCAGCGAATATCTGGCCACCGCCATGCTCGACAAGTCACGCTGGCTGGAGCTAAAACGCTCCGTGTTACTGGCCCACCCCGAGTTGCGCCACGATGTCAGTCTGGCGCGCCTGCAGACCATCCGCGCCGCCATGGTGGAGGGGGGGATGGCCGACCAGCAGGCTAGCCGCGAGGCGGAGCAGGTCTTTGCTGCGTTTCTGGCAGAGCGCTCGAAGATCGATGTGAGAGAGTCCACTCATCAGCTGCTGGCCAGATTGGCCGAACGCTATCCGCTGGTGGTGATCACCAACGGCAATCTGGATCTGGTTCAGGCAGGGCTGGATCGCTACTTCACGCTGGTCTGCAAGGCGGGGGCGGGCGCCAGAATGAAACCGGCACCGGATATGTTTGAGCAGACCCGCAGTGCCCTCAAGCTGCCAGCGGAGCGGATCCTCCATGTGGGGGATCATCCCGAGACGGATGTGCTGGGTGCCCGATTGCACGGCTTTCGCGCCGCCTGGCTCAACGAGCGGCGGCAACCGTGGCAACAGCTACAACTGTTGCCGGACGTGGAGTTGACGGCACTGGAGGAGCTGGCTGAGCTGCTGCTCTGACCCTTATCGCGACGCGCACCTTTGGGCTTTATAGGGCATAGTGACGGGGCTGTGCTCTGATGTACGGGAGCTGACCAGCTGCCGTCATCTCCCCCCGAACATCTTGATCAATTTATCAAGAAGATCGAGTTGCTGTGGTGGCTGTTTCATGGCTTCCGCTTCCCGTACCAACAGCGCCTGCTGCTCTTGCTGGCGGTTGCTCAGTACCCGGTAGAGGGGCTCGACCAGCGATTCGCGCTGCATCACCAGTTCCTGAAACATTGCCTGATTGATGCGATAGGTTTCGACGGTGGCCACCGCCCGTACCGTGAAAGAGCTGGGCTCGCCGGTGAGCAGGCTAAGCTCGCCAAAGAAATCTCCCGCTTCGAGTGTGCCGAGCTTCAGCTCCCGCCCCTCGATGTTGACTACCATCTCGGCTTCCCCCTTGACCAGTACGAACAACCAGCTGGAGATCTCCCCCTGTTCCAGCATGATGTCGCCGCTGACGAAGGGGGCGAACTTCACCTGATCGGCAAGCTGGAGCAACTCGTTCTCCTGCAACATGGCAAACAGCGGCAGCTTGCGCAGAGTTTCGGTGCGCTCGGCGGTGTGGCGCTTGTGGCGGGCATCCAGATGCTGTTTCTCCTTGGTCATGAAGACGTTGAAGATCGGTGGGGTGAGTCGGCGATCGTTGCGTCGCAGGGCGGCATCGATCAAGCTGCGTACCATGGAGTCGGTCGGATCATCGCGAACCAGATCGGTCAGCCAATAGCGCACCGCATAGCGGGCGATGCCCCCTTCCACATTCATCAGCAGGCAGTCCGGTTGTGGATGTTTGGCGACGCAGGGCAGTTTGGTCTCTCGCAGGGACTTCTCTATCAGCGCGATAATCTGGGTCGGCAGGGTATCCAGGGTCAGATCAAACCAGACCCAGCGCCGCCACTGGAGCGGTTCGCCCTGACGGCGTCCGAGCACGGTGAAGCGTTGCTTGAGCAGATGGCTGTTGGGTATGACGACAGTCTCCCAGTTGCGAGTCTCGACGGTGGTGGCACGCCAGTTGATCTCCACCACCCGGCCCTGGGTGGTATCGACTTGCAGCCAGTCACCGATGGCGATGGAGTTGTCGAGCTGAATGGAGACCCCGGCCAGCAGGTTGCCCAGGGTATCCTGCATGGCGAAGGCGATGATCGCGGTGATGACTGCCGAGGTGGTGACTATCTCTCCGAGCGCCATGCCGGAGGCGTAGAGGCGAAACAGACCCCAGCCGATATAGCCGATGGTGATCACAATATCGGCGATGATCCGCGGGATCCGCACATGGCAGAGGGGCAGTAGAAACTCGAACAGCAGGATCCCCCATATCTTGACCAGTATCAGGCCGGCCAGCAGGGTGGAGATCTCGATCAGCAATTGATGGGGCAGCGGTAGTTTGAACCAGCCCCCTTCCAGCTGGATTAGCAGGATCACCACCGCGCTAATCATCACGAAGCCGAGCTCGGAGAGCAGCACCCGTCGCTGTCCCGGACGGCGCCAGAAGTGGATCAGCATCAGGGAGAAGGTGAGCAGGGTCCAGAACGGGTGTTCGCCAATCCAGATCAGGGTCGGTAGCGCGGTGAGGTTTTCGCCAGCCATAGCAGCACCTTGTTGTGGTTTTATTTCCAGCATAGCTGCTGCGGCGCGGGGAAATGGTGCGTTGGGGCGGCAATTTATTTATCCTGTACAGAACCGGGTAATGGAGTGCGATAGAGTGAAATTTTCAAAGAAAAGCATCTGTTTGATGGCTTTGTTGCCACTGGCTGGCTGCGATCTGCTGGTCGATAAGTATCGGCTTGAATTCCGGGATGGCTCTTGGCGTGAAATAGCCATTACCCCCTTCTCCAGTGAAGCGCGCTGGCGCGAGGGGTGTGCCACCGGAGAGGTGTTGAGCGACATGAAGGTGCCTATCAAGCGGGGCGACACGGTCAATGGCCGCGAGCAGTTGCTGATCGGTGGCGAGAAGTTCGAGCTGGATGACAACAACCTCTACCGCAGCAACGGCATGGTGTTTGGCCATTCGCCTGATCATATCCAGCGCGGGCTCAAGGGGATGGATATCTGCCGTACCCTGCGCCCCGAGCGGGGTGAACTGCCCAAGCTCAAGGCGCGCGGGTTTGGCGACTGAATCGATGAGGGATTAACTACTTGCCATCAATGCACTGCGCTGGCGGCAGGCATCGCCAAAGGCTTGAAAGATTTTGATGGAGTGGGGGTTTTCATTGGCTTTCCACTCCGGATGCCACTGTACTGCCAGTAAAAAGGGTGACAGTGCGGGGGCATGAAGTGCCTCGATCAGCCCATCTTCGGCGTGGGCCAACGGCTCCAGCCCGTTCCCCAACCGGTTGATGCCCTGTCCATGCAGGGAGTTGACCGGAATCTGTTCTTCCTCCATCAGCTCGGCAAACCAGCTGCCTGTCAGCAGTTTGATCTGATGGCTCGGTCCATACTGATCGTCTACCGGATCGTCCGAATCCTCCCGATGATCGTCATAGCCCGGTTCGCTATAGACCTTCTGGTGGATATCCCCACCCAGCGCCACATTGATCTCCTGCATGCCGCGGCAGATGCCGAGGAGCGGTAGTCCGCGCGCCAGCGCCCCTTTGATGAGCGGCAGATCGAACAGGTCGCGATCCCTGTCCTGCTGTTTCTCCGGCGTGAGATTCTCCTGACCGTAGAGGGTCGGATCGATATTGGAGCCAGCGCCGCTCAGATAGACCCCATCAGCGAGATCCAGATACTGCTCCAGATCGGCTGTGCCACAACAGGTGGGTACCAGCAGCGGGACGCAGCCGCTTATCTCCACCAGCGGTGTGATGTATTTGTGGGTCATAACCTGATAGGCGTGGCCGTTGCGGGGCTGGGCGCCCATGGTCATCAATACGACGGGTTTACGGTAGGGAGGGCGTGAAGGCGTTGGCATGGGGCACCTGAGTTATCCTTGGCGTTGAATTCGCATCCTGCGCCTTGGGCAGACCCTTGCACATAAACCGGACAAGGGCATGCCTCAAAGCATGGTCAAGGGATCCCGTGTCGGCCCGGGACAGAATCGTCGGTCAGCCTGGGCAACGATAGCCTGGATCCTGCTTCCAGTCTGCCAAGGCTGTTCAATATGTCAAACAAAATGATGCATAAATGTTAATGGCTGTGGCTTGAATCTTCGCAAAACAGCCTGTTTGTGGCCATCTCAAGCCATCGCTTTGCATAAAATCGCTGCTTTGTGGTGGATATATTAAACGATGTGAGTGTTGTGATGCGGGCGGGAGTAGCGGGGTGTGCATAAAAAACGCCTCCCCGAGGGGAGGCGTGTTTCGGGGATCACAGCAGGTCTTCGATCTCGCCGCGCAGATACTGGTACATCTCGCGGTAGGCGACCGGCGGCTTGTTCAGCTCCCGCTCCTTGTTGGCGGAGCGGATCAGCTGGCGCAGCTTCTGGCGATCCAGCTCGTGGAACTGGGACATCAGCTCGTTGAGGGCGCTGTCACCTTCGGTGATCAGGCGCTCGCGCCACTGCTCCAGCCGATGCAGGCGCGCATTCACGGTGGAGTGACGATTCTTGATGATGGAGAGCGCTTCGGCAATCGGCTCGATATCGCGGCTGCGCATCAGGCGGCCGATGAACTGCAGATGGCGACGGAAGGACTCATCCTTCTTCGGCTTCAGTTTGCGACCCAGCTCGACAGCTTCTGCAAGTTCTTCATCCAACGGGATTTTTTCCAGCTCGCTGTGGCTGAGGGAGACGATCTCTTCCCCCATTTTCTGCAATGCTTCGGCATCGCGCTTGAGCTGGCTCTTGCTGGGGCCCCAGTCTTCGAACTCGTTGTCGTCTTGATATTGACTCATCGGTCTCTTGATTCCTGTCATTCACGTTTGGCGGATATGTTACCAGCTTCTCCCGCTGGGCGCAGGGGTCTGATATGCTTAGCCCCTTTCCTTCTTTCATACAGATGTGAGTTATGGATCAGCAAGACCAAATCCGCCAGGATCAAGCCCATCTCGAGGCCGTGGTTGCCGAAGCCCTGGAGATAGCCAAAGGACTGGGCGCCTCGCTGGCCGAAGTCTCCATTAGCAAGCAGACCGGGTTGTCGGTGAATACCCGGGGTTGTGAACTGGAAAGCATTGAATTCAATAAGGATGGTGCCCTCGGCATTGCCGTCTATCGCGATGGTTGCAAGGGATCCTCCTCGACCACCGATCTGGGTAAACCCGCCATTCGTGCCGCCGTTGAAGCGGCCATCGAGATTGCCCGCCACACCTCGGCCGATGATTGCGCCGGTCTGGCGGACGCCGAGCTGCTGGCCTGGGATGCCCCCGATCTGCAACTGTGTCACCAAATCGAGCTGGATCCCCAGCGCGGGATCGAGCTGGCCATCGAGTGCGAACGACTCGCTCTGGGTCGCGATGCCCGTATCAAACACTCCGACGGCGCCGGTTTCTCCAGCCATCTTGGCATCAAGGTCTATGGCAACAGCCACGGCTTCGTCAAAGGCTACGCGGCGTCGCGCAACTCACTGAGCTGCGTGCTGATCGGCGAGCAGGATGGCGATATGCAGCGTGATTACGGCTACTCCTCCAGCCGTACCCTCGACGGGCTCTGGAGCCCGCAGCGCATTGCTGACGAAGCCGTTGAGCGTACCGTCTCCCGCCTCGGCGCCCGCAAGATCTCTACCCGTCACGCGCCTGTGCTGTTCCACCCGGACACAGCCTCCGGTCTGTGGGGCCATCTGGTGATGGCCATCAGCGGCGGCAACCTCTATCGCAAGTCGAGCTTCCTGCAAGGCAAATTGGGCAAGCAGATCCTGCCCGAGTGGCTCACCATTCAGGAGTTCCCCCACCTGCTGGGCGGGCTTGCCAGTACCCCGTTCGATGGCGAAGGGGTGCGTACCCGCGACATGGATATCATCCGTAACGGCGAGCTGATGAGCTGGCTGCTTACCTCCTACTCTGCGCGCAAGCTGGGGCTGACTACTACGGGTCACGCCGGTGGCATCCACAACTGGCAGGTCTCCAATACCGGCCAGGATTTTCAGGGCATGCTGAAAGAGATGGGCACCGGTCTGCTGGTGACCGAGCTGATGGGGCAGGGGGTCAATATCGTCAATGGTGACTACTCCCGCGGCGCCGCCGGTTTCTGGGTCGAGAATGGCGAAATAGCCTATCCGGTCGAGGAGATCACCATCGCCGGCAATCTGGCCGAGATGTTCAGCCATATCGTGGCGGTGGGTCGTGACGAGGATGAGCGCTCCAGTCTCAAGACCGGCTCGGTGCTGGTAGAGAATATGAAGCTGGCGGGTCACTGATCCCGGTTTCAACAGAACCGAAACCATGAAAAAGGCCCCCTCGCCAACGCGAGGGGGCCTTTTTATCGGCCAGCGATCAGGGGGCTATCAGCCCTTGATGCGCTCGATGCGGCCACCCAGACCCTGCAGCTTCTGCTCGATGTCTTCGTAGCCACGGTCGATGTGATAGATGCGGTCGACGATGGTAGAGCCTTCGGCCACGAAGCCGGCCAGTACCAGACTGGCGGAGGCGCGCAGATCGGTCGCCATCACCTGGGCACCCTTGAGTTGCTCGGTGTCACGGCAGATGGCCACATTGCCCTGCAGTTCGATGTCTGCACCCATCCGTACCAGTTCGGGAACGTGCATGAAGCGGTTCTCGAAGATGGTCTCGGTGACCATGCCGGTGCCTTTGGCGACAGCGTTCAGCACAGTGAACTGTGCCTGCATGTCGGTCGGGAAGGCCGGGTAGGGGGCAGTCTTGATGGTGACCGGTTTGAGGGTGCGGCCAGTCATGTCGAGGGTGATCCAGTCTTCACCCTTCTCAATCAGGGCGCCAGCCTCTTCCAGCTTGACCAGTACCGCTTCCAGCAGGGTCGGGTCGGTCTTGCGGCAGGTGATCTTGCCACCGGTGACCGCTGCACCCACCAGGAAGGTACCGGTTTCGATGCGGTCAGGCTGCACACTGTAGTTGCCGCCGTGCAGACGCTCGACACCGTCGATGGTCAGGGTATCGGTGCCCGCGCCCTGGATCTTGGCACCCAGGGTATTGAGGAAGTTGGCCAGATCGACTACTTCCGGCTCGCGCGCGGCGTTTTCGATCACGGTGCGGCCATCAGCCAGGGTCGCAGCCATCATCAGGTTTTCGGTACCGGTCACGGAGACCATATCCATCAGGATGTGGGCGCCTTTCAGGCGGCCATCGACACGGGCCTTGATGTAACCATCTTCGATGGTGATCTTGGCACCCATCAGCTCCAGGCCGTGGACGTGCAGGTTGACCGGACGGGCACCGATGGCGCAACCGCCGGGCAGGGAGACGTCGGCAGCACCGAAACGGGCAGCCAGCGGACCCAGCGCCAGAATGGAGGCGCGCATGGTCTTCACCAGCTCGTAGGGGGCGACGTGGTTGTTCACCGCACCGGTCAGCACGGTGACGTTGCCGTTGACCTTGGTGGTCGCGCCCAGCATCTCCAGCAGCTTGATGGTGGTGCCCACGTCCTTCAGGCGCGGCACGTTGGAGAGGTGAACCTCTTCATCACAGAGCAGGGTCGCGAACAGGATCGGCAGCGCGGCGTTTTTGGCGCCGGAGATGGTCACTTCGCCGTTGAGAGTACAACGACCATCGATTTTGAATTTGTCCATTTTTACTTCGTTACCAAATCAGGAGGGCAATAGGAATTTACGTTCGCGTTTCCACTCGGCGTCGGTGAACGCCTTGATGGAGAGGGCGTGAATGGCGTTGCTGGCGATCTTGTCCATCAGCGGGGCATAGATGGCCTGCTGCTTCTTGACCCGGCTCATGCCGTCAAACATGTCACCGACGGCGATCACTTGGTAGTGACTACCGTCCCCTTTGACATGGACTTCGGACAATGGCAGAGCCTCAAGGAGTATCGCTTCAATTTCAGAGACTTGCATTATGCGTCCTCAGTTGTGAGCGGGGTTGACTGAAACAGCCCGGCCACCCCGTAGAGGTTGGCCAGGGTATAGAAATCACTGGAGGCGCCCACCAGTTGCGGTGTGGCGCCTCGCGCTAATACGGCTTTGGCCCATTTGACCAGCAGGGCCAGTCCGGCAGAGTCGAGGGTGGTGACGCCGCCGAGCTCGAGCTGGTCGTCCTGCCACCATTCGGCGCGGCGTTGCCACAGGTCATTGACCTGTGGCGCCTGCAGCTCACCGCTGAGGGTCATGGTTTGAGTACCAGCGGCTTGGCGTTGTGCTCACGCAACTGGGCGATCACTGCATCGATGCCATTCTGGCGGATCAAACCGCCGAGCTCGCTCTGTTTGGCGGAGAGCAGGCTGATCCCCTCTGCCACCATGTCGAAGGCTTTCCATTCGCCGGTCTTGTTGTTCTTGCGCAGTTTGAACTCGAGGAAGATGTCCGGCTTGCCGGCCTCTTTCACGCTGACGTTGACGGCGGTGATGTTGCCGCTGGGAGCTTTGCCCGGCTCGACCTTGACGGTCTGCTTGTCAAAATGGGCCAGCGCATCGGCGTAGGAGCTCACCATGTACTCGGTGAACACCTCGACGAAGGCATTGCGCTGCGCTTCGGTGGTCTCTTTAATCTGGTTGCCAAGCACCTTGTAGGCTGCGAAGCGGTTGTCCACATAGGGCAGCAGCTCTTCGCGGATGATCACCCGCAGGTGATCCGGATTGCTCTTCACCTGGGCCTGATCGGCTTTCAGGCGGGCAAAGGTCTGCTTGGCAGCCTGATCCACCAGGGCGTTGGGGTCGGTGGCATCGACTGCCTGGGCAGACAGGGAAAAGAGCATGCTGGTCATCAGACCCAGCAGCAGGGCGATTTTCTTGAACATGATTACTCCTTCTTGCTGTCTGATTTGCTGTCGGAGGATTGGCTGTAGAGGAACTTGCCAATCAGATCTTCCAGCACGATGGCGGATTTGGTGTCTTCAATCAGGTCGCCATCCTTGAGCATCTCGGTGCCCATCTCCTCATCGCTGAAGCCGGGGGCCAGACCGATGTACTGCTCGCCGAGCAGACCGGAGGTGAGGATGGAGAGGGAGCTGGTATCTGCAAACTGGCCAGCGCTCTTTTGCATCATCAGGGTCACTTCGGGCACCTGGGTTTTCGGGTCCAGTACTATGTCGCTGACCCGACCGACCACCACGCCGCCGACCTTGACCGGCGAACGGACTTTCAGGCCGCCGATATTATCGAAATGCGCGCGCAGGGTATAGGTTTCTCCTTCCGGTTTGAAGCTCAAACCGGCCACTTGCAGGGCCAGTGCCAGAATGGCACCGATGCCAGCCAGCATGAAGGTGCCGACCAGGAATTCTACTTTGCTGAACTTCATCTTTACCTTATCCAAACATGACTGCAGTGAGTATAAAATCCAGGCCGAGTACGGCGAGGGATGAGTGGACCACAGTTCGGGTCGTGGCCTGACTGATCCCGGCCGAGGTCGGCTTGGCATCATAGCCGTTAAAGAGCGCAATCCAGGTGACCACCAGGGCGAAAATCAGGCTCTTGATGGCGCCCTGCATGATGTCTTCATGCCAGTCGACGGAGGCCTGCATGGCAGACCAGAAGCCCCCTTCGTCCACGCCGAGCCAGTCCACGCCGACCAGCTTGCCGCCGAAGATGCCGATCAGGCTGAACATAAAGGCCAGCAGCGGCATGCTGATGACGCCAGCCCAGAAGCGGGGGGCGACCACCCGGCGCAGCGGGTCGACCGCCATCATCTCGAGGCTTGAAAGCTGCTCGGTGGCCTTCATCAGGCCAATTTCAGCGGTCAGGGCCGAACCGGCACGGCCGGCAAACAGCAGTGCCGTGACCACAGGACCCAGCTCCCGCAGCAGGGAGAGGGAGACCAGCGGTCCCAGACTCTGCTCGGCGCCGAAATCCTTCAATACGTTGTAGCCCTGCAGCGAGAGCACCATGCCGATGAACAGCCCGGAGACCAGAATGATGGCGACGGACTGCACCCCGACTACATAGAGCTGCTGCACCAGCAGCGGAAAGTGCTTGCGTGGCTCGGGTTTGCCCGCCAGTGCATGGAACAACATGATGGTGGCGCGACCGACGGAGCTGATAAACCGCACTCCGACCCGCCCCAGCTTGCTTATTTGACTTATCAACATCAGAGATCCTGTAGCAGATCGCCTGCCGGAAAATGAAACGGAACAGGACCATCGGGCAATCCTTTGAGGAACTGTTCGACTTCGGGGTTGTGCTCCTCGCGCAGCTGATCCGGCGTGCCGTGCGCCACCACCTTGCGATTGGCAATGATGTAGGCGTAATCGGCGATGCTCAGCACCTCTTTCACATCGTGGGTGACGATGACGGAGGTGATACCTAGGGCATCGTTCAGCTCCTTGATCAGCTTGACCAGCACCGCCATGGTGATGGGGTCCTGTCCAACGAACGGTTCGTCATACATGATGAGGTCGGGGTCAAGGGCGATGGCCCGAGCCAGCGCCGCCCGGCGGGCCATGCCGCCGGAGAGCTCGGAGGGCATCAGTTTTGCTGCGCCGCGCAAGCCCACCGCCTGCAGTTTCATCATGACGATGGTGTGGATCAGCTCCTCCGGCAGGCCGGAGTGCTCCCGCAGCGGGAAGGCCACGTTGTCGTAGACCGTCATGCCGGTAAACAGGGCGCCGCTCTGGAACAGCATGCTCATCCGCTTGCGCACTTCATAGAGGCGCGAGCGGGAGAGGGTGGGGATATCTTCCCCGTCAAACAGAATGTGACCGGACTCCGGCTTGAGCTGGCCACCGATCAGCCGCAGCAGGGTGGTTTTACCTATGCCGCTCGGGCCCATGACGGCGGTCACCTTGCCACGAGGAATGGTCAGGTTGATCCCGTCATACAACAGCCGATCTCCGTGACTGAAGGTCAGATCGGAGATGGTGATCAGGTCATTGTTCAAACAATTGTCCATCCGGTGTAAATGAGGTGCGAATTTTATGGGGTAGTCTAGGTCTACGCAACAGCAAGGAACAACTATTGAACAGGCTGCCAGCCCATTTGCACGACAGTTTTCTGTAACAAAGTGCGTCATTGAGAGCGGGACTTGCCATCCGATTCGCTTATCCGGGCAGACTTTTTTATAATCCCGCAGCTAATTTCGGCCCGGAGCTGTGTCTTTATGTCTGTAAAGCCTGAGAAAGTGTCTGAACTGTTCGATTTTCGTCGCAGTGCCCGCGCGGTGCTGGACACAGAAAAGCAAGCCATAGATGGACTCTATCAGTATCTGAACGACGCCTTCGACAAGGCGTGCGAGATGGTGCTGCGCTGCGGTGGCAAGATAGTGGTCACCGGCATGGGCAAATCGGGCCATATCGGCAGCAAGATCGCCGCCACCCTCGCCAGCACCGGTACCCCGGCCTTCTTCCTCCACCCAGGGGAGGCGAGTCACGGCGATCTGGGGATGATCTCCAGCGGCGACCTTATCATCGCCATCTCCAACTCCGGCGAGAGCGACGAAATCCTGGCCCTGCTGCCGGCGCTCAAGCGCCGCGGCATTCCGCTCATCTGCATGACTGGCAATCCCGCCTCCACTATGGCCAAAGAGGCCAACGTGCACCTGTGCATCAAGGTGGAGAAAGAGGCCTGCCCGCTGGGATTGGCACCCACTTCCAGTACCACCGCAACCCTGGTGATGGGCGATGCGTTGGCGGTCGCCCTGCTGGAAGCTCGCGGTTTTACCGCCGATGATTTCGCGCTCTCGCACCCGGGCGGTTCCCTTGGCAAGCGTCTATTGCTGCGGGTCGGCGACCTGATGCACAGTGGCGAGCTGTTGCCCCGGGTGGGGATAGATGCCACCATCAGCCAAGCGCTGCTGGAAGTGAGCCGCAAGGGGCTCGGTATGACTGCGGTGGTCGATGGCAATGGCCTGCTGGCCGGGCTCTTTACCGATGGCGACCTGCGCCGCATTCTCGACCAGCAGATCGATATCCATCACACCCCCATCAGCCGTGTGATGACGGCCAACTGTGTTACCGTAGGCTCGGAAATGATGGCTGCAGAAGCCGTCAAGCTGATGGAAACGAGAAAAATCAACGGATTACTGGTGGTGGATGGTGACAAGCGCCCGCTCGGCGCCTTCAACATGCACGACCTGCTGAAAGCCGGAGTAATTTGATGCAAAACGTACCGACCCTCTATGGTCCGGTGACGCGCAGCCAGTTTGAGAAGGCGGCGCAAATCCGCCTGCTGGTGTGCGATGTGGACGGGGTGCTCTCCAACGGCCTCATCTACATGGGAAACAACAGCGAAGAGCTGAAAACCTTCTGCACCCGCGATGGTGCGGGCATGCGAGCGCTGCTCAATGCCGGGATCGAGATCGCCATCATCACCGGGCGCAACTCCCGTATCGTCAGCGATCGGATGAAAAGCCTGGGGGTGGCTCATGTGGTGCAGGGGGCTGATAAAAAGCTGCCTCACTTCGAAGCGCTGCTGGCCAAGCTGGGGCTGACTGCTGAACAGGCTGCCTATATGGGCGATGACACCATCGATCTGCCGGTGATGCAGGTCTGTGGGCTCGGCATTGCCGTGGCCGATGCTCATCCGCTGGTGCTGAGTCGTGCCGATATGGTCACTCGTCTCGGTGGCGGCATGGGCGCGGTGCGCGAGGTGTGTGACCTCATTTTGCAAGCGCAGGGCCACGACGATTATCAGCCCGAGGCCTCGGTATGAGCAGACAGACCCTGTTGTTTGCCCTGCTGTTTCTGGTCGCACTGGTTGCCTGGCAGTTGGGCAAGGTTGAGCGGGTGCCTGAGAGCGCCGTCAAAATCGAAAACTATCAGCCGGATTTTGTCGCCAAAGATCTGGTGACCACCCGTTTTGATATCAATGGCAAGCGCACCGAGCGGCTGGAGTCGACCTACGCCGAGTATTATCAAATCCTCGAGCAGGCCACCTTCGACAAGCCGGTGGTCTACATGTATGACGATCAGGGTGCTGCCGAGTGGAAGGTGACCGCCGAAACCGGCGTGCTCAACACCGGCGACAACGTCATCCTGCGGGACAAGGTGCATCTGGATGGTCTGTTGCCCACCTCCTTTATCTCCACACTGGATACCCCCTATCTGGAGCTGGATCTGGTGACACAGGATGTGCGCAGCAACCGGGAAGTGAACATTCTGGGTCGGGATTTCCAGACCCAAGGGGTTGGCCTCAAGGGCCATCTGGACCGCAAATATTTTGAGTTACTGGATCAAGGCCATGCCATCTATTTCAATGAAAAACGCTAATCTGGCCCTCGCAGCCCTGTTGTTGTGTGGTGCGGTGACCGCCAAAGAGTCCGACTTTGCCGAGAAGGTCTACGTCGATGCCGTCAAACAGGTGGCCGAGATGCAGGACAACCGCATCACCTTCGAAGAGGACGTGACCATCAATCAGGGCACCATCCGGATCAAGGCTGACAAGGTGGTAGTGACCCGCTCCGGCGAGAAAGGGGCCGAGGTGATGACGGCCTACGGCAAACCGGCCACCTTCTTCCAGGTTCTGGATAACGGCAAGCCGGTCAATGCCCACGGCAACACCATCCGCTACGAGTTGAAGAAGCGGTTGGTGACTATCACCGGCAACGGTCAACTCAAGCAGGAGGATAGCCAGGTCAATGGCGATCTGATCCGCTACGACATCGTCAAACAGAAGATGATTGCCGAGAGCAAGAGCCCGAGCCAGCGGGTCAAAACCGTGTTCCTGCCGGATCAGGTAGAGAATTTCGACAAGCCCGCCGACCAGAAGAAGCAGGGAAAATAAGCCATGGCAGTGTTAAAAGCAGTGGGCCTGCAGAAGAGCTACAAGCGCCGCATGGTGGTGAGTGATGTCAGCCTTGAAGTGGGCACCGGCCAGATTGTCGGCCTGCTCGGCCCCAACGGGGCGGGCAAGACCACCTCCTTCTACATGATCGTGGGGCTGGTGCAGCGCGATGCCGGCCTCATCACCATCGACGATCAGGACATCAGTCTGCAGCCCATGCATGTGCGGGCCCGCAATGGCATCGGTTACCTGCCGCAGGAGGCCTCCATCTTCCGTCGCCTGTCGGTGTTCGACAACCTGATGGGGGTGATGCAGACCCGCAAGGGGTTGAGCCGTGAGGAGCGTGAGGACAAGGTTCAGCAACTGCTGGAAGAGTTCAACATCACCCACATTCGCGACAACCTGGGTCAGAGCCTCTCCGGCGGTGAGCGCCGTCGGGTCGAGATCGCCCGTGCGCTGGCGGCAGAGCCGCGTTTTATTCTGCTGGATGAACCCTTTGCAGGAGTTGACCCGATTTCTGTGATAGACATCAAGAAGATCATTCAGCATCTGAAAGATAGAGGCCTTGGCGTCTTGATTACCGACCACAACGTCAGAGAGACTCTGGACGTATGTGAGAAGGCCTATATCGTCAGCCACGGCAAGATGATTGCCGAAGGTGCACCGGCTGACATCCTTGCCGATGAGCAGGTCAAGCGCGTCTATTTGGGCGATCAATTCAGTCTATAGTAAGGGGGCATGCCTTCATTTCCTTTGACGAGTGCCTCGCTGAACATAAGGATATCCCGACGTAGATGAAGCCGACATTACAGTTGCGTCTCGGTCAGTCCCTGACCATGACGCCGCAATTACAACAAGCTATTCGTCTGCTCCAGCTCTCCACTCTGGAACTTCAGCAGGAAATTCAGCAAGCGCTCGAAAACAACCCTCTGCTGGAGCAGGAAGAGAGCGAGGCGCAAGAGACCAGTCCGGAAGCGCCGGTCGATGCCAGCCAGCTGGATTCCAGCGATGCCATGGCTCAGGAGCAGATGCCGGACGAGTTGCCGGTAGATACCACCTGGGACGAGGTTTACTCTGCCGGCACCGCCCAGAGCGCAGGCCCCATCCACGATGGGGAAGATAGCGTCTATCAGGGGGAGACCACCGAAAACCTGCAGGATTATCTGCTGTGGCAGATGCGGCTCACACCGTTCAGCGACGTGGATGCCGCCATCGCCCTCGCCATCATCGATGCCATCGACGAATCCGGTTATCTGACTGTTGCGCTGGAGGATATCCAGGCTGCCGTCACTAGCGATGACGTCGAGGTGGAACTCGATGAGGTCGAGGCGGTACTCAAGCGGGTGCAGCATTTCGATCCGGTCGGCATTGCTGCCCGTTCTGTACAGGAGTGTTTGCTGATCCAGTTGGATCAGTATGACCCGAAGACCCCCTGGCTCAATGAGGCCAAGGAGGTGATCCTCGAGCACATGGAGCTGCTCGGCAACCGGGATTACCGCACCCTCGCCCGCAAGACAAAACTCAAAGAGAGCGACCTCAAGGAGGTGCTGGATTTGATCCAGCTGCTGGAGCCGCGCCCCGGCAACGGCATTATCCAGAGCGACTCCCAGTACGTGATCCCCGACGTCTCCGTGGTCAAGAAGGGCAGCAAGTGGGTGGTCGAGCTCAATCCCGACTCCGCCCCCCGCATCCGGGTCAACGAGACCTATGCCGCCATGGCCCGCAACGCGCGTAGCAGCACCGACACCCAGTTTATCCGCTCCCATTTGCAGGAAGCCAAGTGGTTCATCAAGAGTCTGGAGAGTCGTAATGACACCCTGCTGAAAGTGGCCTGCTGTATTGTCGAGCAGCAGCAGGCCTTTTTCGAATATGGTGAAGAGGCGATGAAGCCCATGGTGCTCAACGACATCGCAGAATCGGTGGAGATGCATGAGTCGACCATCTCCCGGGTGACCACCCAGAAGTACATGCATACCCCCCGTGGTATCTTCGAGTTGAAGTTTTTTTTCTCCAGCCATGTAAACACCGAAGGAGGAGGAGAGTGCTCATCGACCGCAATTCGCGCGCTCATCAAGAAGCTGGTCACGGCAGAGAATCCTGCCAAGCCGTTAAGTGATAGCAAGATCGCGGATTTGCTGGCCGAACAGGGTATTATGGTGGCGAGACGCACGATCGCTAAGTATCGCGAATCCTTGTTTATCCCACCTTCCAATCAGCGCAAACGCCTGGTTTAGGCAAACAAAAGGATGATGTTATGCAAATTAACCTGACCGGACACCATGTCGAGATCACCGAAGCTCTGCGTGATTATGTGAATAACAAATTTGCCAAACTCGAGCGTCACTTCGACCACATCAACAATGTTCATGTGGTGCTTAGCGTGGAAAAACTGAACCAGATAGCGGAAGCCAAATTGCACGTCAGCGGTGGCGAAGTGTTTGCCAACTCTGAACATGCCGATATGTATGCTGCGATAGACACCTTGCTCGACAAGCTGGACAGGCAGATCATCAAGCACAAAGATAAGTTAAATAAAAAATAACCATGCAACTTGAACACATACTGAGTCGGGACTGCACCAAGAGTGCAGTCCCTTGTACCAGCAAGAAACGCGCCCTCGAAATCATCAGCGAGCTGGCCGCTGAACGCCTTGGCACCTCCCGTCAGGCGCTGTTTGAATGCTTGCTGGCCCGCGAAAAAATGGGTAGTACCGGGATCGGTGCCGGTATTGCGATCCCCCACGGTCGCATTGACGATGAGTTCCCGCCAACCGCGATCCTGATGACCTTTGCCGACCCTATTCCTTTCGACTCCATCGACAATCAACCGGTTGACCTGCTGTTTGCCTTGCTGGTGCCGGAAAGCGAGTGCAAGCAGCATCTCAAGACCCTTTCTCTGATGGCTTCCAAGCTGGGTGACAAGGCGGTTTGCCGCCAGTTGCGTCAGGCAACCAGCGACGAAGAGCTCTATCAGATCATGACCTCGGCCTGACAGCAGGCCAAGAATGAGACACCTGTTTTGGCGTGAGGGAACAAGATGCAGTTAATCGTGGTAAGTGGACGTTCGGGCTCCGGTAAAACGGTAGCCCTGCGAGTGCTGGAAGATCTGGGTTACTACTGTGTGGACAACCTGCCGGTCAATCTGCTGCCCCAGCTGATTGTCTCGGTGGAGAGCCAGTATGACAAGCTGGCGGTCAGTATCGATGTGCGCAACCTGCCGAGTGATCCGGAGAAACTGGAAAATCTGCTGGCACAGGTGCGCAATGAGGGGCGGGTAGAGTTCTCCAGCTTCTTCTTCGACGCCGACAACGGGACCCTGCTCAAGCGTTATGGCGAGAGCCGCCGCTTGCACCCCCTCTCACGCAACAAGCTGTCGCTGGATGAGGCGATTCGGGAGGAGACCCACCTGCTGGCGCCACTCTCCTCGAGTGCAGACCTGCGTATCGACACCACCACTCTCAGCATTCACGACCTGAGTGAGCTCATCAAGACCCGGGTGCTCGGCAAGAAAGAGAACGAGCTGGTGCTGGTGTTCGAGTCGTTTGGCTTCAAGTACGGCATTCCCAAGGATGCCGACTTCGTGTTCGATGCCCGCTTTCTGCCAAACCCGCACTGGATCCCCGAGCTCAAGCCCTTCACCGGCAAGGATGAGCCGGTCGCCAACTACCTCTCGGCGCAAGCTGACGTGATGCTGTTTACCCAGCAGATCGAAAATATGTTGGTGACCTGGTTGCCCCATCTGGAGCGCAATAATCGCAGCTACCTCACGGTGGGCATCGGTTGCACCGGCGGTCAGCATCGTTCGGTCTTTATTGCAGAACGGCTGGCCAGTACATTCCGTTTGCTTGGCAAGAACGTGCAGATCCGCCACCGCACTCTTGACAAGAGTGCCCCCCAATCCTGACGGACCAATAGGACGACCCGATGACTGTTTCCGCCTCGGTTGAAGTGAAAAACAAGCTGGGTATTCATGCCAGACCTGCCATGATGCTGTTCGAGCTGGTGCAGGGGTTCGATGCCCACGTGTTGCTGCGCAATGAAGATGGTGTGGAGGCCGATGCTGACAGCATCATCGGCCTGCTGATGCTGGATTCTGCGCAAGGGCGGCAGGTGGAAGTACAGGTTGATGGCCCCGAAGAGGTCGAGGCCCTGGCCGCCGTGGTGGAGTTGTTCACCTCCGGCTTCAACGAGGAGTAGTCACTCCTCGTTTTATGTTATGAACCGGTACGCGCTAGCGCTTTGAAGCTGGCAAAATCGCGACAAGCCAGCAGATTCCTGCTGGCTTTTTCGTTCATCAGTGCCAGAAACAGGTCGTAGAGACCCATCGCCTCCTCGTAGTCGGCCTTGCTGATGGCCAACACGAAGATGAGCGTTGCGATTTCCCCGTTGCCCCAGTCGATCCCCTGCGGGGCCAGTACGGTGTAAACAAGGGTACGGCGCGCCAGCAGACCGAGGGAGTGGGGCAGGGCGATCCCTTCTCCCAACATGGTGGAGACGATCCGCTCCCGCTCCTGCAGTGAGGCTCTGAAGCCGCTTTCCACCAGATCTTCCGCCTCCAGCTGATCACAGATACGGGCAAACAGTTCGGCCTGGGTGAGAGGATCGTTGATCACCATGAAGTGGTCGGCATCGAAATATTTGTCGAGCATGTAGGGGCGGGTGCGGTCGATCAGCACCAGCTTGCCAAGCTGCTCCAGCTGATATTGGGTCGGGAAGGGGGCAACGAGTACCACGGGGGCGTTTTTTTCGTTCACCTTGACGGTACTGATGACAAAGTCCTGCGCGATCTGCGCCAGCCCTTCGTAATCCCGCACCGATTCAAGCGTGGTCAGCTGCAACTGGGGATACTCCCGCTTGATGCGTGCTTCCAGCACCCGGAAGGTGGCGTTGCCCGCATCGCAAAGCAATAGCGCCTGCGGGCGGCGGGTATAGCCGATGTCGTAATGGCGCTCCAGCCCGACCCCTATATGGATCACCAGATAGCCGATCTCGTGGTGGGTCAGCCGGTAAGGGGTCTGCCTGATCCACTCCGAGATGGCTGCCAGAGTGATGTCGTAGGCGAGGGGGTAGTACTGCTTGATGTGGTCTGCCAGCGGATTGTGGCTGCCGATCTGGTACTTGACCCGCAGCAGCATGGCGCTGATATGGGTCTGCAGATCGGCTCGCAGCTGCAGGTCGCCCCGCAGATCATAGGGGTAGTGCTGATGGATGTATGTGAGCAGATGCTCCACCAGCTGTTCGCTCTCGGCGGCCATTGCCGGGCTGAGCTGGGGAGTATCGGCAATCAGGCGCGCCTGGATCTGGATGGCGAGACCGGCGATCTCGTCCTCTACGGGGGGCATCAGGGTTGGCAATACCGCATATATATCGCGAGATACTGCCAGCAGCGGCAGAGTCAGATCCTCGCTGGCGAAGTGGCGCAACTCGTGACCGGATGCCTGACGCAGCAGGGCAACGGCGCAGTAGATGGCGAGCTGCTGCAGGCTCTCGTCAGCGAGACGCAGCTGATGTCGGGCAAGCTGGGCATGGATGTGATTGCCCACTACCTCCATCGTCTTGCTGGGGCAGAGGTTGGGCAGCAAGGTTTGCAACTGGTTGTTGTGCAGCAACTCCTGATAGAGCAGTTGGGTCAGGCAGGCCCGGATCGCCGTCTCCTCCCCCTGAATGCGCATCCCCAAGCGGGGTTTGCTCTCGACGCTGAGCCTGAAGTGGCTGAGCTGCTCGCGGACTTCCGCCATATCCCCCTGCAGTGCCGCCCGGCTCAGATACCAGGTATCAGCCAGCTCATCGAGCTTGATCCCCTGCTCTGCCGTCAATAGCAGGATCTGCAGGTGCAGCACCCGCTCGCGACTGGTTCGCGGCAAGGTACTCTCCTGTCCCTGTGCTGCCAGCAATGCCTCAAACAGCGTCTGATTGTAGATCTTCAGCTGGTAGCCGCTGCCACGTTGGTGGATCAGGTGAGCGCCGTGTGTGGCAATTAGTTCGTTGAGGGTCGCCACATCGGTGCGCACCGTGCGGGTGGAGACATTGAGGCGGCGAGCCAGCTCCTCCTGTGGCAGTGGTTCGGCATGGAGCTGGATCAGCAGTTGATGGAGCCTGGGGTGTGGCAGCTTGATCATAGGGGGTATGCAAGACTCCTGTTGCGAGATAAATGGTCGATGTTAACAAGTTGATCATCAACAAGCCAGGCACCGGTCAGTGATTGAACCGGCGCCCGTGACTGCCATCACGCCAACAGTCGTTTCACTATGGCCAGCAGAGTGCGCACATCTTCGGGGCGAGTGTGCCCGCTCGCGCTGTCGATGATGGAGCTGTAGACGTGAGGGATCACCTTCTCGACTCCGGCGTCCAGCGCAATCCGCACGATCTCCTCGAAATTCTCCAGATCGATGCCGCCGGTGGGCTCCAGCCAGAAGTTGTTGCGGGCACAAGCCTCGGCCACTGCCTGATACTCGTCGCGGCAGGCCAGCCCACCCATGGGGAAGAACTTGACCGAGCTGCCGCCCATGTCCTTGAGCAAGGCAATGGCGGTATCGATGGGCACGATGCCACCCGGCTGCCCGGCGCTGAGCGGGCCGGTGGAGATCTTCACCATGCCCGGCATGCCGGTGGGGGAGATCAGCCCGTTGACCAGCGTTTGTGACTGACCGAGCAGCGCCCTGCTGGCGCCAACGCCAGTGAACACCTGGTTGACGTGCTGGGGCTGCAGCTGGCAGGCCAGCTCGGCCACCATGGCGGACTGGCGCGGATCACCGGCGCCCAGCCCGATGGAGAGGGCGTTGTCGATAAGCTTGGCGTACTCCTTCATATCAGCAACTGCGGAGGGAATATCCGGGTAGTTTTTGGAGAGCACACCGACCAGCACGTGACCTTCGGCTGCGTCGTAGACCTCGACGGCATTCTCTTTGGAACCTGCCAGCACGTTGAGACAGACCCGATCACGGTAGTAGTTGGGGGTAAGGGACATCAGCGATTCTCCTGAACGAGGTTGGCAATGGCGGAGTGGATTTGGTCGAGTTGGGGCACGGTGACGCTGCGCACATCGATTTCGATATGCCCCTCGTTGGCCTTGTAGCCACGACAGTAGATGGCAGGCGTGCCCTGTTGCAGACGGCTGACGATCTGCACAGTGGTCATGCCGATCTGTTGGTGGTCAAAAGCGATATCAGTGCGGGCGATGTCGCGCCCTGCGCTGTCCCACACCACTTTGGCGGTGACGCCGTGCAGCTGGTTGAGACGCTCGATGAAGGGGGTCATCTTGGCGACCATGGCGGCACCGCTCTCTTTCTCTTTGGCCAGATAGCGCTCGATGGCGTGGGTCAGGCCGAGGATCCCCTCCTTGCCCACCTTCATGGCGCGGCCGATGCCGTTGGCCTGCTGCTTGACCCACTCCACGTACTGACGCTTGCCAACTACCAGCCCGCTGGTGGGCCCTTCAATGGCCTTGGCGCCGCTGTAGATGACCAGGTCCGCCCCCTGGTTGTAGTAGAGGCGCAAATCCTCTTCGGCAGCCGCATCGACGATGAGCGGGAGACCGTGGGTCTTGGCGACCTCGGCGGCCTCGGCCACCGACAGAATGCTCTTCTGCACGCAGTGGTGGGACTTGATATAGAGGATCGCAGCGGTGTTGGCATTGATGGCTGCGGCCAGCTGGGCCGGGGAACACTCGTTGGCGTAACCGGCCTCTATAACTTTGCCGCCACCCAGATTGACCATGGTGCCGACCGGGGCGCCGAAGTTGACGTTATGTCCCTTGGGCAGCACGATTTCGCTTGGCACGTCATGGGGGTGGGCATGCAGGTGCTCGAGGCGGTAGGGGTCGCCGCGTACGATCACGGCGGCCACCGACTGGGCGATGCCGGCGCTGGCACACGAAATGACCACTGCATCTTCCACTCCCAGCAGGCCAGCCAGGTAGGCGCCGGTCTTGTTGACCAGATCCTTCACCTCGAAGTAGTGGCCAAGGCCGAAGTTGACCGCATCGACCACCTCCTGCTCGGGGGTGGAGACGCCGAGAATGGTCATGCGCCCGGAGGCGTTGATCACCGGTTTGAGCTGATATTTCTCATAAACAGAAGGCATAGTGTGATTTCCCATAGTGAGTCAGAAGCAGTTCGCCACCGACCAGGGCGGCGAGAGGCAACAGTTGTTGGTCGCCGCTGCGAGAGTGGGCTTCGGTATCCATAAACAGAGTCGGGCCGCTGGCGACCTCGAACAGGGTCAGATCGGCATCGGCGCCCACCTCGAGCCGCCCCTTGCCGGAAAGGCGCAGGGCATCGGCCGCTTGATGGGTGACGCAGGCGAGCACCTGCTCCAGCGTCATGCCGATGGCGAGAAACTTCGACATCACGTGGGCCAGACTGTAGACCGGCCCCTTGATGCGGTTTTTGCAGTAGATATCGGAGCTGATGGTGCGGGGCAGGATCCCCTGTCGGATAGCCAGCTCCGCCACCTCGAAGCTGAAGCTGGCGCCGCCGTGGCCGATGTCGAGTAAAAGTCCCCGCTGCATCGCCTCGCGCACAGCCTGACGCAGCTCCCCAGCCGGGGTCAGGATGCGGTTCGGTTTGCCGTTGAAGCAGTGGGTCAGCAGATCGCCATCCCCCAGCAGAGCGACGATCTCGTCCAGATCCGGCGGCGTGTTACCCACGTGTACCATCAGCGGTAGCTGGCCGTGGGCCTGTTGCAGCGCCTTGGCCATGCGCAGCGGTTGCAGGCCGTTCTCACCCACCACGCTACCGCTCATCCGCGCCTTTATGCCGACGATAAAGTCGGGGTGGCGGCGAATGGTTGCCGAGGCAAGATCCATATCTAGGTCCCGGCTATCCGCCAGCTCGTTCTGGCGCAGCAGACCGATGCGGGAAATGTTGAGCAGGGCATGCACCCGGGTCTTGCAGCCCGCAGCGATCTGCTGGAAGTCATCCACATCGTCGGCCCCGGTGCTGCCGGCGTCGATGACGGTGGTGACGCCGGACTCTACGCCCACCTTGTCCGGCTCATCGTGATAGATGGGGGAGGCGGGGTAGCAGTGGGTGTGGCCATCGATCCAGCCTGCGCTCACATGCACCCGGCCGCCGAGATCCAGGATTTGCTGCGCCGCTGCCGTCTCCGGCAGGGAGCCGATGGCGGCGATTTTGCCCTCCCTGATGGCAATATCGACGAGCTGGCCATCTCCCTGGCGCCCCGCTTTGATGATGATGTCGTACATGCTGATGGCCTCTGGTGTGCCGCCCCGCAGGGCGGCGGGTGGTTATGCAAGCGCAACAGGGAAGAAGGTACCCAGCAACATGGCTCCCAGGATGGCACCGCCGGTGATGGGCTTGCCCCACACGTAGAACAGCAGCGCACCCAGCAGGGAACCGATACCGATGGGGATCGATGCACCCATGGCGGAGAGGATGATGAGGGGGCCGAGGAAGCGGCCAGAGCTGTTGCCGGCTCCCATCATCACGTCAGCGCCATAAGTGGAGTTGCTCTGGTTGATGGTGAAATTGCGCGCCACAATTATGACGTAGCCGATGGCCAGACCAATCCCCATGCCGGTGGCCAGCGAGGCACCGAAGTTTTCCACCGGATAGACGATGCCGGCCCCCAGCAGCAGGGCTGGCACTCCGAGGCCGACCCCGGTCTGGATGGCTCCGCCGATATCCAGGATCCCCACCAGGGATCCCTCGATGATTCGGGCGAACAGGAAGCTGGCACCGAACGCGGCTACTGCGCCGTAGGCACCCGTGTCCATTCCGGCTTTCAGCATGGCGACGAAGGCTACCTCGTTGAAGGCGCCGACCCCGTACAGATAGAACATATGGGTACCGGCAAAGACCCCGGCCGAGAGCAGGCCGACGAAGATGGGGAATGACCAGTCGGCGTACCAGAAGTTGTTTTTCAGTTTCTCATCCATGGTGTGACCCCTTATTTGCCGCTCAGCAGGTTATGGACGTTTTCCAGCCACAGGGGGACACCCATATGGAAGGACTCAATCAGTTTCATATCAAATCCGCGGAAGAAGCCGCTCAGCACGAACAGCAGGACGATGGCTGCCATCATCACCTTGGTGACATGGTTCCAGCCGCTCTCTTCCACGCCCTTGCCGATCAGGATGCCGAGCACCAGACCCGGTACCGCGTTGCCCATGATGAGTTGGGCCAGACCGCCGAAGATGGTGGCCCAGAAACCGGATTTCTTGCCCGCTTCGATGGCGGCCAGCCAGAAGATCACCGGCATGACGGTGTTGACCAGCAGGTTGGCGGCCGGTACCAGCACCTTGACCGCAGTGACCTGCAATGCAGCAGGGACGGCTGCGGCCGTGCTGTTGAGGAAGGCGACCACGATGGCACCTATGATGCCGCCGGCGATGGCCATCTTTTTCGGGTCGTGCAGAGTGGTGGCGAGATCCCGATTTTTGAACAGCAGTGCCGCCGTGGCCCAGTGCGGGATGATGCGGTGATCCACATCCTGGGTGAAGGCGCCTGCCGCCACGGTCGAGGCCCAGGCGTTGAAGAAGAAGCCCAGACCAAACGAGAAGTGGGAAGCGGGATCCCCCTCGCAGGAGTTAAGTTCGCCTAGGGTGCGGAAGGCACCCATGCCCTGTACGGTCGGGGCGTGGAACATCCGCGCCGCGCCGGCCCCCACCCCGACGCCAACCAGGCCGCCAATGATGAGTGACTTGATAAAAATGATTAGAAACATCTAACGTATCCTTCTTGTGGGGTTGTGCCTGCTCAGGCATCACACCTGGGTGAATGTCACCTTGGCGACATCCAGACTGGTGACCTGAACCTTGATCTCCAGCTGGACGCGGTATTCGCAGCGCTGGCGCGGTAGGAAGAAGAACAGGAACTTCTCCACCCGGACCGACTCCTCGGCTTTGAGCACCTGTACATCGACCGGCTCAATGCGCAGCAGTACCTGCTGGTTGTCCTTGAGCAGTGTGGGTTGCACCTGGCTGAGGGCGGAGGCAAACGCCTGCTGGCGGGTCGTCCCCTTGCCGTTGACGATGACCTGGGTGGTGAAGTTCTCTTTCATCAGGCGCGTCCGTGCTTCTTGGCGAAGGCTTCGACCAGCTTCTGGCCCAGCTCTTCCTTGTCCATGAAACCGAAGCCCAGCACCACGCACCCTTCGTTGATGGCGGTGACGCCCTCTTCAACAGAGCGCATGCCGTAGCGGCACTTGTAGCCGTATTTGGTCTGGGCGGTGATCGCCCCGGCGCCGCCGCTGCCGCAGAAGGAGATGCCGAGATCCGCTTGCTCCTTGTTCATCACATCGCCGAGCTTCATGTCAGCGGCCATGCCGGGGATGATGGTTACGCTGGCCCCGGCTGCTTCCGCGCCTGCGCCCACTTTCTGACCCTTGCCGAGACGGTCTCCAATCACGAGTTTGATGGCTGTCATTTAGTTATCTCCTGTTACTGAGCTGAGTTCGTTTTCTTTGGCAACTTCAAAATGGACGGACAAGAGGTGTGCCTCCTCATAAGCAAGCTGGTCCAGCCAGCTGATGACCTGTTCCGCGAGACGCAGTGAGAGCGGGGAGATCTCTTCAAACAGGCTGAGGTCAACCTCCGGCAGGGGCTCGCCACTGTGTGAGCGCCACACCATGGCTTTGACATGGGAAGCCAGCATCTGCCGTTGCACCTCGTTGGGGATGATGCCCTGTTCGGCCAGCAGGGGATAAATGCGCGCGAGGATATGATCGGTCTGGCGCAGCAACTCCGGGCTGTTCGGGGTCAGGGTCTGGTCGTGAGTCTCTGTTTGCAATGTCTGCTCTCCAAGGCTGGCAGAAGGTATGGAGTTACCCTAAGCCTGCGCATCGATGTGGAGGAGGCAGTGTTTTTCCGATTCGAAGCGGAAATTCCTGATGAAATGGCCCCGAAGTGATCGTTTGGATACTGAAAAGGCAAAAAGAGTGCTTATTGAAGCTGGTTTTGTGTGACCGGTAGCGCACAAATCGGGGGGCGGGGGCAGGGTAAGCGTTGCGGGAAACTGTGAGTCATCTCACGGTAAGAGACGTAGCTGAGGGGACAGATATGGAAAAGGGCGGTTTCCCACCCTTCTCATAAAAGGAGTGACGCTAGCTGGCCGATGTGGCGCTCGAGCTGGCGGTTCTCTGCTGATAGCGCAGGTCTTCCTCTATAGTGACCACCACTTCCAGCGGCTTGCCAGAGCGGAATACCGAGATGGTCAGCTTGGTGCCGGGGCGGCTCTCGACAATCTTGTCCATGGCGCTGCGTACGCCACTGATGGCCTCTCCGTTGATCTTGAGCAGCACATCCCCTCGCTGCAGGCCGCCTTTGGCCGCCGGGCCGTTGGGATCCAGACTCTCCACCACCAGACCACGCAGGTCGCCGAGGTTCATCATCCGCGCGACTATGGGGTTGATCTCGACGCTGGAGATCCCGAGGTAGCCGCGGATCACCCGGCCGTTGGCGATCAGCTCATCCATGATCCGTTTTGCCAGCCGGTAGGGGATGGCGAAGCTGATGCCGTAGCTCTCCTGATTGCTGTTGAGGTGATAGGTGGCGGTGTTGATCCCCACCAAATCGCCACGGCCGTTGACCAGAGCACCCCCCGAGTTGCCGGTATTGATGGCGGCATCGGTTTGCAGCAGATCCTGACGGCCATTGCTGTCGGGCCCCATGCTGGAGAGGCCGGTACGGCCGGTCGCACTGATAATGCCCTGGGTGATGGTCTGGCCGACGTTGTAGGGGTTGCCGATGGCGAGCACCACATCTCCCACTTCTGGCAGTCGCTCCGGATCCTGCGGGATCACCGGCAGGTTGTCTGACTCGATATAGAGCACGGCGAGGTCGGTGAGCTGATCGGTACCGACCAGCTCGGCACTGAAGACCCGGCCATCCTGCAACGCGACGATGATCTGGTCGGCATCGGCGATGACGTGGTAGTTGGTCAGCACATAGCCGCGCTGGTTCATGATGACGCCGGAACCCAGCCCTTGCGGGCGCAGTTCCCCCTGATTGCCCTGATTGGGGGCAAAGCTACGGGTGTAGATGTTCACGACGGCAGGGCCTGCCCGATGGGCGGCGTAGGAGAAACTCAGTTCACGGGCATTGGTGATGATGCCGGGTAGTTGGGCACCACCGCGAAAATGGGGAAACAGCAGCAACAGCAGCGCCGCGACGGTCAATCCAAAACCGACAGACTTGCCCAAGTAACTGACTAAAGGGGGAATTTTCATGTCATTCTCATCCGTACAGGCTGCGCGCAGAGAATAACATTATCGATGGATAAAAATCACCCGCGGTGAAGGCCGCGGGTGATAGAGGCGTTGGCTAACAACTTGAGCGTTAGCGGATCACCAGATAGAGCGAGGAGTCGCCGCGCTGGATGTTGAGCGCCAGCACGTCAGGCTTGTTCTTGAGCGCCTTGGTCAGCTCGCCCAGGGTGTTGATGCGCAGGCGGTTGACCCCGATGATGATGTCGCCCTTCTGCAGGCCGGAAGCGGCTGCCGCAGAGCGGGGATCAATATCGGCCACCGCGACACCGGAGACCGGGTCGGTAGTGGTGCTCAGCTTGGCCCCTTCCAGTGCCGGATGCAGCGCACTGGCGCGTACTTCGCTGTCATCGGCCTGCTTCAGGGTCACCTTGGCAGTTTGTGACTTGCCATCGCGGATCAGCCCCAGTTCGACCTGCTTGCCAGCGCCCATGGTAGCGATCTTGGCACGCAGCTCGCCGAAGGAGCGAACCGGTTTGCCATCGATGCTGACGATGATATCACCGGCCTTAATGCCCGCCTTGTCGGCCGCCGAATCAGGCATGACCTGATTGACGAAGGCACCATCCTTCTTGTTGTAACCGAAGGTTTTGGCGATGTCGGAGGTGAGCTCGGTGCCGGTAATCCCCAGCTGGCCGCGACGCACTTCACCGTACTTGACGATCTGCTCGGTCAGATCCCGCACCATGTTGGAGGGGATGGCAAAGCCGATGCCAATGTTGCCGCCGTTCGGGCCCAGAATCGCGGTGTTGATACCGATCAGCTCGCCACGCAGGTTGAGCAGGGCTCCGCCGGAGTTACCGGAGTTGATGGCCGCATCGGTCTGGATGAAGTTCTCCAGATTCTCGATGTTGAGGCCGCTGCGACCCAGCGCACTGACGATACCGGAGGTGACGGTCTGGCCCAGACCAAACGGGTTGCCGATGGCCAACGCATAGTCACCTACCCGCAGCTCATCGGAGTCGGCGAACTTGATCTGCACCAGGTCTTCTGCCTTGATTTGCAGCAGGGCGATGTCGGACTGCTTGTCTTCACCGATCTTCTTGGCCGCGTACTCACGACCATCCTTCAGATTGACCTTGATCTCGTCCGCTTCGTGCACCACGTGGGCGTTGGTGATCACGTAACCCTTCTTGGCGTCGACGATGACACCGGAGCCGAGCGCCTGGAATGGCTGCTCGCTCACCTGTTCATCGGGCATGTTGGGGCCGAAGAAGAACTTGAACTGCTCCGGCAGACGCTGACGGGTAATTTTTTTGCCAGAAACCGAGATATTGACCACAGCCGGGGTGACCTGTTCGAGAACAGGCGCCAGGCTTGGCATCTCCTGATTTGAACCTAACAGGGAAGGCAGTGCAGCCTGAGCAGGGGCCGCAGACATGGCGATACCGACACTGAGGGCTAGCACACTGAGCATGGAAAGAGGTTTACGCATATGAAAAACAGCTCCCAGAAAAAGTTGTATTGCAATCGTCAAGGTCAGACCACAGACGTTCCCGATTAGTTCCGCAAGGGACTGACCCGCTTACTTGAGCAGACCGGAAGAGGCGCCGGCATAGTCGCGAGGCGGTACGCCCGGCTCGGCTTCGGTCTTGGTCTCTTCTTCTTCCACAAGGACTTCGCGGAACAGCGGCTCCTGAGCTTTGGCCAGGAACTTGCTCTGCTCTGCCATGTGGCGATAGAGGGTTTGATACTGTTCGGCCAGCTGCTCCATCAGTGCCGCACTGTCGGCAAAGTGGGTATTGATCTGGCCCTGATAGTTTTCGAGCTCTTTATGGGCCTTTTTCAGCTCCTGTTCCAGACGACCGGCGTCACGGCTGCGAACCGAAAAACGGCCGATGATGATACCGACGATCAAGGCTGCGACAGCCAGCAGGATCCCAATTGACAGACTCATAGATGCTCCTTGTTACAGCTAAAACAGTGTGTGTTCATGCGGCCGGATGAGCCGCCATGCCTTGATGGCACTATACCGTGCGTCCTGAGGGCGTGATACCATTTTGTCCTCTATTCAGGGAGTTGGAGAGGCCCTCAAGGATGACACCGCAGCAAAAATACCAGCAGGATCTGCTACGACCCGGCGTGCATGCCGACCCCGCTCAGGGGATGGCCATCAGCAGGCTGGAGCGACTGTATCAGGATTTGCTACGGCGCCCGACTCCGACCAGATCTCGAGGGCTGTTGGGCTGGCTGCAAAAGCCCAAGTCGCCTGAGCCCGTCCTCGGTATCTATATGTGGGGCGGAGTGGGCCGAGGCAAGACCTGGCTGATGGATACTTTTTTTGACAGCCTGCCGGGGACGCGCAAGATGCGCAGCCATTTCCACCGCTTCATGCACCGCATTCACGATGAACTACAGGGACTGAGCGGGCAATCCGATCCGCTCAAGCTGGTGGCCAGCAAGCTTGCCAGTGAAACAGACATCATCTGTTTCGACGAATTTTTTGTCTCCGACATCACCGATGCCATGTTGCTGGGCACGCTGTTTCAGGAGTTGTTCGGTCACGGCGTCGTGCTGGTCGCTACTTCAAATATTCCGCCGCAGGAACTTTATCGCAACGGGTTGCAGCGAGCCCGTTTTCTGCCTGCTATCGAGCTTATCGAGCGCCATTGCGAGGTACTTAATGTGGATGGCGGTATCGACTATCGCCTGCGTACGCTGGAACAAGCGGAGATTTATCACTGCCCGCTGGATTTGCAGGCAAAAATGAATCTCGATCGCTATTTCCAGCAATTAACCGGGGGGCTCGAGGCCTCCGGGGGGCGTTTTGAGGTCAATCATCGTCAGCTGGCGTCGCTGGGGATGGGAGAAGGGGTGCTCTATATGGATTTCGAGCAACTTTGTTGTACTCCCCGCTCCCAGAACGACTATATCGAGTTGGCCCGGCTGTTTCACACCGTGTTGCTGGCCAATGTGCAGCCAATGGGCAGAGTCACGGATGACGCGGCCCGCCGCTTCATCGCCATGGTCGACGAGTTCTATGAACGACACGTCAAGCTCATCATGTCGGCGGCGGTTCCCATGGCAGAACTCTACGGCGAAGGGCTGCTGAATTTCGAATTCCAGCGCTGTCTTTCACGGCTTCAGGAAATGCAATCGCACGAATACCTTGCCAGAGTGCACCTTCCTTAGTCACAATACCGCGCCTGCCAGTCGGATGGGCATCTGCGGCAGGTAGGGCCGGGCGACATTTGCTGGTTTCATGGCAGTGAAATTAGCAGGTGATATTTAAGGCAACTTCACTTATAATCGCCCGGCCCACGTTACAGCTGTCGATAAGACAGCAACACTTTAAGCTTTACTTGTATTCGAAGGGGTACAGGTAGGCCATCGTTTGTTGTTTGTGGGAGAGCCCCCATAAGCAATTGGGTCTGTAACAGGTAATTGGGTTTAACTTAATGAAAACTTTCGTTGCCAAGCCAGAAACCGTAAAACGTGACTGGTACATTGTGGACGCAGAAGGTAAAACTCTGGGTCGTATCGCAACCGAGATCGCTGCTCGTCTGCGTGGTAAGCACAAAGCTGAATACACTCCGCACGTTGACACCGGTGATTACATCATCGTTGTAAACGCTGAGAAGGTACACGTAACCGGTAAGAAATTTACCGACAAAATGTACCACGCTCACTCCGGTTTCCCGGGTGGTATCAAGTCCATCAGCTTCGACAAGCTGATTCAGCGTAAACCGGAAATGGTAATCGAAGCAGCCGTCAAAGGCATGCTGCCGAAAGGTCCTCTGGGCCGTGCCATGTTCCGTAAACTGAAAGTTTACGCAGGCGCCGAGCATGCTCATGCTGCTCAGCAACCTCAAGTACTGGATATCTAATCGGGAACTGGCAACATGGCAGAAAATCAATACTACGGTACCGGCCGTCGCAAAAGCTCCACTGCTCGCGTATTTATCAAAGCGGGTAGCGGCAAGATCGTAATCAACCAGCGCTCCCTGGAGCAGTACTTCGGCCGTCCGACTGCCCGCATGGTAGTTCGTCAGCCGCTGGAACTGGTTGAGATGACCGAGAAACTGGACCTGTACATCACCGTTAACGGTGGTGGCATCTCCGGTCAAGCTGGTGCGATCCGCCACGGTATCACTCGTGCTCTGATGCAGTACGACGAAACCCTGCGTTCCGAACTGCGTAAAGCTGGCTTTGTTACTCGTGATGCCCGTAAGGTTGAGCGTAAGAAAGTTGGTCTGCACAAAGCTCGTAAGCGTCCGCAGTACTCCAAGCGTTAATTCGCTTCTGGTACTCACTCTTTCGAGTGTCAAAAAAGCCTGGCAACTGCCAGGCTTTTTTTATTGGTGATCTTTCCTGCCGCAATGCTAACCATACGTCACAAAAGACAAAAAATTGTATATTTATTGTTTTCTGGGGCTACCTCTCTTTCTTGTCAAGTTGTTATCTTTTCTTTAAAATTTCCTCGGTTTTTCTGTGGCAATTGTAACTCCAGCTTCCGCCGCTGTTGTCACGGGAAAAGGGGAACAGGGACACAATAAGAATGTGCGGAGTCCACATGGGAGAGTTTTTGGATGAGCAATGCGCCAGTTGATACCGGTCGCCGCAGATTTCTTACCTGGTCAACGGTTGCCGTTGGTGGGGTAGGAGCTGCGTTTACCGCAGTGCCGTTTATAAAGTCATGGAATCCGAGCGCCAAGGCCAAAGCAGCCGGTGCGCCGGTTGAAGTCGATATCAGCAAGTTGGAACCGGGTCAGCTCATCCGTGTCGAGTGGCGAGGCAAGCCGGTCTGGGTGGTGAAACGCACCAAGCAGACGCTGGATGCCTTGGCCGCGCATGATGACAAGCTGCGGGATCCCTCATCTGAAGAGCCGCAGCAGCCTGACTATGCCCACAACGGGTATAGATCCATCAAGCCCGAAATTTTTGTCGCGGTCGGTATTTGCACCCACTTGGGGTGTTCACCTTCCTATCTGCCCGACAGCTTTGGCGAGCAGGTGCAGGGCGTTACGTCCGGCTTCTTCTGCCCGTGCCATGGCTCCAAGTTCGACATGGCCGGCCGTGTGTTCCAGGGGGTGCCTGCACCGCTGAACCTGGTCATTCCGCCCTATCAATTCATTAATGACACCACCATCCAGGTCGGTGCCGATGGCAAGGAGGCCTGATCATGTTGAGCAAACTGATGGGCTGGATCGATTATCGATTCCCGCTCACGGCCATGTACAACGACCACATGGCCAAGTATCCGGCACCGAAGAACCTGAACTTCTGGTACTTCTTTGGCTCGCTGGCCATGCTGGTGCTGGTTAACCAGATCATCACCGGTATCTGGCTGACCATGAACTACAACCCCTCTGCGGAAGGTGCGTTTGCCTCCGTGGAGTACATCATGCGCGATGTGGAGTACGGCTGGCTGCTGCGTTACATGCACTCTACCGGTGCCTCTGCCTTCTTCGTGGTGGTCTACCTGCACATGTTCCGCGGTATGATCTATGGCTCTTATCAGAAGCCTCGTGAACTGCTGTGGATCTTCGGCATGTTGATCTTCCTCTGCCTGATGGCGGAAGCCTTTATGGGCTACCTGCTGCCGTGGGGTCAGATGTCCTTCTGGGGAGCTCAGGTCATCATCTCGCTGTTCGGTGCCATTCCGGTCATCGGCGACGATCTGACTCTGTGGATACGCGGTGACTACGTTATCTCCGGCGCGACCCTGAACCGCTTCTTCGCACTGCACGTTATTGCGTTGCCGCTGGTACTGGTGATGCTGGTTGCCATGCACATTCTGGCGCTGCACGAAGTGGGGTCAAACAACCCGGATGGCATTGATATCAAGAAGCACAAGGACGAAAACGGCTGGCCGCTGGATGCGGTGGCGTTCCACCCTTACTTCACCGTCAAGGATATGATCGGTGTCGCTGGCTTCCTGTTCTTCTTCTGCGCCATCATCTTCTTCAAGCCGGATATGTGGGGTTACTTCCTCGAGAAACCGAACTTTGAAGTGGCTAACGGTCTGAAAACTCCGGAGCACATTGCACCTGTGTGGTACTTCACGCCGTTTTACGCCATTTTGCGGGCGGTGCCGGACAAGCTGCTTGGCGTCATTATGATGGGTCTCTCCATCGTGGTACTGTTCCTGCTGCCGTGGCTGGATCGCTGCAAGGTGCGCTCGGTGCGTTATCGCAGCATGCTGCACAAGCTGAACATTGCCCAGTTTGTGGTCTGCTTCATCATCCTGGGGGTGTTGGGGGTGCTGCCATCGACGCCGACGTTGACGCTGGTTGCCCAGATCTGTTCACTGGGATATTTCGGGTTCTTCGTCCTGCTGTTCTTCTATAGCAAGAATGAAAGCACCAAGCCGCTGCCGGAGAGGGTGACATTTAAATGAAAAGAATAATATTTGCAGTGCTGACCCTGCTGCCATCTCTGGTATTTGCAAGTGGCGGAGCTGTTCATCTGGACAAAGCCAATTATGATCTGAGTGACAAAGCATCGCTGCAACGCGGCGCGGCCACCTTCATGAACTATTGCGCCGGATGCCACTCCACCCAGTATCAGCGCTATAACCGGGTCGCAGAAGATCTCGGGATCCCCGAAGATTTGATGAAAGATAACCTGATTTTCACCGGTGCAAAGGTCGGTGATCTGATGAAGAGCGC
>NZ_JBODRQ010000010.1:0-51574 GCF_050633025.1 Aeromonas sp.
GCTGGCCATTGAGAAACCAGGCCGGCTTGCCGACACCGCCCAGCACCTTGGGCTGTAATCGGTAACGCTGACTGCGGATAAGGTTACCCTCCCCCAGCGCCACGATACGAATGGGGGCCTGCAGCTCGGCACTCTGCCCTTCCCCTGCACAACCGCTGGCCAGCAGCGCCTGCCGTCGCTCGCCGGATGTTCGCCAAGGCTCCAGCGACAAGGGCCAGAGGGCCCGAAAGCCGGATTGCGCCGCATCTTGGCAGCGGGCCAAGGTCGGCTTGCCCGTGGCGGTCAGTGCGACCTGGCGCAGCGGCGAGGGCCAGTCCATGGGATCCGGCAAGGTGGGAGGATCGCGCCCTTCCAGCAACCAGGCGCTCTGACGCTGCAAACAGGCTTCAGGCAGGGTCGCGCTGGCCTTGCGCCCCAGCGGCCAGCAAACTTCGGCCTCGCTCACCGTGTTGGGTTGTGCCGGCAAGGGGCTGTTATCAGCCAGCCGCGAGTAGACCGAAAGCAGCAGCGGCACCGCTGCACTCTGCCCGTAAAAACCGGGCATGGGAGTACCATCGGGGCGTCCCAACCAGACGCCGATAGTCCAGCGACCGGAGACCCCCATGGCCCAGCTGTCGCGATAGCCATAGCTGGTGCCGGTCTTCCAGGCCAGTCGATTGACCCGGCCGGTCGCCTCGCTGGCAAAGGGTTGATCCGCCCGCCCCTGCGCGCTCAGGATCTGCCAGATGATCCAGGCAGCGCCCGGGCTCAGCAAGGGGCGCGACACCGCCTGCTGCCCCGCCAGCCAGACCGGCATCGCCACCTGCCCCTGCCGGGTCAGCGCGCTGTAGAGCGCCACCAGCTGCTCGAGTCGAATGCCCGCCGCCCCCAGCGCGATGGCCGGATTGGGTTTGTCGGAGAGCGCCAGCCGCACTCCGGCGTTGTCGAGGCGGCTGACCAGCTTGTCGGGCCCGAGCGCCTCCAGCACCTGCACCGCTGGCACGTTGAGGGATTGCTGCAGCGCTTGGGCGAGGGTCACCGGCCCCTGAAAGGCGCCGGAAAAGTTGGCGGGGCGATAATCCGAGCCCAGCCTTGGCGCATCGGAGAGCAGGGAGGCCGAGTGCACCAACCCCTCGTCCATGGCCAGACCGTATATGAAGGGCTTGAGGGTGGAGCCGGGAGAGCGGATTGCCTGCACCATGTCGAGATAACCGTGGCGACGCAGATTGCCATACTCGGCGCTGCCCACATAGGCACGCACCGCCATGGTTTTGTTATCTACCAAGAGCAACGCCGCTGAGGTCTGCTCGGGGAAGCGACGGATATAGCTCGCCACCCGCCCCTCCAGCCAACGCTGCAGATCACCATCGATGGTGGTGTGCACCAACGCCCCCGCCTGATGGTCGGCGGCGAGGCGGGCAAACAGCGGCGCCTCCATCGGCGTGAAGTGACCGCGGGCCAGCACCGGCTCGATGCGCCCCTCCAGCCACACCTGTTCGGGCCAGACACCCTGAGCCACCAGCCGCTGCATTACCTTGTCACGGGCGGCGCGGGCCCGCTCGGGATGCCGGTCCGGCCTGTTGCGGCTGGGAGCCTGCGGCAGCACCGCCAACAGCGCTGCCTCGGCATAGGTCAGCTTGGCCGCACTCTTGCCAAGGTAGGCAAAACTTGCGGCCTGCACCCCCTCCAGATTGCCGCCAAAGGGCGCCCGGTTCAGATAGACGGTAAGCAAGGTGCGCTTGTCATAGTGCCACTCCAGCTGCAGCGCACGCGCCATCTGGCGCAGCTTGCCGAGCACGCTCCTGTGGTAGGGCTCGATAAGACGCGCCACCTGCATGGTGAGGGTCGAGCCGCCCGACACGGCTCGCCCATAGCGCAGCCACTGCCAGACCCCACGCACCATGGCCACCGGATTAACCCCGGGATGACGCCAGAAGTAGCGATCCTCGTAGCCCAGCAGCGCCTCGATATAGCGGGGGGAGACCTGCTCCAGGGTCACGGGGTAGCGCCACACGCCGCTGGTATCGGCAAAGGCGCGCAGCGGTCGCCCCTTCATGTCGAGCACCACCCGTGCGTAGGCAGGGTCGAGCGGTGGCGGCGGGAAGAGTCGATCCAGCGCCAGCAATGACAGGAGCAGTGCTACAACTCCCAGCACCGAGAAACGCAGCCAGCGTGGCAGACGACCAAGCCAGCGCCAGCAAGCGCGGCCAGTGCGACCCACTTTCAGCCAGCCACGCTGCCAGAAAGTGAGCGGGCGAACCCGCTCAAGGGAGGGAATGTTACTCAGAGATGATCACCTCATGGATATCCTCACCCACAGCCCGCAGCTCGGGGCGGTACATATCCTCCACCTGGGTCGGCGGCACCTGATAGCGGCCCGGCGTCACCGCCCGCATCAGGTAGACCAGTTGCTGGTTGCTCCCCTCGCTCAGATCCAGCGCCGCCGTGTAGCGGTCATCGCGAAACTCCTGATGCTTGAGATAGTCGTTCCACTCGCTCTGCCACGCCGGTTTCCCCTCAATGGAGAGCTCTTCCAGCTTGATGCTGTTGCCAAGGGCCGGGTTCTCCAGCTCGAAGCCAGCAGGCACCATCTCTACCAGCAGGGCATCGGGCACCGCCGATTCACTGCTGACGTTGAGCCGCACCACCACCAGATCGCCCACCTTCACCTTGGCGGGATCAAACGGCTGACCATCGCTGTTGAACCAGCTGCGGGTCACGCTCATCCCCTTGCTGATCCGTGCCGGTGCCTGTTCGGGGTAACCGACCAGGGTGCGCTGCACATAGAGGGAGCCCTTGCCCTCGTTGGTGACGGTGCTCGCAGCCAGCGCCTCGGTGGCGCCCTGCTGCAGAGGAGCCGAACCGCTCAGGGGTCCACTGCCAAGAGAGGAAGTTACCTTGGCCTGCCAGTCGACGGCCGGATCGAAGCGGGCGAGTCGCAACAGGGCGAGCCGCTCCTGAGTGCTGAGCCACTGACGGTGAGCCAGGGTGTCGGCCACCTTGGCGCTGAGGGCCGGCCAGCGCTCCGCAGCCAGCTTGTGCTGGCGCAGCAAGGAGAGCTCAAGGGCTTCATCGCGCAGCGGTGAGCCGTAATCACCCAGATAGTCATCACCGCGCTCGGTCGCCAATGCCCGGCTGAGGGCCTTGGCGGCGTTCTGCTCATCCCCCATGGCCGAGAGCGCCAGCGAGAGGTGCAAGAGCGGCAAACCTGAGCGGGCGTGATCGGCCTGCTGCTCCCAGATAAGGCGCAGGGTAGCGAGCGGCGCCTTGCCCACCCGGGCCAGCACATAGGCGCTGTAGGCCTGATAGGCCAACCGGCTGTGCTCGGGGGCACTGCTCCAGCGCTCACCATACTGACTGTCGGTGAGATAGCTTTGCAGCCGGTTCAGCGCCTGATTGAGCATCGCCTCCGGCACTGCGTCGCCCGCCTCCTTGCGCGCCAGCAGGTAGTCGGCGGCATAGGCGGTGAGCCACTGCTCCTCGTCGGAGCGACCATCCCACAGGCCAAAGCCACCGCTTGGCAGTTGCAACCGCTGTAGCCGTTGCAGCAGGGCGCGTTGCACATCCGCCTCACTCGCCGCTTTCTTGCCCTCTGCAGGTTTGCTCCAGGCGGCCCGCTCATCGGCCGTGGTCAGCAAGTAAGGCCAGGCACGGGACAAGGTCTGCTCCAGACAGGCGTAGGGGTAGTCGGCCAGCGCCTGCCACTGGGCTGCCGGATCCCAAGGCGGGGTGCCGGAGAGGCTGAGCAGCCCCTGCAGGTTGGCGCGATCCAGCCCGGTCAGCTCAGCTGGCGCAAAGCTCATCTGCTGGCCGGGGGCCAGCATCTGGTAGCGCTGGCGAGTCTCGGCCGGCCAGGGGGAGCGCAGCGGCAAAGTCCAGTCGCGGCTGATGGCAAAATCCTTGCCGCTAGCCGCCAACTGCAGGCTTGCCACGCCGCTCGCTCCGGTCACAGTGAGCGGCAGGGTCAACCACTGCTCCTCGCCATTTTTAAGGGACAGGGTGCCGGGCAGCTCGCCATTTGCCTTGAGCCCGCCATTGAGGGTCCAGACAAGGGAGAGGGTCTGATCCTCGCCGCTCATGTTGCGCAGCTGCACCAGCGCCCGGGTCTGATCCCCTCTGGCGCCAAAGCGTGGCCAGCCAATTTCGGCCACCAAGGGGGCGACCACCTTGACGGCGCGCTCGGCCTCCCCGACCTGCTGTTCGTTCCAGGCCAGCGCCATCAGTGCCAGCTCGCCGTTGAAGTTGGGCAGTTCGAGCGGGATCACCGCTTTGCCCTGCTGGTCAAAACTCACCTCGCCGCTCCACAGCGCGGCTACTTCGACCCGGCTCTCAAGCGCGCCACCCTTTTTCAGCGGCGCCCGATCGCCGCCGTAGTTGAGGCGGGCCAGCTTGCCATCTTGCGGCGGGATCACCTGACCGTAGTTGTCGAACAAATCTTGGGCGAAGCGCTTGCGACCAAAGAAGATCTCGAACGGGTCGAGAGGCTGGTAGTCGCTGATATTGAGCACGCCCCGATCCACCGCCGCCAGCACCACCCGGCCTTGGCTATTGGGGGTGGAAGTGGCGGTCACTTCCAGCCGAGTGAGCGGCACCGCTTTATCAGGCGCGCTCAGGGTGAGCGGCAGACGGCGCGCTTCCCGGTCCAGGGGGAGCGGCACCAGTCCGACCGAGCGCAGGCTCTGCCCCTGTTGCTTACCAGCCGGTTTGGAGGCGCTGTCTGGCGCGGCGATCTGGGCCGAGATATGCAGATCGTGGCGCTGCCACTCGGGGCTGACCGGGATCTCGAACTCGCCGCGGGCATCCTTGGCATCGCCACCGGCCCCCTTGAGCTCGATACGCTGCCACCAGCGCAGGCCGTCGCCATCTTCCACCAGCAGCAACCCCTTGCCGGGGCGCGGGGCAACCAAAGTCACTTTGGCCTTGTCGCCCGCCTGATAGGCGCGCTTGTCGAGGGTGATGGCAATCTTGTCAGGCCGTGCCTGCTCGCCACCGCCGCCCCAGGCGTAACTGCCGATCTCCACCCGCAGGCTGGATTGATGGCCCTGGCTGTTCTCAACCTCCAACCGATACCAGCCCGCCGCCAGTTGCAGCGTGAGCGGGGTCGGCCCCTTGCCATCCAACTGCAGGGTCTGCTCCTGTTCCAGATAGGGCTGGCTGTTGAACTCGTACTTCCACCCCTCGCCATCGGCGTAATGCCAGTAGTAGTCGCGGTACTCGTTGATGAGGCGCACCTTCACCGCCCCCGCCACCGGCTGGCCTTGCTCATCGAGGTTGAGGATCTGGAAGGGGAGCGGCTTGCCCCCCTCTACCCGATCGGCCACGAAGTCGGCCTTGAGTGCCGGCCACTGGCTGCCCGCGGGCCAGCCATACTGGGTGCGGCTGCGATTGACGGCGCGGCCACCGGGCTCGGCGAGCGACACCCGATAGGCCACCTCCAGCGGCCCGAGGGCGCGCACCCCATCGAGCTCATCAGCAAGCGAAAAAGTCCCCTGCCCCTGCGCATCGAGGGTGAGATTGAGAGGCTCGAGATCCTTGGCCTGCTCCGCGAGCAGCACGTCAGCCAGCGTGAACTCCTGCCACTGGGTAAAGGGCATGGTGGCGCGGCTGATTTTCACCTCCACCTTCGCCTTGGTGGCACTGGCCGGCGCGCCGTAGAGATAGTCCCCCTGCAGTGGCAGGCTGAGGGCGGCGTCCAGACTCGTCACTTCGCCATCCGGCCCCTTGCCAAGCTGCAGTTTCAGCCGTTCCGGCAAAAACTCCTCCACCAGAAAGGGCCACTCGAAGCGACTGCCAGCGGCGGTCTTGAGGTTGATGGTCCAGCGCCCGAGCGGCGCATCATCCGGCAAACGCAGACCGTAGTGGGCCGCGCCCAAATTGTCCGGCAGCAGCCGTTTCTGTTCGAGCAGCTGGCCGTCCGGCTGCTTCACCTCCAGCTCTACCGCCATGCCCGGCAGCAGCTGGCCATCTTGGCCCTTGAGCAGGATCTCGCTGTCGAGCCGCTCGCCGGGACGATAGAGATCGCGCCCGCTGAATAGATAGAGCTGCTGAGCCTGCCAGGGCTGGGTGCCAAGATCGAAGGTGGAGAGATCGAGCGCCGCCCCATCGAGACGCAGCACCGCCAGATGGTTGCCCTGTTCGGCCAGCAGCAGGCGGGCACCCTGCACCTGATCGAAGCGACGATGGCCCTGCGGATCAGTGGTTTGCACCTGCAGCCGGTTGCCCTTCTCGTCGAGCAGGGAGAGCTGCACATCCTTGAGCGGGTCGGCGCTGGCCAGGGAGCTGACGAACACCTCCAGCTGATCGCGGTAACGGCGGGCACTGAGCCCCATGTCGCTCACCGCGAAATAGGTGGTCTCCTTGCGCCAGTCGTAGTTGCCAAGGGGGGACATCACGGCAAAGTAGACGCCAGCCTCCGCCAGCTGCGGCTCCTTCACATTGATGAGGCGGGTCTCGCGCCGGTTAGCATCGAGCTCCAATGCGTAGCGGCCGCTGAATACCCGCTTGGCCCGCTGGGTGATCTGCTCAAGCTCCCAGTTGCCCATGCCAGCACCGGGGCGATACTCGGCCAGAAAGCGGGGCAGATACTCGGCATCGACCCGGAAGAAATCGATATTGACCTCATCCACGTTGACCGCGCTGATGGGCAGGCGCAGTTCCTGACGCAGCGGCAATACCATGCCGCTGGCGGTAAACGAAGCCCCCGCCTCCAGCGGGCGGGTCTTGAGCGTCCAGCTCTGGGGGGATGGGCCCAACCCCGCCTTGAGGCTCACTTCATAGCTCTTGTCGGGCTGTACGTTCGGAAAATAGAGGGTGCGACCATCTTCGGCGAGGATCCACTCCCCCTGCACCTGCCTGCCACCTTCACTGACCCCGAGCCAGCTCTGCCAATTGGCCTTGGGCGCCAAGGAGCCGGAGAAGACCAGCGCCAGCGCCGGGGCATCGCGATACTGGCGGGCATTGGCCTGCACTACAGAAGTTGGCGCCCCGGCCTCCTGCTGCGCAGTGGATTCTGTGGTCGGTACTTGGCTGGCGGGCTTGTCAGGGCCACAACCGGCCAGCAGCAAACCGGCCAGCCCGGATAGCAGCAAGACCGACCAGCGGCGGCGCAAAGCGCCGGTTCCGGCGGTAGAGCGGTGAGAAGCAGAGGGAGAGTCGAAGAGGCGCATAGGTTCCATCCCGAGTTGGAGCGCTGCAAACGCAGCGTGGCTGGAAACAGGATAAGGCATCCTGCTCACCCGACACAAAGCTCATTACCCGAATGGGCACAATTCCGCGCCCCTGCAGCACGAGAACCCCCTTGCCCACTGTTCCAGTGCGGCAAGGGTTGTCATCTAGTCGTGGCTGGTCTCGTTTTTTGCCCCGCCTTTGAACCAGCGAAACAGGATGGCCATGACGGCCGCCAGAAACAGCACCAGCGAGGTAATCAGCAGCGCCCGGGTCAACAGTTCGCTGTGGTGGAGGAAGAAGGGAGTATTCATCGCCAGCTTGCCCACCAGACTCAGACAAAGTGACCAGAGCACAGCGCTGGCAAAGCTCGCCACGCACATCCGCAGCACGCTCAGGCGGCCAATCCCCATCAGCATGGGGGTCAGAACCCGCACGAACGGGATAAAACGGGAGGAAAACATCGCCAGAAAACCGTACTTTTTCAGCAACTGGGTCGCCTTGGGCAGGCTGTCGGGAGGCAACATCCGCTCGATGTGATCCATAAAGCGGGTGCGCTGCAGGGCTCGCCCCTGCCAGTAGGCGAGCACAGAACCTATGCCAGCAGCTAACGGCAGATAGATAAGCGTCACTTCCGTCCCCAGAACGCCCATTCCCACCAGCCCACCAGCCAGCAGCACCAGACTGTCTCCCGGCAGGGGGAGAAAGACAAATGCCGACTCCAGAAACAGCACCAGCATCAGACAACAAATAAGCATGGACATCGCCTGCATCTGAACCAGGGCGTCAAAATCCTGATGCCAAATGGCCATCAGCATATCCAACATGTCACTCTCCCTACTACACGGTTCATGTTCAAAGAAACACGATTTATAACGCCCCCCCCCTGAACAAAACGTTAATTTTGTCCGGCATGGGAAATAAAGTGTGTCGAAATATTGCAGCAAAAGGGGATGCAAGGAGGGCGAAAAGAAGAAGCAAAAAGCCCCTCATCTTGCACGCACAAGGGAGAGGGGCAAACAGGCACAGAAATAAAACGGTTACTCGGCGGTGGCCATCTGCCAGGTTTTGAAGCCGCCGGAGAGATTCTTCACTTTAAAGCCGTGCTGGCTCAGCAGGCGACATGCCACATGGCCACGCAGCCCGACCTGACAGCTGATCAGCAGCTCTTTCTCTTTGGGCAACTCATGGAGGCGACCACGCAACTCGTCGAGGGGGATATGCAGCGCCCCCGGAATGCGGCCCAGCTTGTCGAGCTCCGGGCCATTGCGCACATCCACCACCAGCTGATGGGGGTTACGAGCCTGCACCTCGGCCACATGGCAGAGCAGGGCATCCCCCTTCAGGTGGTTGCTCGCCACAAACCCGGCCATATTGATCACATCCTTGGCCGAGCCATAGGGCGGCGCATAGGTGAGCTCCAGATCTTGCAGGTCAAACACGGTCAGGCCAGCGCGCTGGGCTACCGCCAGCACATCGATACGCTTGTCGATGCCATCCTTGCCGATGGCCTGGGCACCGTAAATCTTGCCATCCGGGGCAAACAGCAGCTTGAGGCTGACCGGATGGGCGCCAGGGTAGTAACCGGCGTGGCTGCCCGGGTGGACATAGACCTTCTCGAACGGCAGACCCAGCTGCACCAGTCGCTTCTCGTTGAGGCCGGTGCTGGCCACCGCCAGATCGAACAGCTTGCAGATGGCGGTCCCTTGCGTCTTCTTGTAGGTTTCGCTTCGGCCCAACATATTGTCAGCGGCGATGCGCCCCTGCCGGTTGGCCGGGCCCGCCAGCGGGATCAGCACAGATTCGCCGGTGACGAAGTCAATCTCTTCCACCGCATCCCCCACCGCGTAGATAAAGGGATCCGAGGTACGCATCCCGGCATCGACCTTGATGCCACCCCGTGGCCCCAGCTCCAGCCCCGCCTTGGCGGCGAGCAGGGTTTCCGGTTTGACGCCGATGGCGAGGATCAAGAGACCGGTATCAAGATGGGAGCCATCATTGAGGGTCAGGCGCAGGCCACCGCTTTTGGCGGTCGGTACGGCGGAGGTCTTCTCGGCAGACAGATCCAGACTCTCGATGGCCAAGAGGCCGGTGCGCAGGCGCAGGTCGATCCCCTCTTCCCGGATGCGGGCATGGAGCATGTTGGCCATCTCCTTGTCCACCGGCGCCATCACCTGATCGGCCAGCTCCAGCAGGGTGACATCCAGCTTGCGCTGGTGCAGCGCCTCCATCATCTCCATCCCGATAAAGCCGCCGCCCACCACGGTAACGTGGCGTGGCTGATCGTGGTGAAGAGAGGCCAGAATCCGATCCATGTCGGGGATATTGCGCAGGGTATGCACCCGGGGGCTATCGATACCGGGGAACGGCGGACGTATCGGGGCGGCGCCCGGGCTCAGCAGCAGCACGTCATAGGGTTCGCGCTGCTCTTCACCGGTTTGCAAGTTGCGCACCAGCAATGTCTTGCCTGCCTTGTCTATCTCGATTACGTCGTGAAAGACCCTCACATCCACGTTGAAACGGCGCTTGAAACTCATAGGAGTCTGCAGCAACAAGGCATCCCGGTCGGGAATATCGCCCCCGATGTGATAGGGCAGACCGCAGTTGGCGAAGCTGACAAACTCGCCCCGCTCGAACATCACGATCTCCGCCTTTTCACTCAAACGACGAGCTCGAGCAGCCGCCGATGCGCCCCCGGCGACACCACCGATAATCAGGATCCGTTTCATCTGCAAGACTCCTCGTAGAAAATAACGACCAATAAATTAGCAACAACTAATTTAGATTTCAATGAAATTTTGTTTCTCGCGATTTTGCAGTATCCTTGCAACCCCGACGGTTGCTTAACAGGATGTGGTTTGTTCATGTCGTCTACCGCTCTCAGTCCTCTTCATCCAGCCATCCATACGCCGCTCTTTTTTCGTCTGGATCTGCGCAGTCAACGGCTGGTCGCCCTGACCGACGTGATGCAAACCCCGCTCTACTGGCTCGATGAACCGCGCACCCCCTGGCCGGCCCAACTTCCCGATGCCCTGCGCCTGCCCATCGAACAACTGCTGGCCAACGGTCATGGCGGCAAGACCAGCGTGCGCTTTGCCAATCAGTTGTGGCATATCGCCCTCGCCCACGAGCAGGATGGCTTCTGGCTTATCTGCCTGCAGCATCGGCATCTGGAGCCGGTCTGCGAACTGACACTGCAACTGCCACGCCTCAGCCAGATGGCGAGCCGACAACAGTATGCGCCTCTGCTGGAAACCCTCAAGGAGAGCCTGGGTGCCGATCGGCTTATCCTCTGGCACTATCAGGCCAACGGCGATCTGGGCTGCGAGCAGCTCACTCCGGTGTTCACCCTGGGGGTCGAGGCGCTCTACCCCATTCGCGGCGACAGCCGCTATATCCGCGCCCTGCGTACCCGCAAATCGTTGAGCTTCTCGGAAGCGGCCCACCAGCCGATGCTGAGCAATCACCTCTATCTGACCAGTGCCGGTGTGCGCTCACGCCTCGATGGCGCCCTGCTGGAGCAGGACAAGCTGTTCGGGGTGCTGAGTCTGGAGTATCTCGACCCCACCCCCATTAGCGATGAAATGCTGCAACTGGTGCGCAACAGCGCCCAGTTGCTCGGCCACTGGCAGCCACAACCGGAAGAGCAGCACGCCGAGTTGGCCCTCCCACCCGAGTTGCACCAGCAGACCGGCATCGACTACTGCAAGACGCTGGTAAGCTGGGCCATGAGCGCCAGCGGTGCCCGGGTGGGCTGGATCGGCGAGTTCCAGCCCCGCGGTCAGGATCTCTGGATCATCCCCCGCTGCTTCATCAATGAGCAGAGCTTCTCCACCCTCAAGCCCATCCAGCTCGATCCCGGCCCCGCTCAGGAGCTGTTCCAGCACGGTCAGGCTATCTACGTGGAAGATCTGCCCGTGCGCTATCCCAAGGCAACCCAACTACTGGCCCTCAATGCCAGCGCTTATATTGGCATTCCGCTCCATGGCCAGATCGGGACTCCCATTGGCCAGCTCACCCTGCTGCTCGATACCCCCCTTGAAGAGCCCGAGCCTTTGCTGGATCTCTTGAGCAGCCAGCACAAGCGGGCCGCCATCGAGCTCAAGCGACTCGCTACCGATGATGCCCTGCGCCTCGCCGAAGTGGCCTTCAATACCCACGATGGTCTGATCGTGATGGATCACAACGGCATCATCCTCAAGGTCAACAACTCCTTTACTCGCATCTCCGGGTTTGGCGAAGTAGAGGTGATCGGTCACTCCATTAGCAAGCTGCGCCCCACCTACTACGGGGACAATATCAAGGAAGATATCAGCCACACCGTCAGCAAGCAGGGGTTCTGGCTTGGGGAAGAGCGCTGCCTGCACAAGGATGGTCACCTCTTTCCTGTGCGCTTGATGGTTAACGGTGTCAAGGATGAGCAGGGTGAGCTCAGCCACTTTATTTGCAGCTTCTACGACATCACCGAGGAGAAAGAGGCGGCCAGACATATCGAGCAGCTCGCCTACTACGACGATCTCTGCGGGCTGCACAACCGGCGCAGCCTCAACCATATTTTGCAGCAGACCCTGAGCGCCCCCAACGGACAATGGGGCGCCCTGCTGCTGCTGGATCTCGACAACTTCAAGTCGATCAACGACTCCCTCGGTCACGCCTGCGGCGATCAACTACTGCAGGCCGTGGTAGAGCGTTTCAGGGCCTTGCCCCAGGACAATCTGGTACTGGCGCGCATCTCGGGGGATGAATTTGCCCTGCTCTTTACCCAGCTCGGACAAGGGGAAGTCACCGCCAAAATTTTGGCTGAGCACTTTGCCCGCGAGCTGATGGGGCTGTTTCGCACCCCGTTCGATATCGGTGATCACAAGCTGCACTGCAGCGCCTCGGTGGGGATCAGCCTCTTTACCACTAACGGGATAGATCACCTCACCCTGATGCAACAGGCTGACACAGCCACCCACATGGCCAAGCGGGCCGGTCAGGGTCACTACGTCTTCTTTACCGCGGCGATGGCCCAGCAAGAGAAGAACCGCCTGACCCTTACCAATGAGCTGCGCGATGCCCTGCGTCATCATGAGCTGCAGCTGCACTATCAACCGCAATACCGGGTCGACAATGGTTCACTGTCGGGTATCGAGGCGCTGCTGCGCTGGCAGCGCAGCAACGGTACCATGGTGCCACCCGGGGAGTTTATCCCCATCGCCGAAGAGACCAGCCTGATCCTCGAAATCGGCTACTGGGTGATGAAGACCGCCTGTGCGCAATACAGCTTCTGGCTCAACCGTGGCCTGCAGATCCCCCATCTGTCGGTCAACGTCAGTGCCCGCCAGTTCCACACTCAGGGCTTCGTGCAACAGGTGGAGTACATCTTGCGCGATACCGGTGTGCCCCCCTCCCGCCTGCTGCTGGAGGTGACCGAATCGGTAGTATTGGAGAATCGGCAGGAGAGTATCGCCAGAATGCGCCAGCTCAAGGAGCTCGGCATCCTCATCTCCATCGACGACTTCGGTACCGGCTACTCGTCACTGGCCTATCTGCGGGATCTGCCCGCAGACGAGGTGAAGCTTGACAGAAGCTTCATTCAGACCCTTGTACACAGTGAACAGGACAGAGCCATCGTCAAGGCGATACTCGATCTGGCCCAGGTCTTCCGTTTTACCGTCACAGCCGAAGGGGTGGAAGAGGAGGCGCAGCTGGCCATCCTCAAAGCGCTGGGATGCCAGCATTATCAAGGGTTTCTCACCAGTCGGCCGCTCACAGTCAAGGGGCTGGAACAGCGGCTTGGCAGCCGGGCGCCGGACTAAAGGTGTAGGATCAATAGGGGTTTATGTAATAAAATAACGGCCTGCTCGAATCGTTGGAGTTGTCTATGTCAGTCATTAACCGGATCCCTGCCGTTGAAATCAGTGAACACGCCGAGAATCACGACACCATTGGCCGGATCCATTCCGTCGAAACCTGCGGCACTGTCGATGGCCCGGGAATACGCTTTATCGTATTCATGCAAGGCTGCCTGATGCGCTGCAAGTACTGCCATAACCGCGATACCTGGGATACCGAAGGTGGCCGCGAAGTGACCGTACCGGAGTTGATGAGTGACATCACCAGCTATCGCCACTTCATGAATGCCTCCGGCGGTGGCGTGACAGCGTCCGGCGGTGAAGCCATGCTGCAACCGGCCTTCATTACCGAACTCTTTACCGCCTGCAAAGAGAAAGGGATCCACACCTGCCTCGACACCAACGGCTTCGTCCGCCATCTCGACGAACAGGTGGACAAGCTGCTCGAACAGACCGATCTGGTGCTGCTCGACATCAAACAGATCAATGACGAGAAACACATTCCGCTGACCCACGTCAGCAACAGATACACCCTGGAGTTTGCCCGCTATCTGGCGGCCAAAGGCAAGACCATGTGGATCCGCTATGTAGTGGTTCCAACCTGGAGCGATGACGACCAGAGTGCCGAAGATCTCGGCAAGTTTATCGCCGAGCTGGGCGAGAGCGTGGAGAAGGTGGAGCTGCTCCCCTACCACGAGCTCGGCAAACACAAGTGGGACGTGCTGGGCGATCCGTACGAGCTGAGCGGGATCAAGCCCCCCAGCAAGGAGACCATGGAACGGGTCAAGGGCATCCTCGGCAAGTACCACAACAACGTCAAATATTGATGGTAACAGCAGGCTGACTCGTCAGCCTGCTCTGCTATGAGCGGTCGGGAAGGCCGCCCGGACTCTACTGCATGAATGGACGACAAGATGAGTGAAGGACAACTCGCCGCCCTCCTGATCTGGCTGGTACTGCTGGCTTTCAGCCTGCGCCGCCCCCTGTGGCAGAGCCTCCATGACAACCCCCTCTATCAACACCTGCTGCTGGGGAGTGCCATCGCGCTGGTGCCGCTCTGGTATCTAAGGGCCGGTCTGCATGAGGGGCTGGAGGTCCATTTTCTCGGGCTCACCACCCTCACCCTGCTGCTTGGCTGGCGGCTGGCGTTGCTCGCCCCCTGTCTGACCCTGCTGGTGCTCGGTTACTTCGGCGTCACCAATCTGGCCGATTTTGGCTGGCAGGCACTGGTTGGCATCGCCCTGCCGGTGGCCACCAGCTGGCTGCTGTTTCTGGCCAGCTGGGCCTGGCTGCCGCGCCATCTCTTTGTCTATATCTTCGTTGCCGCCTTTCTCGGTGGCGCCATCACCATCTCGGTCAAGGTGGCCGCCAGCGCATTGCTGATGGGGCTGAGCGACAGCTACCCCTGGCATACCATCACGGCAGATTACCTCTCCATCTGGCCACTGCTGCTGTTCCCCGAAGCTCTGCTCAACGGCATGGCGATGACGGTGCTGGCCATCTACCGCCCTCACTGGGTCAATACCTTCTTCGACCGCACCTATCTGGGCAAGTAACGCTCTCTTTCCTGATCTGCGCCCATAAAAAAGGAGAGGCCATCGCCTCTCCTTTTGGTATTCCGAATTGTGGTTAATCCTGGCTTAGTGCAGCTTCAGGGTCGGGCGCAGTACCCGGTTGATGCGACCCACCAGCATGATAAGGCCGGTCTTGACGTAGCCGTGCAGGGCGATCTGGTGCATCCGGTAGAGGGAGATGTAGACCAGACGGGCAATGTAGCCCTCCACCATCATGGAGCCGCGCATCAGGTTACCCATCAGGCTGCCCACGGTGGAGAAGCGGCTGAGGGATACCAGCGAACCGTGGTCGTGGTAGAGGTAGGGCTTCATCTCGCCGCCGTTCATCTTGGCCAGGATATTCTTGAACGCCTGGCTGGCCATCTGGTGGGCAGACTGGGCGCGAGGCGGCACGAACTTGCCATCCGGCTGCGGGCAGGCTGCGCAGTCACCGATAACGAAGATGTTCTCGTCACGGGTGGTCTGCAGGGTCTCTTTCACCACCAGCTGGTTGATGCGGTTGGTCTCAAGACCAGCGATATCCTTCATGAAATCCGGCGCCTTGATACCGGCCGCCCACACCATCAGGTCAGCGTCAATCAGCTCGCCATCCTTGGTATGCAGACCATCGCTGGTCGCTTCGGTGATCATGGTGGCGGTACGCACGTCCACACCCAGCTTGACCAGCTCCTGATGGGCGGCGCCGCTGATGCGCTCCGGCAGAGCCGGCAGAATGCGCGGGCCCGCTTCCACCAGGGTCACCTTCAGGCTGTCGGTGGTGAGGTTCTTGAAGCCGTAGGCGTAGAGCTGCTCGACCGCGTTGTAGAGCTCGGCAGAGAGCTCGACGCCGGTGGCGCCGCCGCCGACGATGGCAATCTTCACCTTGTCGCCCGGCTTATATTCGGTGGCGAACTGCAGGAAGCGGTTCATCATGCTGTTGTGGAAACGGTGCGCCTGGGTGGGGCTATCGAGGAAAATACAGTGATCCTTGATGCCCTTGGTGTTGAAGTCGTTGGAGACAGAACCGATGGCCATCACCAGATAGTCGTAGGGCAGTTCGCGCTCGTTGACCACGATGTCGCCATTGTCGTCGTGGATCGGGGCCAGCACGATGCGTTTATCGTCACGCTTGATGTCGGTCAGGGTGCCGAGCTGGAAGTCGAAACCGTGGTTCTTGGCGTGAGACTGGTAGCTCAGGGCATCGATGCCCGCATCCATGGAGCCGGTGGCCACTTCGTGCAGCAGGGGTTTCCACAGGTGGGTGCGGTTGCGATCGACCAGAGTGATCTTGGCCTTGTTCTTCTTGCCAAGCTTGCGACCCAGACTGGTGGCCAGCTCCAGGCCACCGGCGCCGCCGCCTACAACGACAATATTCATCATGATGATTTTCCTCGGTTCCTCAAAACGAAAGGGAGCCATTGGCTCCCTAAAACGAAATCGGTCGACGTGATGGATCAGGCTTCTTTGAAGGCCTTCATCCGCTGCAGATGATGCGAGATATTTTTGAACTTATGAGTCTCGCGCTCATCCCACACGATGTCGTAATAGTTCTTCAATTCACGTTCAGTTTCCCGATTATCGCGCACTTCATCCTGAACGGAAAGGATACACAGGCAGTTTCCTGAATTTTTCTTACGAAATTCAGTTACACACTTGGTACCGATATCGTCATATTCTTCCGGTCGGTCGATCTTGCCCTGCATGTTCTCTTCCGGATGGAGGTTGGGGTTGAAGATCACTTGGCGAATGCCGCACAGAAAGCCGATCCGCTCGCTCCAGTAGCCACCAAGACCCACGCCGCAGATCAGCGGTTTGGGATCGGTACTCATATCGAGCTGTTTTTTCACTTCCTTGAGCAGATGGCTCATATCATGACGGGGGTGAACCGTGCTGTAGTGCACGAAACGCACATCATCATCAATAAACTGCAACTGCAGCACTTTCTCGTGATTGCCTGGGCTGGTGGCATCAAAGCCATGCAGATAGATGATCATGGATAAGACCTCAGGATCTGTGTCGGTTTTATCGAAACTACCCCAGCGGCGGCCCCGTGCGCCACCAAAACATCCAACTTTCTTGCTTTGGATCACGCCCCAACCCCCGATTGCGCCCAGCAGCCCGCGAGCGCCGTTACATGCAGACGGGCGTATTGCGAGCAACGTTATGGTGCCTGGCTATCAAAGTGAGATCGACAGACCGATAATGATAAATCCCTTACCAATCTGAGATGCCCCCACCTCCTTCCCCTGCCAGCAGCCGGACACTTATCTGGTCGGTATGTGACTCATCCCGCAAAAACAAGGCGTTATCGCCAAACGTTTTCTCTCGTGAGCGGAATTGTGCATGTTTTGTGCACTGACCCGTGCAGTACCGGCTCCCTCTCACCACGGAAAAGGGATCTGGCACCTCTGTCAATACACGAGATCAATGACCGGGAAAGCTGCGGCTTTCACTATCTTGCCTGTAGCAGTTGCGCGGGCTTCAAGGAGTGATCTGTTGATGAACGAGACCAATCCCCCCTCCCCCCGACCGGGTGCGCGCAAGCGCCCGGTGGATGAAGTGGAGCGCATGCTCCCCATGGGCCAACTCTTTACCCTGGGCCTGCAACATGTGCTGGTGATGTACGCCGGCGCCGTGGCGGTGCCGCTGGTGATTGGCGGCAGTCTGGGGCTGCCCAAGGAGCAGATCTCCTACCTTATCAGTTCGGATCTCTTCTGCTGCGGCATCGTCACCCTGCTGCAATGTGTCGGGATTGGCCGCTTTGCCGGGATCCGGCTGCCGGTCATCATGTCGGTCACCTTTGCTGCCGTGATGCCGATGCTGGCCATCGGAGCCAACCCGGATCTGGGGCTGACGGGCATCTTCGGCGCCACCATCGCCGCCGGTATCATCTCGACCCTGCTGGTGCCGCTGATAGGTCGGCTGATGCCGCTCTTCCCCACCGTCGTGACCGGGGTGGTTATCACCTCCATCGGGATCAGCATCATGCAGGTGGGGATCGACTGGATGGCGGGGGGCAAGGGCAATCCGGAATATGGCAGCCTGCGCTATATCGGCACCAGCTTTCTGGTGCTCGTCTTTATCCTGCTGGTGACCCGCTTCACCAAGGGCTTTTTCAGCAATATCTCGGTGCTGCTCGGGATCATCTTCGGTTTCGTGGTGGCCATCGCCATGGGCGAAGTGAGCCTCGATGGCCTCGGCGAGGCAGCCTGGTTTGCCCCTATAGTGCCCTTCGCCTTCGGCTGGCCCACCTTCGATCCCATCTCCATCGCCACCCTGACGGTGATCATGCTCATCACCTTTATCGAGTCGATGGGGATGTTTCTGGCCCTTGGCGACATCGTCGGCCATCCGGCCAGGCGCGGAGATATCGTGCGCGGGCTGCGGGTGGATGGCATCGGCACCATTATTGGTGGGATATTCAACAGCTTCCCCCACACCTCCTTCTCCCAGAATATCGGTCTGGTGAGCGTGACCGGGGTATCGAGTCGCTGGGTCTGCGTGATGTCGGGGGGGATCCTGCTCGCCTTTGGCCTCATCCCCAAGATGTCGGTGCTGGTCGCCTCCATCCCGCCCTTCGTGCTGGGGGGCGCCGGTATCGTCATGTTCGGTATGGTGCTGGCCACCGGCATTCGCATCCTGGCGCGCACCGATTACAACAGCAACCGCCACAACCTCTATATCGTCGCCATCAGTCTCGGAATTGGCATGATCCCGACGGTCTCCGGGAATTTTTTCCAGCAGCTTCCGGCGCAGCTACAACCGCTTTTTCATAGCGGTATCCTGTTGGCCACCATCAGTTCGGTGCTGCTCAACCTCTTCTTCAACGGCTATCAGCCGGACCTGAGTCACCAGACCCGTCCTCTGTTCGTTGGTCCCATCAAACCGCAGCAAGATCAGGCATAACAAACAGGCCCCCGGACTGCGAGACTGTCCGGGGGCCTGTTGTTCATATCACCGCTGACCCAATCAGGCAGGCAACTGCGCGAAGCGCTCTACCGCCTGCGCTACTTGTGCCAGACTCCCCTGCCAGAAGGCGGCCTCACGGATATCCTGCCCCAGATGCTTGGCTACCAGATCTTCGGCGCTCATCCGGCCGGTATCGCGCAGCAAGGCGCGATACGCCTCGGCCACGCCCTCTTCCCCCGCCGCCTTGCGGCTCATCAACTGCTGATAGACCCCGAGGCTGAACAGATAACCGAACAGATAGGGGTAGTTGTAAAAGCCCAGCCCGGCGATGGAGAAGTGCGCCTTGGCCGCCCAGAACATGGGGTGATAGCGGGTCAGGCTCCCCTCATACCAGCGTCCCCACGCCTCGTCGGTCAACGCCTTGAGCCGCGCTGCCGGCACATAACCCTGCGCCCGCTCGGCCACCAAGGCCTGCTCGAAATCGAAGCGGGCCGGGATATTGACCAGGAAGGTGGCCGCGCCGTCGGCCTCAGCCCAGGCGATGGCCAGCTGCTCTTCCGTGCTTTGCGCCTGCTCGAACAGGGCGCTGCGCACCAGGGTTTCGGCGAAGATGGAGGCAGTCTCCGCCAGCGTCATGGGGTAGCTGCGCTGGCTCATCGGCAGATCGCGAATGACCCAGTTGTGCCAGGCGTGGCCCAGCTCATGGGCCAGGGTAATGACGTTATCCATGGTGCCGGCATAGGTGACGAAGACCCGCGGCTCGACCGGTTCGGCAAACTTGGTGCAGTAGGCACCGGTGCGGCGATTTGGCGTGGGCGCCGCATCGATCCACCCCTTCTCGGCCATCATCCGGGCAAACTCCCCCATCTCGGGATCGAAACGGCTAAAGGCATCGGCAATCAACTCGATCGCCTCATCAAAAAGAATGTCACGGCTGCTGGAAGCTGGCGGCGGCGCAAAGAGATCCTCCGGCCCCAGATCGTCGAGACCAAGGCGCTCGGCCATCAGCTCCAGCGCCCGCTGGCCCAACTCACGGGCTCGCCAGGTTTCGCTCATCAGGGCATCGAGGGTAGCGCGCTCGATATGGCTCTGGTGACAGGAGAGATCCAGCGCATCGAGCAACCGGGTGTTGCCACGCTGACGAGCCAGCTCCAACCGCCAGCCGTTGAGGGCATTGAGGATGGCGGCGACCGTCTCCTGCTCACCTGCCCAGCCAGCACTGATGGCATCAAACGCCTCAAGGCGCAATGCCCGCACCGGACTGGAGAGCAGATTGCTCGCCTCGGCCAGCCCCATCTCGCGGCCATCAATGGTCAAGCGGATCTTGCCCACCAGATCGTTATAGAGGTTGCCCCAGGCGTGCAAGCCATCGGTGCCCAGACCGATCACCAGTTGCTCAGCCTCCACCGGCAGGCGCTGATCCTGCAAGCGACGCTCTTGGCGCAGGCGGTATGCCTCTTCACCGAGCAGCGGATCCACCATCAGCGCCGCGAACTCCTCTTCCGGCAACGCCAGCATCAGATCTTCCACCGGCGCCAGCGTCTTGAACAGATCGGCATTAAGGGCGCGGGCACGGGACGCCAGCTGTTTGGCCTGCGGATCCCGTGCATCCTGACTGCCACGGCAGGCGGCCAGAATGGCGACGTTCCAGCCGATATGGCGAATATCACGGGCGCGCAGCCGCACTTCCCGCAAGAAATCCTGCAGCGCGGCGTCATCGCCGCGCACCACGTCCAGACCTGCCATATAGCTGGTCAGTTCTTCCAGCGCGTGGCGGGCTGCGCGCATGTCCGCTTCCAGCTCTGGGCTGTCGAGGCCCGGGTAGATATGGTCGTTATTCCACTGTTGTTGATACATAGCTTCTCGCAAAGGCCTTTATCGGGAGGCACAACAGACCTGCGGGCAGCAAGTCAGAGACCGAGCGTCCCGCTGGCTAAAAAATGAAGAGAGGAAAAAAGAGAACATGGCCCGCAAGCTCGCTTATCCCTTGGCCGGGGCAAGACGGCTCACCAGCGTCATCACCGCGACCAGCAGCAGACCCGCCACCACACCGGCCACGGCGTTGAGCAGGGTCGGCGTCATCGCCGCGAGCACACCGCCAACAGTAGGCAGAGTTGCCACGGCTATCGCGGCACTTTCAATAAGATGGTGCACAACCGGCAGACCGTGTACCAGAATACCGCCCCCCACCATAAACATGGCAATGGTGCCGACCAGTGCCAGCAGGTGCATCAGACGGGGCGCCGTCACCAACAGCCCTTGCCCCACCGCACGGCGCAGGGCGCTGCCATCGGGCTTTTGCAGCAGATGCAGACCGATGTCATCGAGCTTGACGATCAGCCCCACCAACCCGTAGACCCCGATGGTCATCAGCAGGGCAATGCCCGCCACGACCGAGAGCTGCAGGGCGAGGCTCGCCCCCTGCACCGTGCCAAGGGCGATGACAATGATCTCGGCAGAGAGAATAAAATCGGTGCGGATCGCTCCCTTCACCTTCTGCTGCTCAAACGCCACCAGATCATCGGGAATGGGGGCTGTATGTGCCTCACCTTCACTCGCCTTATGGGGCAGGAACTTGTGGGCCAGCTTCTCGGCCCCCTCAAAGCAGAGGTAGGCGCCTCCCAGCATCAAGAGCGGCGTGATAAGCCAGGGCACCAGCGCACTGATGGCGATGGCGGCGGGCACCAGGATCAGCTTGTTGCGAAATGAGCCCTTGGCCACCGCCCACACCACCGGCAACTCCCGCTCGGCGCGCACCCCGGAGACCTGCTCCGCGTTGAGGGCAAGATCGTCCCCCAACACCCCGGCGGTCTTCTTGGCCGCCATCTTGGTCATCAGCGCCACGTCATCGAGCACGCTGGCGATATCATCGAGCAGGGCTAACAAACTGGTTCCGGCCATATCAAAGATCCCTTATATCAGTGAGAAACGTCTTCCCGAAAAATGTCTCGCGCTTGTTCACCACGACCTTGGTCATCAGCGCCACATCATCAAGCACGCTGGCGATATCATCGAGCAGGGCCAACAAACTGGTTCCGGCCATATCAGAGATTCCTTATATCAATGAGAACAACCCCGGGAGAGAGGTGTACGTCCCGATAACCACCAGGGTCAACAGGACCACCTCATGGCGATCGCAGGCCATCATCGGCCGAGCCAAAAATCCGGCGCTCGCCATCGGAGGGGTACGTCTTGCGGGCAAAAGATGGCACAGTGTAACGAGAAGCTACCGTTTCGGCAGCACCCCTGAGCCATTTGTTCCTGGTTCCCTCTGAATCACCTCAAGGAGTTCCCATGCAACCCTGGCAACCTCTGCTCGATCTCTGGTTTGGCGATGAGGCCGATGACGTCCTGCGGGCCACACGGCAAGCCCCCCTCTGGTGGGGAAAAAGCAGCAAAACGGATGCCCTGCTGGCCAGCCGCTTCGGCGAGCTGGCACAGTCCGCGGCAGAAGGCAGCCTCGCCCAATGGGCCGAAGCTCCCAGCGGTCGGCTGGCGCTGATCCTGTTGCTCGACCAACTGCCGCGCAATATCCATCGCGGCACGCCTGCAGCGTTTGCCCAGGATCCGCTGGCACGGGCTCTCTGCCTGAAAGGGCTGTCCATCGGGGCTGACAAATCCCTCTCGCCACTGGCGCGGGTCTTCTTCTATCTGCCGCTGGAACACGCCGAATCCCGTGAACAACAGGCCAGAAGCATGGCGCTGTTCGAGGCACTGGCTGCCGAGCAGGCTGGCACCCCGGCGCAGGCGACCTTCGCCGGATTTGCCGACTTTGCCCGTCGTCATCAGGTGATCATCGAACGCTTTGGCCGCTTCCCCCACCGCAACAACATACTCGGTCGCACCAGCACACCGGAAGAGGCAGTATTTTTGCAGCAACCGGGCTCAGGCTTCTAAGCAAGCCATATAAAAAATCCCCGCCATGGTCATGACGGGGATTTTTTTCAACCTGCCAACCCTGCGGTCAGCTTAAACCGTTGTTACGCCTTGGCGGGTTCACGCTCGCCCAGTTCATCAGTCTCGCCCAGACTGTCTTCGGTCTTGGCAACCACGCTGGCGGCGATAGCGTTGCCCAGCACGTTGGTGGCAGATCGGCCCATATCGAGGAAGTGGTCGATACCCAGCAGCAGCAGGATGCCCGCTTCCGGAATATGGAACTGGTTCAGGGTCGCGGCAATCACCACCAGAGAGGCGCGCGGTACCCCGGCCATCCCCTTGGAGGTGACCATCAGCAGCAACAGCATGGTGATCTGCTGGGCCATGGAGAGCTCGATACCATACGCTTGGGCGATGAACATCACCGCGAAGGTGCAGTACATCATGGAGCCATCGAGGTTGAAGGAGTACCCCATCGGCAGCACGAAGCTGGCGATACGCTTGTCACACCCAAACTTCTCCAGACGATCCAGGGTCTTGGGATAGGCGGCTTCAGAGCTGGCGGTAGAGAAGGCCAGCAGGATGGGTTCGCGGATAAGCGCCAGCAGTTTGATGACGCGACCACGCAGGAAGACGCTACCCATGGCGATCAGCAGCAGCCAGAGGCAGGCCAGCGCGATGTAGAACTGGGCCATAAAGCTGCCGTAGGTGACCAGAATACCCAGCCCCTCTTTGGCCACCATGGCGGCGATGGCACCAAATACCGCGAACGGCGCAAAGTTCATCACGTAACCGGTCACTTTCAGCATGATCTCGGCGGCACTGGCCATCAGCACCACCACCGGCTTGGCCAGATCGCCGAGCGCGGCGGCAGCCAGACCAAAGAACAGGGAGAAGACCACGATCTGCAGGATCTCGTTGGTGGCCATCGCCTCGACCACGCTTTTGGGGATGGCGTGGGTCACAAAATCTTTCAGGGTAATGGCACCGGCAGCAATACCGGAACTGGCGGTGTCATTGGGCAGGGAGAGGGAGAGCCCCACGCCAGGCTGCATCAGGTGAACCATCACCAGACCCAGACTCAGGGACATCAGAGAGGCCAGCATAAACCAGCCGAGGGTTTTGGCGCCGATACGTCCCACGGTGCGGGTGTCGCCCATCTTGGCGATGCCGACCACCAGAGTGGTGAAGACCAGCGGTGCGATAATCATCTTGATCAATCGCAAGAAGATATCGGTCAGGATCGTGATGTTATTGGCGAAATCCGCAGCCTGATCTGCGGCAAACATGCGATAGCCCTGGCCGGTGAGGATGCCAAACATCATGGAGATGAGGATGGCGACCGTCAGTTTATTCATTTTCATGGGGGAGTCCCGGTTTTGATTGGTGCAAGCCGTTAACGGTGGCATGGGAGCCACTACAGTCCGTTTTTGTGATCCGAGCCGTTGATTCCTGGCGGCTGGTATGCTGGGAGAATGCCTAAAAGCAGGGGGTAAATCTAGAGGGTTGTTCCAGAATTTTATGCTGCGATTAGGTGTATGTGATATGGATCTTGCGAAACACCAATATTAATCGCTGTTTATTTTAATTGTGGCGAGATATTTCGCATTCAGAGTTCGCTCGTCGAGTGCCCGTGGCAACAGGCGAAAAGTGAGCAGCGCCGAGATGGTGTGCTGCACCTGCATCTGGGCCATAAAGAGATCCGGTTCATCCTCGTCAAAGCCGAAGATCGGCCGTGATGGGGTCACCCTGACGGCATCACGGTTAATGGTCAGCTCATCGACCTTGAGCCAGAAGTAACCCTCTGCCAGTGCCAGCTCCCCTGCTCGCTTGAGCACATATTTGCGGGCGGTCTCCCTGTCCACCAGATCGTTGCCGACAAACTCCAGCTGCCACTTGTCCGGGCCAAGCCGGGTCTGGGAGAAACCGGTCTGGCCATTCCAGAACGACTTTTCACTCTGGTAAGGGGTGGCGCAGCCCGCCAGCAGCAAGGTGAGCATCAACAGACAAAACAGTTTGAACAGACGTGCAGGCACAGAAGACCTCGGCTGGGGGGTGAGCAACTGAGCCGTTACTACAGCACAAACCCCGGCGGCGGCACAATCACTGTGGCCATCTCCGCTATCCGTTTCTTCTACCCGTCTCTGTTCGCTGCTGCCTCTGCCCGCTCTTCCGGCCTGATCCGCCTGTCCGGGCCACTCACCGGCGCCGAATTGCGCGCAAAAGAAAAGGCCTTGTCGTTTGACAAGGCCTTTACCGGGGAATTTGGTCGGTGTGAGAGGATTCGAACCTCCGACCCTCTACACCCCATGCAGATGCGCTACCTGGCTGCGCTACACACCGACGGAGTCAGCTCGGCTGACGGGGGCAGAGTGTATGGAGATGACCCTGCCCTGTCAACAGGGAAACGCCGCAGCCCACCAGACCATGATGCATTCGCCTGCTTTGCGAACAATCAGCGGTTAAAGGTCAGCCGCTTGCCCAGGATCTGGTCAGTCAGCTGGCCGTTTTGCCAGGCAATCTGACCGTTGACCAGGGTCATCTCTATCGTGCTGTGAAAGCGGTAGCCGTTGAAAGGAGACCAGCCGCACAGATAGAGGAGGTTGTCATCGTTAACCACATAGGGCTTGCCCAGATCCAGCAGCACCAGATCGGCGAAGTAACCCTCGCGGATATAACCGCGATCTTCTACCTGAAAACGCTCGGCCACCGCGTGGGAGGTCTTCTTGACGATGGTTTCCAGCGAGAATACCCCGTTGTGGTAGAGCTCCAGCAGCGCCTGCAAAGAGTGCTGCACCAGCGGTACGCCGGACGGCGCCTTGAAATAGCTGTTCTGCTTCTCTTCCCAGGTGTGGGGGGCGTGATCGGTGGCGATGATGTCGAGCACATCGTTGCGCACCGCATCCAGCAGCGCCTGCTGGTCAGCCGCGCTCTTCACCGCCGGGTTGCACTTGATCAGGCTGCCCTGGGTCTCGTAATCGGCCTCATTGAAGAACAGATGATGCACACATACCTCGGCGCTGATGTTCTTGTCCTTGAGGTCCTTCAGGTCCGGAGTGGCGGTAAAGAGCGACAGCTCTTTCGCCGTGGTCAGGTGTAGCACGTGCAGCTTGGCACCGTACTGCTTGGCCAAAGAGACTGCCAAGCTGGAGGATTTGTAGCAGGCATCGGCGCTGCGGATGCGGCCGTGCTCGCCCATCGGCACATCTTCACCCCATTTGGCGCGGGCTTCGTCCTCCAGCACCTTGATGGTAGGCGTGTCTTCGCAATGGGTGACAATCATCACCGGGCTCTCACGGAAGATGGCGGCCAGAGTCTCCTGATTATCCACCAGCATGTTGCCGGTAGAGGCCCCCATGAAGATCTTGATGCCACAGGACTGTTTCGGATCGAGCTTCTTGATCTCTTCCAGGTTGTCGTTAGTGGCACCGAGGTAGAAGCTGTAGTTGGCGACGGAGGAGTTGGCGGCGATCTGGTATTTGGCTTCGAGGGCGTCGAGGGTGGTGGTCTGGGGATTGACGTTGGGCATTTCCATGAAACTGGTGGTGCCACCGGCGACGGCAGCGCGGGATTCGCTGGCGATGGTCCCTTTATGGGTCAATCCCGGCTCCCGGAAGTGGACCTGATCATCGATCATTCCGGGGATGAGATGGCGACCTGCGGCATCGATAACCAGCGCATCGGGCGCCTCGATATCCGGGGCAATGCGGGCAATCCGTTCACCCTCGATCAACACATCAGAGGCATAGATACGGCCTTCGTTGACCAGGGTGGCATTCTTGATAAGCAGTCTGTTCATGGGGGGTTCCAGTTCCTTTGCCGATAATCGCGGGTCATAATAGCTCAAAACTGCCCTTTCTCTGTAGCAAGGCCTGACTGATGAAGTTATTTGTAAGAGATTTGACCGTGATCGACTCCAGCTACCTCTGCGAACGCCGCGGCATGGTGGGCGAGAGCTGGCTGGTAGATATCGAAATGAGCGGTGAGCTCAACGAAATGAGCATGCTGCTGGACTTTGGCCGGGTAAAGAAGCTGATCAAGTCGATCATCGATGAAGAGGTGGACCACAAGCTGCTGGTGCCGACCGAGTGCCCGCTGATCCACGTCGAGACACTGGATGGTGACGAAAGCACAGTGGATCTGCTGCGCCCGGGTCGCTCCATCCATCTGCGCTGCCCATCCCAGGGCTTTGCCTTTATCCCTGCCCCGCAAGTTGATAAAGAGTCGGTGACCCGCTACCTGCTGGCGGTACTGGCCAAACGGCTGCCGGGCAATATCAAGGATCTCTCCCTGACTCTGCGCCAGGAGGCGATCACCGGTGCCTTCTACCACTACAGCCATGGCCTGAAAAAGCACGATGGCAACTGCCAGCGTATCGCCCACGGCCACCGCTCTCCCATCGAGATCCACATCGATGGCGAGCGCGACCAGGAGCTTGAGCTCAACTGGGCCGAACGCTGGGGCGATATCTACCTCGGCACCGAGGAGGACAAGGTGGCGCTGACCGAGCTCGCTTTGAGCCCTCGCGCCAATGCCCAGCTTGGCGAGCATCACTGCGGTTTCAAATATATGGCGCCGCAGGGGCTGTTCCAGCTGGCCATCCCCAGCGCCGAGGTGGAGATGATCGATACCGACACCACGGTCGAGCTGCTGGCCTGCTATATCGCTCGCGAAGTGAAGAAGATGGTGGGCGACAAGTTCGTCAAGATTGTCGCCTATGAAGGGGTCGGCAAGGGCGCGATTGCCTACGCCTGATCCCCTTGTCGCTGCCGCAATAAAGAGAAGGCCCCGCAGCTGCGGGGCCTTGTTATTTCAATTCTCGACCATCAGGCGCTCAGGCGGAAGCGCTTGACCAGGCTTTCCTGCTGCTCGGCGAGGGAGTCCAGCTGCTGGCTGGTCTGGGCTACCCGCTCGATCCCCTGATAGTTGAGATCCGAGATATCGGAGATGCGGTTGAGGTTGGTGGCGATGTCGGCGCTGGTGGCCTGCTGCTGCTCGGCGGCAGAGGCGATCTGGCTCGACATGTCGCTGATCAGCACCACAATCCCCTGCACCTCCTCCATGGCGTTGTTGGCGTGAGAGCTCTGATCCACGCAGGTGTCCATCTCGCGAGAGCACTCCTGCATCACGGTCACCGCCTTGGCGACCCCCTGCTGCAGGTTCTCGATCATGGTCTGGATCTCGCTGGTGGACTGGGCGGTACGCCCCGCCAGACTGCGCACCTCATCGGCCACTACCGCAAAACCGCGTCCCTGCTCGCCGGCCCGCGCCGCTTCGATGGCCGCGTTGAGGGCCAGCAGGTTGGTCTGCTCGGCAATGCCGCGAATGACGTCAAGGATATTGCCGATCTGGCTGCTCATGGCACTCACATCACCAATCACCTTGCCGGTCTGTTGCAGCTTGCCCGCCAGTTGATGAGTGGTGGTGATATTGCCTGCCATCACCTTGCGCCCCATCTCGGAGGCCTTCTCCACATCCTGCACCCGCTCCAGGGTCTGGTTGGCAGCCTGTGCCACCTCCCGCACAGAGGCCTCCATCTGGGTCATGGCAGCAGCGACCGAGGCGGTCTCCTGCCGCTGTTTCTCCAGATCCGCCCGCACCGATTCGGTGGTATGGCGGTTGCCATGGGCGGCATCATTGAGCTGGGCAGATGCGTTGGAGAGCTGGGCCAGCATCTCCCCCATCTGGGCGATCAGCAGGTTGATCTGGCTGCCCAGCTGGCCAAATTCGTTGTTGCTGTGAAAGCCGATGCGCTGGGTCATGTCGCCCTGGGTCACTTCGGTCAGCACCCGCAGCAACTCTTTTAACGGACGACGGATCGCCTTGCCAAGGGTATAAGCCACCAGCATGGCGATCAGGATGGCGACTACGATGCTGGCTCCCTGGGTCAGGGTACTCTGACTCTGCGCGATGCTGGCATGCTGAATACTCTGGTTCATCAGTTGCTGACTCTGAGCGGTGATCCGCTCAAGTCGATCCTGAATGGCCACAATAAGCGCACTTGCCTGCTTGCTCTTCTCCCGTATCTGTTCTTGCTGCTTCATCAGCGCCAGATACTGGGAGAGCACCCCTTCGCTGGCTGTAGTGTCGCGTACGAAGCCGTGGACGTAGTGGCCCATATTGTTGTCGAAATCCTTGAGCTCCCCCTGCAGATCCTTGATGGTGCTGTTGAACCCCTCGATTTGCATCCTGTTGCGCTTGAGCGCGGCCTCAATGGGCGTCGGAATCGTCTGGTTGAGGGCATCCATGGTGGAGAGTTCGATGGCGGAGAGCTTGGTGATCAGGGTCTCGGAGAGCATCTTGATAAAGCTGTCATCGATGGTGATCATCATGTCATCCAGATTCTTCTTGAACTGGGGCAGACTGACCTGAAACTGCCCCTTAGCCAGATTGACCTTGTGCAGCCGGGTGAGCAACGTCTCGTGTTCGCCGGGCAGGGTATCTGTCAGTTGCAGGTAGCTGTCGATCTGCTGGCTGAGGCTGCTCATCTCCCCTTGCAGTTCGGGGTGGTGAGCGACCTGTTGACGCAAGGCAGCCAGGGTCTTGTCGACCTGTGCTCTGGCCTGTTTCAGCTCGGCCACTTCTGCTGGCAGCTGCTTCGGATCCTGTGCTGTCAGCACATCCCCCAGCCACTTGTTGGCGCTGAGCAGTCCGATCTGAGTCTGGCTGCTGGCAATCACCAGCGGCATCGACTGCCGGGTAACCTGTTCCAGCGCCCCGCCGAGGGTCTCCTGACTACGAAATGTGAGCAGTGAACTGGCCACCATCACGGCCACCAGAATAGCGAAGCCGAGATAGACTCGCTGCAAGATGGAGAGATCCGACATTGTTTGTTTCATTATTATCCCGCTGTATATGCAAAAGTCCCTTGCCTGAGTACCCCGTCCTTTTGATACCCTGCAGACCACCCTGAACAGGCGCTGCAGATGACGTCCCTCCGGCTATCGGTATTTTTAACAATAACTGAAGGGAATGGGACATCAGCTGTGTCAAATGTCGGCTTGTGTCACACTTGGCGTGCTGCTCGCCCCCCTTTCGGGAGCCGCTTGGGGTTCTAGTTCAATTTTCTGTTTCATATAAGGGAGTTAGCCATGGCGCAAGAAACCATTTTCAGCAAAATCATCCGTAAAGAGATCCCCGCCGACATCCTTTATCAAGACGATCTGGTCACCGCATTCCGGGATATCCAGCCCAAGGCCAAGACCCATATTCTGATCATCCCCAATGTGCTGATCCCCACCGTCAATGACGTGGAAGCCGAACATGAACTGGCCCTTGGCCGGATGTTCACCGTGGCCCGCAAACTGGCAAGCGAGGCGGGCATCGCCGAAGATGGCTACCGCCTCATCATGAACTGCAACCGCCACGGCGGGCAGGAGGTCTACCACATCCACATGCATCTGGTCGGTGGCCAGCCGCTGGGGCCGCTGCTCAGCCTGTAATGAATCGCCACGCCTCAACCTGCCGCAGCGCTCTGTTGCTCTGCGGCACCCTTCTGTTGCTTGGGGGCTGCGCCTCCCGCTGGCAAGATATGTTCGTCTCCTACTCCGATCAGATGGTGCCCCTGCGCAACCAGCTGCTGCAGGGCCATGCCGCCGAGGCGCTGCCCGAGGTGCGTGACTCCACCCTTGGCGATGACACCTTTGTGCTGGATCGACTCGAACAGGGGCGCATTGCCTGGCTGGCGGGTCAGGATGCGGGCAGCAAGCAGGCATTCACCGCCGCCGACAGCCGCCTTCAGTGGGAAGACAATCAGGCCGAATACCGGCTGAGCCACGGTCTGGATCAGGTGGGCAGCCTGCTCACCAACGACCAGTCGATGGCCTATCTCACCCCCGATTACGAACGCACCATGCTGCACCACTATCTGGCCCTCAGCTACCTGCAACGGGGTGATGCCGATGGCGCCCTGGTGGAGGTGCGCCGGGCCAATCAGGTGCAGGAGCAGGCCCTGAAACGGCGAGCCGATGAGGTACGCAAGGCAAAGGATGAGAGCGAAGAGGCCGAGGCTGAAGGTGAGATGCGCCAGCTGATGTCGCGCGGCGCACCGGATCTCGACCGGTTGATCGGCAAGGTCAAGAACGGTTTTCAGAACGCCTACACCTTCTATTTTTCCGCCGTGCTCTATGAGGCGGCCGGGGATCTCAACGATGCCTGGGTCGACTATCAGCGCAGTTACCAGATAGCGCCGGACAACCGTAGCCTGCAAGATGCCTTGCTGCGTCTGGCGCGGCTGCGTGGCTCACCGGACGAGATCCGCGAGACAGAGAAAAAGATAGGCCGCAAAGCGCCGCCGCTTGCAAAAGATCAAGGCCAACTGGTGGTGCTGTTTGAAGATGGCTTGATCCCGGCGCGGCGCGAACTGTTCCTGCCTCTGCCCATCCCCACCTCCCGCGGCGATTTTCGCACCTTTACCGTCGCCATCCCCTATTACGATAATCGGGCCAGCGACACCGGCCCGCTGACGGTGGAAGTCGGCAAGCGGGTCGAGCAGACCAGCGAGCTGGTGCGACTGGAAGCGCTGGCCGCCAAAGATCTGCAAGAGCGGCTGCCCGGCATGCTGACCCGCCAGGCACTGCGACTGGTGGCCAAGGAACAGATGCGCCGCACCGCCGCCAAAGAGGGGGGCGATGTGGGCAATATTCTGGTGGGGATCTTCAACACCCTCTCCGAGCGGGCCGATACCCGCAGCTGGCTGACGCTGCCAGCGCAGGCATCGAGCTGGCAGGGAATAGTGCCGGCAGGTGACATCAATCTCACCCTAAACGCGGGGGCAGCGCAGCGGCAATTGCCGCTCACCATCCACAAGGGACGCACCACCCTGGTCTGGGTACAGCGCCTCGGCGCCGGTCTGACCACCCGGGTGATGCCGCTCTGAGCAGATGGCGAAGAGAGATGAGCAAGACAATTAACCGGGCAGGCACACACGCGGCCCCACTCACCCCGATTAAGGAGAGCAAGATGAAAGCATACGGGTTGGCCCTCGGGCTCGCGCTGCTGCTGACCGGCTGCGCCACCAACACCTCAGGTGTGGCGCTCTATGGCCCGGCGGGCGGTGCTCCCACGCTGGAGCAGCATCAAAACGTCAACGTCACCCTGACCGAGCTGAGCCGGCGCGAACAGAACGGCCTGCTGCAGATCAATGTGGCAGCGGCCAGCACCCAGCGAGGCGATAACAAGCTGCAATATATCTTCTATTGGTATGATGAGGCCGGCCAGGAGGTCGCCAGCGATGGCCGCGGCTGGACCCCCATCAAGCTGCATGGCTATCAGACCCGCACCCTCTCGGCCCTGGCGCCCAGCCCGGCGGCGCAGGGTTACCGGATTTACGTACGCGAAGTGATTGAGGAATCCTACTGATGAAAATGAATCATGCCCTGCTGATCCTGACCGGCGCTTTGCTCTTGGGCGGCTGCTCCAGCACCACCGTCAGCTATGGCGATCCCACTGAAACCGAAACCGTCACCGTCGATTACGGCTCAAGCGACCTGCAGGCCATCGCCGACAAGATGGCAGACTCCATGCTCGCCTCCCCTGCCACCAGCGAGATCACCGCAGGCGGTCGTCCGGTGATGTTTATGGACTCTATCCGCAACAAGACCTCCGAGCACATCGATACCGAAGCCATCACCGATACCATCCGTACCAAGCTGCTGCGCGCCGGCAAGTTCCGCTTCGTCGACATGAGCAAGGTGGCGGCGGTCAAGCAGCAGCTCGAATACCAGCAGAGCAGCGGCATGGTGGATCCTGCCTCCATGGTACGTCTGGGCAAGCAGACCGGCGCGCGCTACATGGTCTATGGCAACCTCGCCAGCATCGTCAAGGACAACGGCAAGGTGAAGGATGTCTACTACCAGATGACCATGAACCTGATGGATCTGCAAAACGGCGAACTGCTGTGGTCCGATCAGAAAGAGATCCGCAAACAGGCGAAGAAATCCACCTTTGGCTGGTAACAGGCTCCTGGTGACGGGCAACTGTGATCCGCTACTGGCCTGCCTGCCCGCGCCCTGGCGGGACGGGCTGCTGGAACCGCTCGGGTTAGGTCTGACCAACTGCAACTATCGACTGCGCCTCCCCTCGGGGCGCAGTTACTTTTTGCGCCATGGCCACTCCGATCCGTTGCGCCTTGGCATCGACCGCCCCACCGAGTGGCAGCTTTATCAGGGGGCGATGGCCGAAGGGCTGGCGCTCCCTTGCCACTATGGCGATCCCGCCAGCGGCCTGATGCTGCTCGAATGGAGCGATGAGCCAAACTGGGTGCACACGGCGCCACCAGCAGCCGATCAGCCCCGTCTGCTGGCTGAGGTGCTGCGCAAGCTCCATCGCCTGCCGCTGCCTGCGGTGGTGATGGCGGTGCGAGCCCACGCGGCGGGCTATCGCGCCCGACTGGCCCGCATTCCCTCCTGGCTGCCCGCACTGGAGCGGAGCTTGCTCGCCAGCAGTGAGCCAAATGATTACTGGCGCCCTTGCCACCATGATCTCAATCCGGCTAATTTGTTGGGAAGCAAGCCTTGGGTCATCGACTGGGAGTATGGCGCCGCAGGCCATCCCGGCTTCGAACTTGCCAGCATCCAGCGCACCCACGACTGGCCCGCAGAGCAGCGCATGGTACTGGAAGAGCACTATCTGCGCTCGCTCCCGCGCCATGAGTGGCCCGGTTTTCAGAGCGAGGATTTTTTACCCTGGGTCGACTATATCGGCCTGCTCTGGGCCCTGCTGATGGCAGAGCAACAGCCCTCACTCGACTATGACACCCTGATCGCCATCAACCGGCAACGACTGGAGTAACAGATGATAAACAAGGTGCGCTGGCACAAGCCGAAAACCTGGGGTCTGCTGCTGATCGGCCTGCTGCTGACCGGCTGCTCCACCCGGGTGATCTACTACTGGCTCGATACCGCCATCATCTGGCAACTGGACGACTATTTCGCCCTCACCACCTCCCAACAAGGTCTGCTCAGCCGCGAAGTGAAGGAGCTGATGGCCTGGCATCGCCAGCACGAGCTACCCCGCTACGCCAAGGATCTCGATGCGCTGGCCAAGGCAATGGCCAGCCCCATGACGCCGGAGCAGATCTCCACCTATCTCGATGCGTTGCAGCAAAGCCTGACCCGCACGCTGGAAAATACTATCCCCCGCGCGGTCAGGCTGGCGAGCACCCTGAGCGATGAGCAGGTGACCCGCTTCATGGCCGATCGGCTCAAGCGGCAACAGGAGCGGCAACAGGACTTTGCCACCCAGCCCAAAGAGCTGATGCTGGCGGAGTTTCGCGACAAGATGAACAAGCGACTGGAATTCTGGATTGGCGAGGTCAAACCGGCACAGGCGCCACTGGTGGTCCAGTGGGCCGAATGGCAGTACGAGCTGATGCCCCCCTGGCTCGAGTTCCAGACCGCCTGGACCCAGGAGCTGGACAGGTTGATGAAGCAGCGCCAGAGTCCCGACTTTACCCGCGAACTGACCGAGCTGCTGGCACAGGGGGATAGCATGATGGATGGCCGCTTTACCGGCTATACCGAGCAGTCGCGCCAGCGTACCGTCAACTGGCTCTGCGCCATGAGCCAGTCGCTGGATATCTCCCAGCGGGCCCATCTCTACTCCCTGCTCAAGGGCTACGCCCGCGACTTCAAGCAGATGAGCGGCAGCTAACGAGCAGCACCGAATGGTGCCATGCGTTCGGGGCTACCTTGTTCAAACCGGGCGTTTGTGGTAGTTTGCTCTTCCTATTTATCGGGAATTAACTTTTTGCGCCTTATCGACAAAGTAAAACTGGTGCTGGTAACTCTGGTTATCGCCCTCACCCTGCTTTGTTCCATCGCCCGAATGGAAGGCCCGCAGCTACCCGCATATCCCCAGAGTGAACAGCAGCAGACTCAGGTGTTCAATCAGCTTAGCGACAGCGATGATGGCATCATCAAGTTTGTCGGCAGCCATCAGAATCACCTGCTGCGTCTCGAACAATCCCTGCGCAGTGACAACCAGCCCAAGAGTGTGGTCTACGAGCTGATCCAGAGCTGGTCGGCCCAAGCCATCTTGCTATTGCTGCTCGGCTGGCTGATGCTGGCACCCGAGCTCTATCACAAACAGAGTTTTCGCGATCGCTTCGGTGCGATCCACCGGCGTCATCTACAGCGCCAACATCTGCAATACCGCTTCAGCCAAAGCTATCTGAGCGCCTGACCCCGGAGGGGCTGGCACATCCACTGTTTGCTCATCTCCTCTTCCTGACGGATCCGGCAACTGCCTGATCCGCATCTGATGCATCCCATTTTTTTGCGCCTTGCCAAGCCTTGTTGCTATCGGCCCGGGCACCATTCTCCTGACAGAGGCTTGTTTGCCATGAGAAAGAGCAATCGCACCGTTCTCAACCGCATGAGCAAGTGGCAGTACGCACTGCTGCTGTTGATGCTGTTGACCTTTACCTTTTACTCCCTGCCCACCTTTTTCGGTGAGCAGCCCTCCCTCGGCCTGCACGGACAGCAGCGCCTGACCACCCAGCAGCAGATGTTGCTGAGCGACAAACACCTGACACCAGTCAAGGTGATCGAACAAGCCGAGCGGGTAGAGCTGGTCTTTGCCAGCCAGGGCGAACAGCAAAGAGCCAAACAACTGCTGGAGCAGCAGGGCCTCGACAGTGCCGCCCTGACCCTGGAGTTTCACTCCAACGCACCGGCCTGGATCACCCGCCTCGGCGCCGACCCCATCAAGCTGGGGCTCGACCTGCGTGGCGGCTCCCAGCTGCTGATCGGGGTGGACGTGGACTTTGTCATCGACAATCAGACCAAGAATCTGGTGGACACCCTGCGCACCCGCTTTCGTGAAGCCAACCTGCGCGGCGCCAGCGTCACGCGCACGGCACAGGGCGCGGTAGCCGTCACCCTGCCGGAGGTCGCCGAACAGGAGAGCTGGCTCGCCATCATCAAGGAGAGTGCCGGTACCCGTCAGGATCAGTGGCAGCTGACCCGCTCCGGCAATGATCTGAAACTGGTGCTGAGCGAGGCGGAGCGTACCCTGCTGGTCAACAACGCCGTGACCCAGAACCTGTCGATCCTGAAAAAACGGATCAACGAGCTCGGCATCGTCGAAGCCTCGGTGGTGCGTCAGGGCCAGGATGGCATCCGTATCGAACTGCCCGGGGTACACAACCCCAAGCAGGCGAAAGAGGTGATCGGCGCCACCGCCTCCTTGGCCTTCTACGAGGCCAAAGCCGACAGCCACTTCTATATCGCCGATCGCAGCGGTCAGGCCGTCGGCATGGCACGCAAGCCGGTACTGACCGGCGAGCACATCGTCGATGCCCGCGCCAATATGGGCGAGATGGGCCAGCCCCAGGTCAATATCGTGCTCGACACCCTGGGTGGCAGCAAGATGAACCAGTTCAGCCGCCAGCATGTGGGCAAGCCGATGGCGACCGTCTTCACCGAGTACAAGACCAACGCCCAGGGTAAATTGCGTGCCCAGAGCGAGGTGATCAACGTCGCCACCATCCAGACCGCCCTTGGCAACCAGTTCCGCATCACCGGCATTGGCAGTCTGCCGGAAGCGCAAGAGCTGGCCATGCTGCTGCGTGCCGGCGCCCTCACCGCCCCTCTCAAGATCCTCGAGGAGCGATCCATTGGCCCGACGCTGGGGATGCAGAATATCGAGGCGGGTTTCACCGCGCTTGCCTTCGGCATGGCGGGCATGATGCTGTTCATGATGGCCTGGTACCGCAAATTCGGCTGGGTTGCCATCACGGCGCTGGTCGCCAACCTGTTGATGCAGGTCGGCATGCTGGCGGTGCTGCCGGGCGCCGTGCTGACCCTGCCGGGGATCGCCGGTCTGGTGCTGACGGTGGGCATGGCGGTGGATACCCATGTACTGATCTTCGAGCGGATCAGGGACCGTCTGCGAGAAGGGGGCTCACTGGCCAACGCCATCGACTTTGGCTATCGCTCGGCCTTCCACACCATATTCGATGCCAACATCACTACGCTCATCTGCGCCGTGGTGCTCTACTCCATCGGCTCCGGGCCGCTGCAGGGCTTCTCCATCACCCTTATTCTGGGTCTGCTCTCCAGCATGATCACCGGGATCTGGGGAACGCGCGCCATCATCAACCCCCTGTGGGGACGTAACAACGAGCGCACGCTGAAGGTGTAATGGGGCAGTCCCTCTGATAAACGGCGTTGGCTGCGCAGACATGGCCTGCGCACCAAAGCAGAACCCTTTTCCCCAGCGTGTTGCGACACGTTGCGATGGGCCAACAGCCTGAAGCTGGATGGCCAAGGAGATAATTATGTTGAGAATGATCGTTGCCATGGGGCTGACCCGTTGGCGTTATATCGGCCTGTGGGCCTCTATCCTGCTGACCGTAGCCAGCATCGGAATCTTGCTGGTGAACGGTCTGACCCTAGGACTCGATTTTACCGGCGGGATCCTGCTGGAGTTTCATATCCAGACCCTGAAAGAGGCCCATGAGCTCAATGCCATGCTGGTCTCCCCACTGGCGGGAGCCGTTGAGCTGAGCTCGTCCGGTATTCCCAGCGAGTGGTTGATCAAGCTGCCACCGCACGAGCTGCCCTGGCCGGCGGAGGATCTTGCCACCATGCTGACCCAGCAGTTGGGGATGCCGGTCGAGTTGCTGCGCACTACCATAGTCGGCCCACAGGTAGGTGCCGAGCTGTTCCAGCAGGGGATGTTGGCGGTGCTGGTCGCTTCGCTGGCGATGTCGGCCTATCTGGCGTTTCGCTTCGAGTGGCGTCAGGCCATCGCCATCCTGCTCTCGGTGGTCCATGACGCCATAGTCGCGCTGGGGCTGCTGTCACTCTTTCAGATCGAATTCGATCTGAACATCATCGCCGGTTTGATGGCGGTGATCGGCTACTCCCTCAACGACAGCATCGTCATCTCGGACAGACTGCGGGACCTGCTGAGCTCGCGTACCCATATGGGGATCCACGAGTGCTCCGATGTGGCCATCAAGGCGACCTTCAGTCGCACCATGATCACCTCGGGCACCACTCTGTTTACCGTGGGCGCATTGTTGCTGTTTGGCGGTGACGCCCTCTACGGCTTCTCCTTCACCCTGTTTGCCGGGATCCTGGTAGGCACCGTCTCCTCCATCACCGTTGCCTCGACCGTGCAGGAACTGCTGGGCCTCACCCCGCAGGCCTATCAGAAAAAGAGCGAGGAGCCACTGGCCAACGCAGCCTGATCCTTGCTAACCAGAGTCGCCTAATCGAGCCTCTACCAACTATGCCCTTGCCAACCATTGGCCGGGGCTTTTTCCATCCCTCTTCTCAGTCTCTCGCTACCGCTTTTGTCGCTCGATTCGCCTCAATTGACAACCTCCCATATTGAATGCAATGACGGTTTAACTCGCCACCACTAATAACAAATAACTCATTTATTTACGTTAAAAACCAAAATATGTGATTGAAAGCACTTTCTTTAGGGCTCAAAGGAGGCAAGATTGTGGTGATTTATCTACAAAAGGATATGAGATGTTGTTACAACCTGCCAATACAGCAAAATCCAGACAGTTGCTGAACGAGACCATGGCCTTGGTACTCGCAGGAGGGCGGGGTAGTCGCCTCAAACAGTTAACCGACAACCGGGCCAAACCTGCAGTTCATTTTGGCGGCAAATTCCGCATTATCGATTTCGTGCTCTCCAACTGCATCAACTCCGGCATTCGCCGGGTCGGTGTCGTGACCCAGTACAAATCCCACAGTTTGTTGCGCCATCTCCAATCGGGCTGGTCTTTCCTGCGCTACCAGATGAACGAATTTATCGATCTGCTCCCCGCCCAGCAGCGGGTGGATGAGGTTAACTGGTACCGGGGAACCGCCGATGCGGTCTACCAGAACTTGGATATCATCCGCGATCACGCCCCCAAATATGTGGTGGTGCTGGCTGGCGATCACATCTACAAGATGGATTACGCCGCCATGCTGCTCGACCACGTCAATATGGGGGCCAAGGTGACCGTGGCCTGCATCGAAGTGCCACGCAGTGAAGCAAGCGCCTTCGGGGTAATGGCTGTGGATAAAGATCGCAAGATCAACGCTTTCGTCGAGAAACCGGCCAACCCGCCCGCCATGCCGGGCAAAGCAGACACTGCACTGGCCTCCATGGGCGTCTATATCTTCGATGCCGAATATCTCTATCAGCTGCTGGAAGAGGATATTGCCAACGAGCACTCCCACCACGATTTCGGCATGGACGTGATCCCCCGCGTGGTGAAAGAGGGCACCGCATTCGCTCACCCGTTTGGCATGTCCTGTGTCGGCTGCAGTCCGGATCGTCGACCCTACTGGCGCGATGTGGGCACAGTGGACTCCTTCTGGGAAGCCAACATGGATCTCGCTTCAGTCACTCCGGAGCTGGATATCTACGATCAGGAGTGGCCTATCTGGACTAGTCAGAACCTGACCCCCCCCGCCAAGTTCGTACAGGACCGAAACGGTCAGCACGGCATGACCATCAACTCGATGTTTTCGGGCGGAACCATCGTCAGTGGCTCCTTTATCCTGAGTTCGGTGCTCTTTACCAATGTACGGGTCGATTCCTTCTGTACCCTGGATCAAGCCGTTATCTTCCCGGGTGTGGAGATAGGTGCAGGTTGCCGACTGCGCCGGGTTGTGATCGATAAAGGGTGCAAACTGCCGGAAGGCACGGTGATTGGTGAAAACGCCGATGAAGATGCCCGTCGCTTCTACCGCTCCGAGCAGGGCATCGTACTGGTTACTCAGGAGATGCTCACTCGTCTGAACAAAGAACTGAAGAGGCAGCAATAAGCGCGGATCCGCAGCCAGACCTCCATCGCAGAGGGAGCCATAATGGCTCCCTCTTGCTATTGCGTGGCTACAAACCCTCACACCGCCAAGAATGTAAACATTAAATTACAAAAACAACTAAAAACCTCCGAAAATCTCTCTGCGTTATTCCTGTTTGCGCTATATACCGACTCCTTTATCTGACTTTTAGCGCTAAATCAGCTGGTTTCACTTGATTGTTTGTTTTTACTTGGTAAGGTGAGGGCGGTTGCGTAACAAAGCAGGTACCAGTGTAAATATATCGGTACGACTGCTTTTGGCTTAATACAGTAGAGAGAATGAAATCATGCACAGAGACCCCCTGAACAACATCCATATCCAGTCCGAACAAGTGATGATCACGCCTGCCCAGCTCAAGGAGAAGTTACCCATCTCCGACAAGGCGCTGGCATTCGTGCAAGGGGCCCGCACTACCATCGCCGACATCATTCACCGCCGCGATCACCGGCTGCTGGTGATCTGTGGTCCCTGCTCCATCCACGACATGGATGCCGCCAAAGAGTACGCAACCAGACTCAAAGCGCTGCATGATGCCTATCAGGACTCTCTCTACATTGTCATGCGGGTCTACTTTGAGAAGCCGCGCACCACGGTCGGCTGGAAAGGCTTTATCAACGACCCCAATCTGGATGGCACCTTCGATGTGGAGCTGGGGCTGCACCGTGCCCGCGAGCTGCTCTGCTGGCTGGCGGAGCTGGAGTTGCCGCTGGCCACCGAAGCGCTCGACCCCATCAGCCCGCAATATCTGGCCGAGCTCTTCTCCTGGTCCGCCATCGGCGCCCGCACCACCGAATCCCAGACCCACAGGGAGATGGCGTCCGGCCTCTCCATGCCGGTCGGCTTCAAGAACGGCACCGACGGCAACCTGGGGACTGCCATCAATGCGCTGCAGGCGGCCTCCTCCCCTCACGCCTTTATGGGGATCAACCAGCAGGGCCAGGTTGCGCTGCTGCAGACCCAGGGCAACCCGGATGGCCACGTGATCCTGCGCGGCGGCAAACATCCCAACTATGACTCGGTCAACGTGTCGCTGGCGGAAGAGGCGCTGGAGAAAGCGGGCCTGCTGCCGAGCCTTGTGGTGGATTGCAGCCACGGCAACTCCAGCAAGGATCACCGTTTGCAGCCCAAGGTGGCCGACAACGTCATCCACCAGATCCAGGAGGGCAACCGCTCCATCATCGGGGTGATGCTCGAATCCAACCTGTTCGAGGGAAACCAGTCCAGCGAGCAGCCCAAGCAGCAGATGCGCTACGGGGTCTCCATCACCGATGCCTGCATCGACTGGGACACCACCGCCACCCTGCTGGCCCGCTGCCACAACCAGCTGGCTGACCCTCTCAAGGGCAGAATTGCGCGGTAAGCCGTGGTATCTTGGCGTAACCTATTGAACAATCGAGGTATCACTGCTGGTGGCATCAAGCCGTTCACGCCGTGATACCTTGTTGCATCTTGAATTTCAGGGCGCCGCCGCTCGCGGCGCCAGCAGGGACTGGATATGGCTGAAGAGTTAAATGTACTCAGGGACAAGATAGATGCGGTGGACAAGCAGCTGATCGATCTGCTGGCCGCCCGTCTGGCCCTGGTGGGAGAAGTGGGTGAGGTAAAGAGCCGCCACGGCCTGCCCATCTATGCACCGGATCGGGAAGCGAGCATGCTGGCCCGCCGCCGCGCTGAGGCCGAGCAGTTGGGGGTGCCCGGCGATCTCATCGAAGACGTGCTGCGCCGGGTGATGCGTGAATCTTATGCCAGCGAGAAAGATACAGGCTTCAAATGCATAAAGCCGGATCTTGGCAAGGTGGTCATCATCGGCGGTCAGGGCCAGCTTGGTCGGCTGTTCGGTCATATGTTCGGCCTCTCAGGATATCGGGTCGAGACGCTGGAACAAGCCGACTGGCCGCGCGCTGACGAGATCCTCGCCGGAGCCGGTCTGGTGATGGTGGCGGTGCCCATCGATATCACCTGCCAGATCATCGATCGCCTCGGCAACCTGCCCGCCCACTGCCTGCTGGTCGATGTCACCAGCGTGAAGGCGGCACCGCTCGAACATATGCTGGCGGTGCACCAAGGGCCAGTACTGGGACTGCACCCCATGTTCGGGCCGGATGTGGCGAGTCTCGCCAAGCAGGTGATCGTCTGCTGCCAGGGTCGTGACCCCGCCGCCAGCCAATGGCTGCTGGATCAGATGACCATCTGGGGCGCCCGCTTGCAACAGGTGGAAGCCAAGGCCCACGATGAGGCGATGACCCTCATTCAGGCACTGCGTCACTTCGCCACCTTTGCCTATGGCTTGCACCTCTCCCGGGAGCAGGCCAATCTGGATCGCCTGCTGAGTTTGAGCTCCCCCATCTACCGGCTGGAGCTCGCCATGGTGGGGCGGCTGTTCGCTCAGGATCCCCACCTCTATGCCGACATCATTTTGTCGTCACCGCAGAATCTGGCGATGATCCGTCGCTACTACCAAAACTTCGGCGAAGCGCTGGGGCTGCTGGAGCGGGGGGATAGGGACGGTTTCATCGAGGCCTTCTCGCAAGTCTCCGGTTTCTTCGGCGAACATGCCGACCAGTTCCTGCGTGAAAGCCGCATGTTGCTCGCCCAGGCCAACGACCGCCGCCAACACGGCTGATCCTGCGATGACTTTTTGGTCTGGCTACTCCGGAGACTGACAATCCCGGGCACCCGGCCCCAAGCCATTTCCTTCATTTAACAAAAAAATAAGCCCACCATCTTTGTGATTAGATATTCGATAGAATGAATATCAAAAATGACTCCATGGTTACAGCGCCAATTTGGCTTCAGCCCTTGCCCTAACGGCTCGCAATAAAAAGAGGGAGGCATCATGCCTCCCTCATTCGTCACTCCTTATACCTATGGTATCGTGACCCACATTCTCTTAACTGACTTGCACTACCGCTCATGGTGCCGGAGCTGCCGTGCAGACAAGGAACAACTGATTACATCTGGTCGATCATGTCCTGAGCAAACTGGGAGCAGGAGCGCAGGGTGGCCCCTTCCATCAAACGCTCGAAGTCATAGGTGACGGTCTTGTTGCGGATCGCCGCTTCCATCCCCTTGATGATGAGATCGGCCGCTTCGACCCAACCCATGTGGCGCAGCATCATCTCGGCGGAGAGGATGAGGGAACCCGGGTTGACCTTGTCCTGACCGGCATATTTCGGCGCAGTACCGTGGGTCGCTTCAAACAGCGCCACACCGTCACCGATGTTGGCACCCGGTGCGATACCGATACCGCCTACCTGAGCGGCCAGCGCATCGGAGATGTAGTCACCGTTGAGGTTCATACAGGCGATGACGTCATACTCGGCCGGGCGCAGCAGGATCTGCTGCAGGAAGGCGTCGGCGATGACATCCTTGATGACGATGGTCTTGCCGGTTTTCGGGTTCTTGAAGGAGCACCAGGGGCCGCCGTCGATCAGCTGGGCACCGTACTCGTTCTGGGCCAGAGCATAACCCCAATCCTTGAAGGCACCTTCGGTGAACTTCATGATGTTGCCCTTGTGTACCAGGGTCACGGAGTCGCGATCGTTGTCGATGGCATACTCGATGGCGGCACGCACCAGACGCTCGGTACCGGCCTTGGACATCGGCTTGATGCCGATCCCGCAGGACTCCGGGAAGCGAATTTTCTTCACGCCCATCTCGTTTTGCAGGAAGGCGATCACCTTGTTCGCTTCGGCGCTGTCGGCCTTCCATTCGATACCGGCGTAGATGTCTTCGGCGTTTTCGCGGAAGATCACCATGTCGGTCAGATCAGGACGTTTCACCGGGCTCGGGGTGCCGTCATAGTAACGCACCGGGCGCAGGCAGATGTAGAGATCCAGCTCCTGACGCAGCGCCACGTTGAGAGAGCGGATACCGCCACCGACCGGCGTGGTCAGCGGGCCCTTGATGGCCACACAGTATTCGCGAATGAAATCCAGGGTTTCGGCCGGCAGCCAAGCACCTTCGCCATAGACATGAGTCGACTTCTCGCCGGTGTAGATCTCCATCCAGGCGATCTTGCGCTCGCCTTTGTAGGCTTTCTCGACCGCAGCATTCACCACATTCAACATGGCCGGGGTGACGTCAACACCGATGCCATCCCCTTCGATAAACGGAATGATCGGATGGTTGGGAACCTGCAGCTTGCCGCTGGCATCGACTGTGATTTTCTGGCCCTGTGTCGGGATTACTACTTTGCTTTCCATCGGCATCTCCTAACTTCCGTTTGTTATCAACTTGTTTGTTGCGCGCGGCCATCTTAGCCCATTCATTTTCATAATAAAACGACAAGCAAGCATGTCAGACCAAAGAGGTAGCCACCCGCCAGTACGCTGCTACAACGCCTTCCCAACCCCGCCCCGTTATCCCTCCAGCTCGCTGGCCGCCTGCGGCTGACTCAGGGAACGGTACTGTGAAGGGGTCAAGCCGGTCTTCTGTTTGAACACCCGGCAGAAGTAGTTCACGTCGCTGTAACCGCAGCGACTCGCCACCTCTTCAAGACGGAAACGGTACTTTTTCAGCATGAATTTGGCCCGGTCGATCCGCACCCAGCTGATGTAATCGGCAAGGCGCATATGACCTTGTTCACGAAACAGGTGGGAGAGATGGCTGGCCGACACATTGAAGCGGCCAGCGATGGAGTCACGGGTAATGGGACGGTGAAAGTTCTCCTGGATATAGATGCAGATCCCGTGAAAAAGCTCAGCCCCTCGTGGTCGATCCGCAGCGGACTCCAGTAGCAGCTGACGAGCACTCGCCAGCAATGCCTGTAGCAGATGCTCATCGGTGGGGGAGCGACCGGGATCCTCGGTCAGCACGTTGAGCGCAGCCAGAATATGTTCAATCACATGGCCCGCCCGCGCCATGATGCTGTGCTTTTGCACATCGAAAAAGTCCGGGTCTTCACGGCGCTTGCTCACCAGACTGAACCCCAGCTGGCGTTTGCCAAACAGCAGGCTCAGTACCGAGCAGTCCGTGGTCCAGAGCGGCTTGTTCCAGCCATTGGGAGGGATATAGAGCGCCTGTCCCGGCAACACGCAGATCTCCTTGCAACCACCCTCCCTGTCCCAAATCTGGTTGAGATACTCACCGCTAAAAACCAGCTCGAGGCGGGGAAAGTTGACCTGATAACTGAAGCTGGGTGGCACCCCCTGTTCGCTGGCAAACCAGATTTGGTCAAAAGGAACCTGTTCGCCGAGTGCGCCGTCGAGCAGCTGGTTGAAGATGATACTCATGGTGATCCTGATCAAGAGAGAGGCAAGCGATTGCGGCGCGCGCAATGGCCCATGTTATAGTCCGGCACGGACTATCAATTCCACCCTTTTCTTCACACGAACACATTTATTCAAACTAAATGAGGCATCCCTTATGAGCAGTAGCGATCTGCCCTCCTTTCTGTTGATGCAAAACCCGATTCAAGGCTACGACTGGGGCAGCCATGACTCTCTGACCACGCTGTTTGGCATTCCCAACCCGCAAGGCAAACCTCAGGCTGAGCTGTGGATGGGTGCTCACCCCAACGGCTGCTCTGAAGTGACGCTGGCAGGGAGTACACAGAAGCTCTCCACCCTGCTCGACGCAGCCCCCGCCGCCGTGCTGGGTGAGGCCACCCTCGCCCGTTTTGGCAGCCTGCCATTCCTGTTCAAGGTGTTGTGTGCCGAGAAGGCTCTCTCCATTCAGGTGCACCCGAGCAAGGCTCAGGCTGAAGCGGGCTTTGCCAAAGAGGAGGCCGCAGGCATCGATATCAAGGCGAGCAATCGCAACTACAAGGACCCGAACCACAAACCCGAGCTGGTGTTTGCCCTCACCCCCTATCAGGCGATGAACGGTTTTCGCGCTATCCCGGCCATTCTGGCACTGTTCGAGCGGGTCAATCTGGCGGCCATCGCCGAGCTGACCGCAGCCCTTGCCGCCAACCAGAATGAAGCGGGCCTGCAGCACTTCTTCCACCAGCTGCTGGTACTGGAAGGGGCGCGCAAGGACGAGGCGCTGGCAGGGCTCCTGACCTATGCCGCCGCCCATCAGGATGAGGAGACGTTTGCCCTCATCACCAGTCTGGCGGTCCAGTACCCGGGAGACGTAGGCCTCTTCTCGCCGCTGCTGCTGAACGTGGTAACCCTCAAGCCCGGGCAGGCGATGTTCCTCGATGCCTGCACCCCGCACGCCTATGTACGCGGCACCGGCCTCGAGATCATGGCCAACTCGGACAACGTGCTGCGCGCCGGTCTCACCCCCAAATACATCGACGTGGCAGAGCTCTTGGACTGCACGCGCTGCCAGGCCAAACCGGATGACCAGATCCTGCTGCCCCCCCGCTGTGATGGTGCGGTACAGCACTTCGACGTGCCGGTACCTGACTTCACTTTCAGCGTCTACCCGGCTGGCGAGCATCAGCTCACCACTGCCAGCGCCGAGATCCTGTTTGCCATCGATGACACCGTGACCCTCAAGCAGGGTGAACAGTCACTGCGTCTGGAAAAGGGGCAATCTGCCTTTATTCCTGCAGCGACCGGCAGCTATCAACTGCTGGCCCAAGGACGGGTCGCTCGCGCCGGTAACCGCTGCTAACAGGCACATATCCCCCCATCCAAACATGCACAAGGGAGATAACGAGGGAAACCCGTCTGCGGGGACAGGGGGGGCTGTGGCCAAACCGGGCCCGAAGAGCTGGTTAAGTGAGGGGGATGTCAGGATCTGAGTGGAAGAAGGTGAAAGGCCCAGATCACGGGATGAAAAATCAGTTCAATATAATCCCCAGCCGATGCCGGGGACTTTTGGATAAGAGACTGGTCATCACGCCCGGATTGACTTTCTCTGCAATTCAGACGCCATACACAAGCCCAACCGCATACCCTCAACAGGATTAGAGTTCGAGGATCTCTTTGACAAAGGGGATGGTCAGCTTGCGCTTGGCGCGAAATGAGGCGTTGTCAAGCTGATTGAGGGTGGTAAGCAGGGTTCGCATATCGCGGGAGAGGCGGTTGAGCAGGAAGCGGCCCACATCGATGGGCAGTTTGAAGCCCCGCAGCTCGGCACGCAGCTGCAGGGCACTGAGCTTGCCTTCATCATCCAACTCTTCGAGATGGAAACTCACCCCCCAATCGAGGCGCGAGGCGAGATCCGGCAGTTGCAGTCCCAGTTTGCGCGGGGCACTACAACCGGTGACCACCAGCGTCCCCTCGCCCTTCTCCTGCCATCGATTGTAGAAATCGAACAGCGCCCGCTCCCACACTGCATTGCCGGCTATCGCTTCAAGACTGTCGAGGCAGACCAGCGGCAGACTTTCGAGGGCATCGAGCATGCTGGGATCGAGCTGTTCAAATTGATCGAGGGAGAGATAGGCCGCCGCCGCATCGCGGGCGTTGACCTCGGCACAGGTGGCGTGGAGCAGATGAGAGCGTCCGGATCCCTTGGCTCCCCAGAAATAGAGGAAAGGTGAGCCCTGACCAATGGCCGCATTCTTGAGGGCGGTGATCAGATGAGCATTGTTGCCGGGATAAAAACTGACGAAGGTTTCATCATCCGGTAGTTGTACGGCTAAAGACAGTTGGGCCGGTTGCTTCACTCGTTGGGCTTTGACTGTGACATTTGTGGCTAAGTGTATCATCGCAAAGGCAGATAGAGAACCGCCCGGACGAGCCGGGCGGTCTACAAAAGCCTTATAAAATCAGGGCTGCGACCATTGGTAACGCAAACCGTTGCCATTATCGTCAACCTTGCGCAAACGGCTCTCAAGCTGCAGCGCCCGCACCAACTCGCTCTGATCCCCCTGCAGGGTGAAGTTGAAGGTGACCTGATTGCCTTCCAGCTTGCCGATCGCCACCTTGCTGACGTTGGCCATCCCCTGCAGCATCTTCTGCACGGCGATCATGCTGTCCACTTCGGAGAGGCCATCTACCACCAGGGTCTGGCTGGTTGCCGGACCCGAGATACGGGCACCGTAGTTTTTCACCAGCCAGGCCGCCAGGGTATCGACAAACCCTTGCGCCACTTCGACTTGAGTGCCCGTGGTGTTGCCTCGGGTCAGCTCGGTCACTTCACCGGCCGCTTTGGGGCCGTAGAGTCCCCAATCGATGCTCCACTTGTCACCTTCCGGTGTCAGCTTGCCCAACACCACCATCTCGGCGCCATAGCGCTGGCTTGCCTGCAAAATCGGGTTGGCAAAGCGTCCCCAGACGTCGGTGGCACTGACCGCCATGTTGTCATCGAGATCCATCAGCGGAATGCTGATGGGCAGCCCCAGCGTCTGGGCCTGCTCGCGCAAGGCTTGCGCCCAACCATCGCTGGATTGATCCGCCAGCAAGTGACGCTCACCCTGATCCACCACTAGCCAGATAGCCATCTGGGGACGAGCCGGGCCAAGCAGGGCAAACTGGCTCTCGGAGACCAGGCTGTTGACCTTGTCACTCTTGAACTCGGCTTTCAGATACTTGACGGCGTCCTGATCCTGATAGCCATAGTTTTTGACATAGTCGCCCGGGGCCGCCAGCGCCTTGAGCACCACCGGCTGGGTGAGGATGTCTCGCTTGCCGGTCACCTTGATCAGCACCTGACCGAGAGCCTGCCCTTGAGCGGCCACCATGTCACCACTGGTCGGGGCCTTGCCCTGATAGAGGTCGGTCACCTGAGCAGCCGAGGCCATGAATGACAAGCCGCAGCAGAGGGCGGTCACAACACGTTTGAACATGAACAGAGTCTCGAAATGGGAGAGTGTGCTTATGGTAGCGGCAAGGCGCGCCCTGCGGCAAGGCTGGCACAAGCGGCCACAAACAGCAGAGCCGGCGATGCGCCGGCTCCGATCACCCCTTCCACATGGGAAGCAGGTTAAAGCATTAAGTTACTTGGTACCGAAGATCTTGTCGCCGGCATCGCCCAGGCCAGGCACTATGTAGCCTTTCTCGTTCAGGCCCTGGTCGATGGAGGCACAGAACAGCTCTACGTCAGGGTGAGCGGCTTCCAGCGCCTTGATCCCTTCCGGCGCGGCAACCAATACCAGCACCTTGATGGATTGGCAGCCTTTCTTCTTCAGCAGATCGATGGTGGCGATCATGGAGCCGCCGGTGGCCAGCATCGGATCGATGACCAGCGCCAGACGCTCTTCGATGTTGCTGACGATCTTCTCGAAATAGGGAACCGGTTGCAGGGTCTCTTCATCGCGGTAGATACCGACCACGCTGACGCGGGCGCTCGGGATGTGCTCCAGCACGCCATCCATCATGCCAAGGCCGGCACGCAGGATGGGTACGACGGTTACCTTCTTGCCCTTGATCTGGTCAACTTCTACTGGCCCATTCCAGCCATCGATGGTAACCTTCTCGGTTTCGAAGTCAGAGGTAGCTTCATAGGTCAACAAACTGCCCACTTCTTTGGCCAGTTCACGGAAACGCTTGGTGCTGATATCGCCTTCACGCATCAGACCGATCTTGTGTTTGACCAGGGGGTGTTTGACTTCAACGACTTTCATTATTATCTCCTCTAACCTGCCGCAAAAAAATCGCGGAATCATACAACAAAAGCCGCCGCTTGTAGAGCAGTTTTGCGCAAAGTCGCGCAAACGATTTCCTTTCTGGTTTTTCACCACCACTGTTAGAATACGCCCCGAATTTTACCCTCCACTTCTTTACATGACGGGGACTACTCGTGACTGACAAAACCTCACTGAGCTACAAGGATGCTGGCGTGGATATCGATGCCGGCAATGCACTGGTTGAACGTATCAAGGGCGTGTCAAAGCGCACTCGTCGTCCTGAAGTCCTTGGTGGTCTTGGCGGCTTTGGGGCCTTGTGTCAAATCCCTGCAGGCTACAAGGAGCCGGTACTGGTCTCCGGTACCGATGGTGTGGGCACCAAGCTGCGCCTCGCCATCGACCTGAAGAAGCACGACACCGTGGGCATAGATCTGGTGGCCATGTGCGTCAATGACCTGATCGTACAGGGCGCCGAACCGCTGTTCTTCCTCGACTACTATGCAACCGGCAAGCTGGACGTGGACACCGCAGCCGCGGTAGTCACCGGGATCGGTGCCGGTTGCGAGCAATCCGGCTGTGCCCTGGTGGGCGGCGAGACCGCCGAGATGCCGGGTATGTATGAAGGGGAAGACTACGACATCGCCGGTTTCTGCGTCGGTGTGGTGGAGAAGAGCGAAATCATCGACGGCAGCAAGGTCGGTGAAGGGGATGCCCTGATCGCGCTGGCTGCCAGCGGCCCTCACTCCAACGGCTTCTCACTGATCCGTAAAATTCTGGAAGTCTCCAAAGCCGATGTGCATCAGCCGCTGGGCGACACCACCCTGGCCAACGCCCTGCTGGAGCCGACCCGCATCTATGTGAAACCTGTGCTCAAGCTCATCAAGGAGTGCGAGATCCACGCCCTCTCCCACATCACCGGCGGTGGCTTCTGGGAGAACATCCCGCGCGTACTGCCAGCCAACAGTCAAGCGGTGATCGATGAGCAGAGCTGGCAGTGGCCGGCGGTGTTCAGCTGGCTGCAGCAGGCTGGCAACGTCACCCGTCACGAGATGTATCGCACCTTCAACTGCGGTGTCGGCATGATCATCGCCCTGCCCGCCAACCAGCTGGAGAAGGCGCTGACCCTGCTCAAGGCGGAAGGTGAAAACGCATGGCACATCGGTCATATCGCCAAGGCAGCCGACGGTGAGGAGCAGGTCGTCATCAAATGATGCGGATCCTCGTCCTAATCTCCGGCAGCGGTAGCAATCTGCAGGCGATCCTCGACCACTGTGCCAGCGGCAAGATTGCAGGTCAGGTGGTCGGCGTCATCAGCAACAAGGCTGATGCCTATGGTCTGGTTCGCGCCAAAGAAGCAGGGGTGGCGACCTCCATTCTGGCCCAGCAGCAGTTTGCCAGCCGGGAGGAGTATGATGCCGCCCTGCTGGCGCTGATGGCAGACTATCAGCCGGATCTGGTGGTGCTGGCCGGGTTTATGCGGATATTGAGCGGCGATCTGGTGCGCCATTTCGCCGGGCGGATGATCAATATCCACCCCTCCCTGCTGCCCAAGTATCAGGGCTTGCACACCCACCAACGCGCTATCGATGCCGGTGACAGTGAACACGGCGCCAGCGTCCACTTCGTCACTGAAGAGCTGGACGGGGGCCCGGTGATCCTGCAGGCCCGCGTGCCCATCTTTGAAGGGGACACGGCGGACGAGGTAGCAGCACGGGTACAGGCGCAGGAGCACAGCATCTACCCGCTGGTAGTGCGCTGGTTCTGCGAAGGCAGGCTGCAGATGGTAGATGGCGCCGTGCAACTGGATGGCGCCCTGCTGGGCCCCGCTGGTTACGCCTGCGAGTAACCGCCAAGCACAGTATGCAACATGTGACAAGGGAGGCTTAGGCCTCCCTTGTCATTTCTAGCTACCCGCACAATTGCTGCAGTCATGTCCGATTACGCCGCTACGCGGCTAATCGAACTTACACCGGATTATCGATATCGATAAAGGTGACATCCAGCCCGTGCACGGTTGCCAGCCACTCCCCCAGCGCCTTGACGCCGTAACGCTCGGTAGCGTGATGGCCCGCGGCGTAGAAGTGCATCCCCATCTCGCGGGCGGTGTGAATGGTCTGCTCTGAAGCCTCGCCGGAGATAAAGGCATCGATGCCCTGCTCCGCCGCCAGATTGATGTAGCTCTGACCGCCGCCGGTGCACCAGGCCACGGAACGAATAAGCTCAGGGCCGGTATCGCCACAATAGAGTGGTTCGCGGCCAAGGCGCTCGGCAATCAGCTTGGCAAAATCGCGGCCGCTCATCGGCTCTTCCAGCTTGCCCACCATGGCGACGCTCTTGCTGTTCCACGGCTCCAGACCGCGACGCACCTTGATGTCGAGCAGCTTGGCGAGCTGGGCGTTGTTACCCACCTCGGGGTGAACATCCAGCGACAAATGGTAGGCAAACAGGTTGATATCGTGGGTCAGCAGGGTCTTGAGCCGACGCTGCTTCATGCCGGTGATCTGGGCCGGTTCACCGCTCCAGAAGTAGCCGTGATGGACCAGGATGGCATCGGCCTCGGCAGCCACCGCCGCATCGATAAGCGCCTGACTGGCGGTGACACCGGTCACCACCTTGCGAATACGCTCACGCCCCTCCACTTGCAAGCCGTTGGGGCAGTAATCCTTGATGGCGTGGGGCTCAAGCAGGTGGTTGAGTACGGTTTCCAATTTTCGATGAGAGATCATAAGGGGCCCTTATATAACGGCGCGATTCCCTGTTTTACCAATAAAAACAAGGCTCCGGCTCAAAACGCCAAGGGCCCTATGATAATCGAGAGCCGCCATCAAGACCATGACGGCTCCCACATAGTGATACTTCCCTCTATATGAGACAGCAGCCTGACTCAGGCAGGAAACTCGATCCCCGCATCTCGCATCTGGGCCAGCTTGTAGCGCAGGGTGCGCGGACTGATGCCGAGTCGGTCGG